>JAZKSP010000142.1:0-3346 GCA_036626005.1 Thermoplasmatota archaeon | reverse complement strand
ACTAGAGTTCCTTTTCATTCGTCCAGAGTCCATGGATGTTGCAGTAGGAATTCGCTATTATCGTACCGCTCTTCTCCGTTTCAAAGGTACTCACCACTTTCGGTTCCGTGTAGATAGTGCTCGTGTTCGGTCCCTCGGCAGATTCACCGTGAGCCGTGAATTCGTATTTACCTAATTGATAGGGGTATTCGTCCCCTTCAGGCTTGAAGTACAATTCCACCCAACGGATGTGATGTTCAGTTTCGTTCGGGTGTGAAATCTCTTTTCCTATACTAGCTTTCACTTTGACTTTTTCACCCTTCTTTTCCACTTCTATCACTGGTACGTGCTTTTCTGTCTTCCAGTCGTCAGTCCTATACATATCTTCTATTTTCGTCATTTTTTACCTCCTTTCCTTCAATTCAGATATTATCTCTCTAACGTCAGGTACTTTTCCAATAGAATAAACCTTTGAGAACACGATATTTTGCTCTTCATCGATCAGAATGTTCGCTCTTTTCGAGATACCTTCCTTTTCAAGGAAAAGGCCATATTTTTTTGCTACCTCACCGTGCGGCCAGAAGTCTGATAGTATTCTTAGTTCTTCTAAACCTAGTTTCTCTGCCCATAGTTTTTTGCCCGGAACAGGATCCACACTTATACCAACGGGAACAGCATTGTACTCCTGGAATTTCCTCTTACTGTTCTCCAACGCCTGCATCTGTTTAGCACAGACTTCAGTACCCGCGAGTGGATGGAATGAAAGAAGGACTCTAGTCCTATCCTTGTAATCGCTGAGAGTGAATCTTTCTCCGTTTTGGTCCTCGAGAGTGAGATCGGGAGCTTTTTTTCCGACCTCTATCTCAGATGGTGTTTCTGGCATTGGTATCCCTCAGTCCTCAATTTTTTCGAAGTCTTCTTTAGGCGCTCCACATACCGGACATACCCAATCGTCAGGTAGTTCCTCGAACTTGGTTCCGGGTTCGATATCATTGGTTTCGTCCCCTTTTTCTTCATCATATATATATCCGCAGACAGTACATCTCCATTTCGACATATCTATTCACCTCTTATGGTCCTTGATGCATAGAAGGATAATACTGATCAAACTCTTCGAATTCACTCATCATGCCGAATTCTTCTTTCAATATCTCATAATGATTCTGCTCCATACCTGCAAGGTACTCTAACAATTTTTTTGGATTTCTCTCAAGACCTGTATCTTTTGCCTTATTAGCCATCTTCTGGTAAAACTCTTTAGAAGCTAACTCAGCATCCATCGCCTGTTCTATTATCTCGCTTTCATCGATATCATCCCCGTATCTGATGTAAGGTAGTGGGACAGGTGTCTCTTCTGGTAATTCGATCTCCTTTTTATTTTGTGTGTTCTTATAGATATTCCGTAGGAACCCTTCGTGTTTTTTTTCCTCTCCCGCCAAAAATTCGAATCGTTCACTCATCACAAAGTTGTTTACCCTTCCTGCCATGTGTTCATAAACTTCCTTAGCATTGATTTCGGCTTTAACGGCACCTTTTAACATCTCTTCAAAATTCAAATCCTCTATATCCATATTTTCTGCCATATATTTTCAACCTCCAGATTCAGATGAGGAAAGTGATTTTCATTTACTTTATTTGTGGATAGATCTTCCACTCTCCCATGTATTAATGGGCCTCTACCTACTTTAATCTTATCGTACGATGAAACTTCAGACAAACCGTCTGTTTTATAGGTCAAATCCATTTGTGTTCTTTTCCGACTCGTCCTCATCTTTTCCGTATAACGTTATAATATGTTCGATATATATGTATTTTTTGTTCGACAATCGCAAAAGTATAAATAAGATGCATGATGTATTTCTATATATCATGGTAAAAATAGACGAAAAAGACAAAAAAATCCTTGAAATGCTCAAAGGGGATTCTAGAACACCCTATACGGAGATAGCTGAGGAGTTAGAAGTTAGTGAAGCTACCGTTAGGAAAAGGATTGATTCTTTGAAAGAGAACGGTGTAATAGAGAGATTTACAGTTGATATCGACCCTACTAATCTCGGATACAGTACAGTTACCCTTTTAGGCTTGGATGTCGAGCCCGAGTATTTTTTGAAGGCGATAGAAGACATAGCCGAGATAGATGAAGTGAAATGGGTCGCAAAGTCTACTGGTGACCATATGATAATGGCGGAGATATGGGCTGAAGACGGAGACCACTTATCGGATATAATGACTGAAAAGGTTGGAAAGATCGAGGGGGTTAGAGATCTCTGCCCGTCGATCATATTAGAAAAGATAAGATGACCTCTCTGTTAGAGATCCCTTCCGATGCTAGAGGAGTATTTAAAAATAGGAAGAATAGATTTTTAGGTGAAGTAGAAGTAGATAAAACTCTCTCGGTAGAAGAGGTCCATATAAGAGACCCAGGAAGATTGAGCGAGATCCTTTATCCCGGAAATGAAGTTTTATTGGAAAAGGCTGAAAGTGGAGATAGGAAGACAGATTGGACTCTATTAGCGGGAAAAGTTAAAAAGAATTGGGTTTTCGTGAATTCTGGCTATCATAGGTCGATAGCTGAAAAATTGATAGAAGATGCTGAGATCAGTCCTTTTGGAGAACCGGTTAGTTACAAAGCCGAAAAAAGATTGGGGAAGAGCAGGATAGATTTTCTCCTAGAGAAGGATGAAGAAAAAATTTGGGTTGAGGTCAAGGGTTGCACATTAGCTGAGAACGGCGAAGCATTATTCCCTGATGCACCTACCGAAAGAGGGAAAAGACATATAGAAGAATTAGTAGAGGCTATAAATGAAGAGAACACTTCCGCATCGCTGCTTTTTCTAGTTTTCAGATCGGATGCTTCGTGCTTTAAACCACATAAGGAACAGGATCACGACTTTGCTAGAGTCTTTGAAAAAGGTGTAGAGGCAGGTCTAGATGTCCATCCTATAAGACTGAATTATGACGGGTCTGTTATCGAATATCGCGGAGAGATCCCACTTTGCGAGTGATAGACATGGAAGAGAAGAAGATAAGGTCTGCTATAGAATCGCACAACGAATACAAGGCAGATATTGCGGAAGCCGAACTCATAGATATTGAAGGAGAGACATTCAAGGTGAAGTTCGAAGGCAACTTCTGTTTGAGTTGCTGTATGGACGAGTATTTTATAGACCTAGTTCATGAACTGAAGGAAAGAGGGATCAAAACTGAATTCAAAGGTTTTCATCAGGTCGGTGGTAGAAGTTTCATCGCCGAATACGAGAAGGAATGATCAGCTGCGCATTCTTTCGGATTATAGTACAGTATCCAAAAACTTATGAATTATTATTTTTCTCTCTAAACCATGACAAAAGCGCTGATCTTGACGGAC
>JAZKSP010000023.1:0-17031 GCA_036626005.1 Thermoplasmatota archaeon | reverse complement strand
ATGCCAAGAGGAGATGGAACTGGACCCGAAGGGTTAGGCCCTGCAACAGGAAGAGGACTCGGTTACTGTACTGGTCACGCTAGTCCCGGTTTCACCAAAGCAGGTGGTCGTGGACTAGCAAGAGGTAGAGGCCGAGGGATCGGAAGAGGTCTCGGTAGGGGTTTCAGAGGTGGAAGAGGCCGAGGTTTTAGGAGAGCACCTCCAAGAATTCCAGTAGAAAGACAAGTACCAGTTCGCAGAGTACCTAGAAGGACAGAAACAGAAAGGCCATACTATGGTGATTATACCGAGGAAGACGAAATAGAGGATCTGAAAGCCTATGCAGCTCAACTTGAAGAGGAATTAGAGTTAGTAGAAGAGAGACTCGATGAGCTAGCCGAGTAAAAACCACTTCTTTTCCTTAATTTTTATTCCCAAATGAATGAAAACTATTATTATCCAGTAAGAGGTTTATCTAAACGATGCCAAGGCGTAGAAGAGGCAAGAGAAGAGGACGCAGAAGGGGCAAAAGAAGGGTCGGAAAGGTTCCCGATAAGAGAGTATTCTCTCCTGAGACAGATGAGGAAACTGAAAAGATAATTCTGAAAGTTGAAGAAATTGAAGCTCTTAGATTAGTCGACAAACAAAATCTCACTCAGGAAGAGGCCGCAGGAGAGATGGGCGTCTGTAGGAAAACACTATGGAATGATCTAAAATCAGCGAGAAAAAAAGTTGCAGAAGCACTTACGGAGGGAAAAACTATCAAAATCGAAGGCGGGAGCTATTCCCTTAAATAAAAATGAAGCTTTTGAACTGAAGTTCAGTTTTATCTTTTTTCGGCATGTTTGAAGGATGTTTGATAGGTCTGATATGTTGGTCTGTTATCAACAATTTTAAATAAAACGGTAATATTGCAGCCTTTAACTATAACATAATGGTATAATTTATGAATAAACCAGTGAATAAAGGTAAAAAGAAAAAATCTAAACCACCTTTTTTACCCAATCTGTTAAAATTGGGAAGCTACGCCCGTGATCACTGTAAAAAAATCGCAGGTGTGATGGCTGCGGTTTTGGTCTCTACCGCCATGGGACTGATCCCTCCATGGTTGATCCGGTATGGTATAGACAACATGATAATGACCGGAGATATACAGAGGCTTTGGATAATTGCAGCCGCTATGATCGGCACGGCTTTACTCAAAGGCTTTTTCGATTTCGTAAAGAGTTATGTATCAGAATTCATAGCTCAGAGCATAATCCACGATATAAGGGTGAATTTATACGAGCATTTGAACAAACTATCTTTCTCTTTCTACGATGAATCTAGAACTGGAGACTTGATGGCAAGGATAACGACTGACACCGAGACACTTCACCGTTTCCTCGGTAGAGTGAGTTCCTTCGTTTCTGAAAATATCCTGACCATCATAGGTATTTTGATAATCATGCTGTTCTGGGATTATCGGTTAGGTTTACTTTACATCGCGATACTTCCACTAATGGTCTTCGGCATGTACATGTATTCTTCTAAGGTTCGACCCATGTTCAGGAAAGTAAGGAAGACATTCGCCAAGCTTACGGAGATGGTCCAAGAGAATTTCGTCGGTATGGAAGTCATCAAACTTTTCGGAAGAGAAGACCAGCAGAAAAGGAAGTTCAACAAAAGAAATCAAGAGTACGTGGACATCAACATAAAAGCATCAAAGGTCTCCGCTCTTTGGATGCCCTACGTTCACTTTTTGGTAGGACTGAGTACAGCTCTAGTGGTTTGGTACGGTGGTAGATTGGTTATAAAGGGTACTATATCACTTGGAATGATGGCCGGGTTCTTGAGTTATATCGCTATGCTGACCCGCCCGGTTAGACAGACCGGTATGATGATCAATCTCAGCAGTCAAGCCGTCGCCGCGTCCGAAAGAATTTTTGACGTCCTTGATATGTCACCCGAAGTGAAGGACTCGCCGGATGCAAAAGATCTACCTCCGGTCGATGGAAAAGTAGAATTCAAAGATGTAAGCTTCTCTTATAAAGAGGGAAAACAAGTCCTGAAAGATATAGATATAGATGTTAAGCCTGGGGAAACCGTCGCTATAGTCGGTCCCACGGGAGCGGGAAAAAGCACTTTACTCCACCTTATACCTCGATTTTATGATGCAGACGAAGGAAAGATACTGATCGACGGACATGATATCAAAGAGGTCACTATCGACAGTCTTCGTGAACAGGTAGGTATAGTCCTGCAGCACACTTTTCTATTCGGAGCGTCCATCAGGGAGAACATATCCTATGGTAGACCTGATGCACCTATGGATGAGGTGATCGAGTGTGCCAAGATAGCTCAGATACACGATTTCATCGAATCACTGCCTTTGGGATATGAGACACCTATAGGAGAGAGAGGTGTAGATATATCTGGAGGACAAAAGCAGAGACTGGCCATGGCTAGAGTCTTACTGACAGACCCTAGTCTTTTGATACTCGATGAACCGACTTCCAGCGTCGATGTTGAAACGGAAGATAAGATGCAGAAAGCGATGAGTGGGGTCATCAAAGATAGGACTACCTTCGTCATAGCTCATAGGCTATGGACTGTACAGAACGCTGACAAAATACTCGTTCTGAAGGACGGAGGGATAGTCGAAAGAGGAAAACATGAAGAATTACTGGAAAAAGAGGATGGTTTCTACAGGAAGATCTACCAGCAAGTGTTGAAGGAAGAGGAAGGTGATTCTCGATGAGAGGGGGATTCGGACGCAGGATCAGATCTGATAATGAAGAGGATTTTTCACTGAAGCAGCTGGATAAAAGGGCATTGAAATTTCTTTTCAAATATCTGAAGGAACACAAGGTTAAGATGATCTTGGCGATACTCTCCATGCTCATGATGACACTTGCCAGTCTAGCAGGACCGTTCCTGATAAAGATAGCTATAGACGAGTATATAATGGTAGGTGATCTTGAAGGGCTTACATTCATATTTTTCATGATGGTCGGAGCCTATGGAGCCTACTGGCTATTTTCATACTTTCAGACCTACCTTTCCAACTGGATCGGCCACACCATAGTGGGAGATATAAGAGAGGATCTATACGAACATGTTCAGGAACTCTCCATAGATTTCTATAATGAACACAGTACGGGCGATATGATGGCCCGTGTTACTCACGACGTGAACGCCCTATCAGATCTCGTTTCAACAGGATTTGTTCATCTGTTGAGTGATTTTTTCGTGATGATAGGGATAGTCATAATCATGCTGATTTTGAACGTCAGGTTAGCTTTAGTGAGTTTCATCATCATACCATTCATCTTCTTTGTGGTGTATTTCCTCGGTAAGAAGATGAGGATGGCGTATCGCGATGTCAGAGAAAGACTCGCAGAACTCAACGCCGATGTCGAGCAGAATCTATCAGGGATAAGATTGGTGCAGGCATTGAATAGAGAGAACATCAATACCGGAAAATTCAGCAAATTGAGCTGGAAAAACTTGAAGGCTAATCTTAAAGCTGCCACCTACTTCTCTCTGTTGTTTCCCATTATGACGTTGAGTAAGGTCTTCGGAGAGGCGCTCGTTCTAGGTTACGGGGGTTGGGGATTCGTCCAAGGAACTGTCAGTTTGGGCGTGCTCATAGCTTTCATGGATTATGTGCGCAGATTCTTTGGACCATTGGCAGATATGAGTCAGGTCTACAATACTTATCAGTCCGCCGGAGCTTCTTTAGACCGGATATACGAGTACATGTCTGAAGAGAAATCGATAAAGGAAGCGGAAAACACGAAATCCTCTGAAAAGATCGAAGGTGGAATAGAATTCGATAACGTAAGTTTCAGTTATGATGAAGAAACGATAATAGACGAACTAGATCTGAAAATGGAATCTAGTGAGATCTTCGCGCTAGTTGGACAGACCGGTGCGGGAAAAACGACCATCGTGAACATCTTAACTCGACTTTATGATGTAGACGAGGGCCGTATCACTATAGACGGCGTCGACCTTAGAAACTATCCTAAAAAGCGATTGAGAGATATCATCTCTGTTGTACCGCAGGATATATTCCTCTTTGACACCTCCATAAAGGATAACATCCATTTTGGAAGGCCTGAAGCGTCGGATGAGGAAGTAGTCGAAGTAGCGAAGAAAGTTCACGCTCACGACTTCATCGAAGGCTTACCGGAAGGATACGACACAAGAGTAGGTGAAGGCGGCGTGAAACTATCGGGCGGTCAAAAACAGCTGGTCTCTTTTGCGAGAGCTATGTTGGCGGATCCAAAGATATTGATACTCGATGAAGCCACCTCAAGTGTAGACGCCTATACAGAAGTCTTGATCCAGGATGCGATGGAAAAATTGCTGGAAGGACGTACCGTTCTTATGATAGCTCACCGGTTCGCCACTTTGGATAGAGCTGACCGGATAGGCGTCTTAAAAGAAGGTAGATTGATAGATACAGGTAGTCATGAGGAACTTATGGAGAGTAATGAGACCTATAGGAGATTATACGAAAAGCAGAAAGGAAGATGAGTGGATAAATCGAGTGGGAAAGCTATAAATACGAATTGTAATAATTTAGTTATTAACTGCAATATTGGAGTTGATAGATATGAGTGTAGAAGAAATCACCGAAAATAAGGAAGAGATTGTAGAGAAGGCATGGAAGAACGATAAAAAGTTCTTAGAGATGACCGTAGATATAGTTTTGGACTACTTGGAAGAAAATCCAGAAGGATGTTCCTCTGGAAAGTTCTGCCCGGAAGCGTTGGTCGATCGCTGTGCAGGTATGCCCTTTGTGACCGAAGATAGAATAAAGATGGTCATAGACATGATGTACAGGGAAGGTTATCTCGAAAGAGAGATCCCTGAAGGAACTGGAACGCCGCATTATTCTCTCGAGTAAAAACCTTTTATTTTCCTTTACTAGGAGATAATCAAGATGTGCTCACAGAATACTGGATGCTGCGATAAGCCAAAAGAAAAAGCCGAAAAACGCATTAGTAAGCTTCAAGGTCTAGCTAAGGCGCTGCACTGCCCCACTAGATGGGATATAATCGAAATTATAGGGACTAGCACAGCCAAAACCAAAGAGATCAAGAAAAGAATGAAAAAGAAAGGCTATGATATCACACAATCCGGACTTTATTATCACCTGTCGGAACTCCGGGAAGCGGGCATAATCGAAGTCGATAAATTTTTAGAAGAGGGTCGTGGTGCCCCCGAAAAGATCTGGAAACTATCAAAGAAAAAGATAGAGATAGAGCTGGTAGTTGAGGAGGAATAGTTGATGACAGTAGCTGTCGAGGCTAGTGACCTTAGTAAGACCTTCGGTGATGTGAGAGCAGTCAGAGATGTAAGTTTTGAAGTGGAAGAGGGGGAGTTCTTCGGCTTTTTAGGTCCTAACGGCGCAGGTAAGACAACAACGATAAGGATGCTGACAGGGTTAATAACACCGAACTCTGGAACAGCTTTCATCAAAGGCATTGATCCACAAGAAGATCCGATCCGGGCGAAGATGAATATGGGGATCATCCCGGAATTTGGTAATATCTACGAGGACTTGACTGCAGAGGAAAATCTGCATCTTGCTGGGAAGTTCTATGGGATGTCAAAAAAAGAACGAGATGAAAGGACTCGTGAAATATTGAAGATGATGAAATTAAAAGACCGGGGCAAAGACATACTTCAGGAGTTTTCTAAAGGGATGAAACAACGGGTCAATATAGGATGCGCTATCATCCATGAACCTCCTGTACTATTCTTAGATGAACCCACTTCGGGTCTTGATGTTCAGAGTAAAAGGTTGGTTGTAAAAATCATCCAAAAGATGCAAGATAGAGGTACTACGATCTTTTTGACCACCCACAATATCAAGGAAGCTAACGAACTATGCGAACGTGTGGGTATAATACACGAAGGCGAATTGGTGGCTATAGACAGACCTGAGAAATTGAGAAAAACCTTCGATAAAACTCAATCGATCGAGGTCTCTATAGAAGGAAAATTCGAAACAAACACGTTGAAAAACGAGCACGTGAACAAGATTCAAAAATCTGGAGACAAACTCAAGATTTTTACCGACGATGTGGACGCTAGTGTAAAACATCTAGTAAAAATGGCAGATGACAATGCGTTCAATATAATCTCTTTAAAAACATGCGGTCCAAGCTTAGAAGAAGCCTTTGTTAGACTAACGGGGGATATGGAATGAGCTATAGTGATTTCGTAAGAGGTGCTCTAATCACTGCTGAAAAAGATATGAAAATATATTACAAGAAGCCTCCTGTTATCATATTTGGTCTCTTATTCCCTTTCTTGATGTTTCTCGCATTTTACATGGGTAGAGAGTTGGACTTAGCTGTGTTCTTCCCTGGTTTTTTGGCCATGTCTCTTTTTTTCACCTCTTCTTCTGTAGGACCTTTAGTAACGCCGTGGGAGAGACAGGCCGGAACTCATGAAAGATTGCTTTCCTACCCCGTAAATATAAAAGTCGTCTTGTTTGGAGATATATTAGCCGGTTCGATCTTTGGTATTTTGCTTTCAAGCGTCGTGCTCATTGCCTGCTGGATCTTTCTACCGATTCAAATCATAAACCTTGCATTTATCATACTTTCGATGATCCTAGGGGCTATAACGTTCTCAACTCTTGGTGTACTTCTTTCTGCTCCGGCAACTAAATCACCCTCATCGATAATGATGCTCTCGAGCCTAGTAAGATTTCCACTAATTTTTATAAGCGGGATTTTCATCCTTCTAGGAGATATGGGAAGTCCCATGAGATATTTAGCTTATATCTCGCCACTCACGTATTTGGTAGATTCATTTCATGTAGGTATTGGAGGGAAAAATTTCTTCGGAGCAGGTATTGGTTTGATAGTCCTGATTATATTCAGTACATTGTTCTTTGTTTTAGCTCTTAATATACACAAAAGAAACATGGTAAAAGGGCTTTAAAGGCCTAAATGAATTCACCCTAAACCTCTCTTCATTTGTGGAATTTGTCAAACCCAAAACTGACTATTAAATCCACATTTTTAGACGTGACATAGATTACAATCTTGATCTTCACAAAATTTTTTATCCTAATAGATTATTACGGTAGAGAGGTAAAGGATGTCTGTGGATGAAGAAAAAGAAGTATTGGAAAAACTAATCCAGAAATTTAGGAAAAAGATAGATGAGGACGAGTCTGTTGAAGAGAAGATGAAAGACTTTGAAAGAGATATCCAAGTGGATTTTGAGTCCGGCAATCACTACAACCTGAGTCTAGAGGAGTCCGAAGTAAGTGACATTGATGAAGGCCCGCTTGAAGATTCCGATATCACTATCGCTACAGACGTAGAAACACTTGATGATTTATTAGAAGAAGAGATAGGTGCTATGCAGGCCTATGCGAGCAACAAGATAAAAGTCGATGCTTCCCTGAGCGATATGTTGAAGTTCAAAAAACTACTCTAGCTGTATAATTTCACCTTATCAGGTGGGTGCTTCATGAACTCTCTCAACAAGGTGGTAGCGTAAGTTCCTTTATTGAGACTGAAGTTTAATCCTATTGCCTCTCCCTGTAGATCCCATTCAAAATCTTTGATCGGAGCGAAGATATTCCTTCTAGTACCAGTAGAAGAGATAGATGATATCTCAGGGATTATAAAATCTTCTTTTTCGATATTTTCCTCTTCAATGATTTTTCTCTCGATATCTCCCTGCTCTCCCTCTGAGAGCTCAGATTTATGACCGTAAAGCGATGCACTGACGAAAGCTTTTCCTTTTCTAACCATCTCTGCTGCTTTTGAGAGGTTACGCTCTCTCACTTTTACCTTGGTCTCTTTATTCGGTAGCCCATCCGAATCCGTCGGCAGTATCACGTCCCCTAAAAGAGCATCATTGAGAGGTAAATCTCTCTCAAGTCTAAGGGAAACCATCTTGTTGAATAGATAAGACTGATATGCGTGTACGAACATCATCAGCAGATTATGAGGTAGAGTCTTAAGAGCCGAAACGAAATCACCAGGATTATCCTTAAGATATCTCAAAATTCCTCTTTCGAAGGTCAAAACCTGTGGATATATCTCGAGAGCTTCTTCTAGGTCCCAGTTATTCTCTAAAAATTCTCTAGCTTCGTAACAACTTTTTCCTTCCTTTTTTTCTGGAGATGCTACATATTGCTTTACCGCGCCCTCAAAATCCCCTTTCAAGATTTTTTTTCCGACAACATGAGTGATCGGTCTCAGAGTTCCAAAGCGCTGGACACCGAACCAGTTTGGAAAACCTCCTTTTTCTTCAATTTTTTTTCCTATCTTATTAGCTCTTTCGAGAGCTTCCTTCGGTTCAATGTCTAGATCACGAACTAGTATCTCGAATTGATTTCTTTTGTGAGCTCCCATTCTTAGAGACCGGTGAGATGTGAAAACGTCTTGTATCTCTACATCTTTTATATTTAGGTTATTTAACTTCTCAAGAGGACATTTGAACGACATCCATTGGATCGTGATCGCTCTCTTGTCTTTCGTTCCGCAGAAATCTATGTTATCTCTACTTATATTCAATTCGCCAGAAAGTTTATTTACCAATCTATTAGTCTCCCAATTTCGAGACCAAACTTTTGCGATGCTATATTCTCCTTCACTCTCCTCAAAAAGTTCTATCTCCTCTTTCACCCTGAAGTCTTCAGGATATTTTTTCAATTTACCTCCCACACCTGGGGTATCGGTGAAAAAGCATTTGAGTCCCACCTTTTTTTCCATGAGCACCTCACCGGATTTATTATATCTTATTCTTCTTCAAACATTTCAGAATATATGTTCTGGAAATCCTCCTGGAATGATTTTGTTATCTCGCTTAATATCTCTTTTGGATCAACTCCTTCCGTGACCTCCACTCTTAAAATGGGATTATCTAACTCCTGATGCTCGACTGAGTAATCTGCAGTAGTGACGTTTTCTTCCTTCACTAACTGTTCTATCAGTGGATACATCACGGTGTCGTCTGCATCTTTAATTTCTATTTCCAGCGTCGTATCAGTTTTTTCCAGTATTTCGAAATCCATATCTATACACACCTTCTTGATAACTCGGGACTATTGAAGTTTTTACTATTATTTAAGGTATTTGTCTACCATCTTGATCGCACAAACATCTCCGCACATCGAACATGCCTCTTCTTCGCTAGGATTTTTCTCTTCTCTGTATCTTTTTGCTTTTTCTGGATCGACGACTTTATCTAGAGCTCTTTCCCAGTTCAAATCTTGTCTAGCTTCAGATATTTCCTCATCAACTTTTTTATCCAAGCCGTTGGCTATATCAGCAGAGTGCGCTGCTATTTTAGACGCGATAGTTCCCTCTTTCACGTCTTCTACGTCCGGAAGACCGAGATGTTCTGCAGGGGTAACATAACAAAGAAAATCTGCTCCACTCTGTGCGGCTACAGCTCCACCGATAGCTCCTGCTATGTGATCATAGCCAGGGGCAAAGTCAGTGACCAATGGGCCTAGCACATAAAATGGGGCTCCGTCACAGACATCTTTCTGTATATTTACATTGGTTTTGACCTGGTTGAGGGGAACATGTCCAGGGCCTTCGACCATCGCCTGTACCCCCTTCTCCCGGGATCTTTCGACCAGTTCTCCTAAAGTTATCAACTCCTGGATCTGAGGCCTATCGGTTGCGTCGGAGATAGAACCGGGTCTAAAACCATCTCCTAGACTTAACGTTAGGTTGTATTCCTCGGCAATTTCAAGCAGATAATCGAACTCCGAATACAGTGGATTTTCTTCCTCATTTTGAAGTACCCAAGCGGAAAGAAAAGAACCTCCACGACTTACCACGTTAGCTAATCTATCGCTTTCCTTCAAACTTTTGACAGCTTTTTTCGTGACCCCGCAGTGAACCGTTATGAAATCCACCCCATCTTCTCCATGTTTCCTGATACTGTTGAATATGTCGTCTGAACTCATATCGACTATGGCACTTTCTCTTGCAAGTTCCAAACCACATTGGTAGATAGGAACGGTTCCAAAGGGCAGATCGGTGCTTTCTATCAATTTTTCTCTGATCTTGTCTATATTCCCACCGGTACTCAGGTCCATCACCGCATCGGCACTGTACTTTTCCGCAGTCTTCAGCTTTTCGAGTTCTTCATTCAGATCCACGTGGTCTTTAGAAGTTCCAAGATTGACGTTTATCTTCGTTTTTAGGCCTTTACCTATCGCCCGCGGCTGTGGCTCGTGCCGGGGATTGTATGGGATCACGGCTTTTCCATCCCTCACTAACCGGGCTAGCTTTTCTGCTGATATCGGTTCTTCCTTAGCACTAATTTCTACCGGCTCCGGTATTCCATTTTTACAATCTTCAGGTAGAGTCATCATATTACCATCAAAATCAGGGCTTTAAAGCATTTTTTATATGCTTAAGAAAAAATAAATAATTGTTACTAAGAAAATATTTTTGAACAAAATTGAGAAAAGTCATCGGTACATGGGATATTTTTTACGGAATTTCTTCTTGAGTTTTTTCCTCAATTTCTTATCTATCTTTTCTTGTTCTTCTAGAGGATATTGGAAAGGTTTCCCCTGATTGAAAGGCCCCATCATAACGTATTCCTTTTCATCTACATTTTGGGGTAAAGTTGGTTTTTTCCTCATCTGTCGTTGGACTAGTTTTTTCTTTTTCTCTTGATCCTCTGAACGAGAAAGTGATTCAAAGAAGTTTTTCAGTTCGTCCTCTTCGAACCTCCTGAAACCGAAATCCGGTAGTTTCTTCTCGAGTTGATCCCTTTCTACACTGATCTCCGTCCCCAATCCAAGAGGGTTATTGTTGTATATGGAATCGACCTTGAGGAAGTAACCCTTATCATCGTGGATGATGTAGATGTTGTAAAAATCATCAGACCTATTGGTCCAAAAACCCCATCCTTCAGGATTTTCTTTGTAATCCTCCATGAAATTCTCCATGATATCTTCGATGTTTTTCATGTATTACCCTTTCCACCTATCACCGCTCCATTTATATTTTTTCACCATGTTTCAGGAAGGAGAGATATCTATTTTTTTGCCTTTTAAAGATACTTACATCAAAAAGGTATCAGGATTCTCGCTCATATCTATGAAGTTGTTCGCGGCACCTTTCAATTCTTTCGAAGCGCTCTCTTCGAAAGCCATTACTTCAACTCTAACCCCTTCCGCCTGGAGATGATTTACGAGATGAGTGAAATCACCGTCACCTGTCACTAGAACTACAACGTCCAACTTGCTCGCGATCTTCAGAGCATCTATAGCGATACCCATGTCCCAGTCTCCTTTTTTAGATCCTCCGTAATATTCCTTAAGCTTCTTTTTCTTGACTTCGAAACCAATACTTTCTAGTGTTTCAAAAAAGTTCTTTTCATCCGGAGTTTCAGATTCTATCGCATAAGCTATCGCCCTGGTAACTTTTCTGTTCTGCTGTGCTTTATCCAACAGAGATTCGAAATCGACCTTGTTGCTATAAACGTTCCTAGCGGAATAATACATATTCTGAACATCGACGAATATACCGACTCTCTGGTCTTTATATATTGAAACCATTCTTATTTCACCTTATCTTAATTATTTATTCTCGACCACAAAAACATTCTCACTTGATTTAGTATTTTTGATTCAAATGCTTTGAACTTTTACGAAAGATTTAAACTTCTACTTTCTCTAACTTTGTTCAAGAGATGTGATAATCATGATCTCACAGGAAGAAGCCATAGAGATGATCCACGAGAATATAGACACTGAAAATCTGAAAAACCATATGTTCGCAGTAGCCCAGATAATGAGAGCAGTTGCGGAAGAGTTAGATAAAGATGAAGATAAATGGGAGATTCTAGGACTTGTACATGACTTGGATTACGAAGAAACTAAAGATAACCCGGAAGAACACGCTCTCAAGTCTGCTGAGATGGTCGAGGGAAAGGTACCTGAAGATATGGTAAGAGCGGTAAAGGCACACAATCATCAGCATACCGGGGTGGAGCCGGAAAGTGATATGGAATACGCCATCCACGCCGCAGATGCAGTTTCAGGTCTAATAGTCGCTACGGCATTGGTGATGCCAAACAGTAAGTTGCAAGAGGCTAGACCTGAATCGGTTGAGAAAAAGTTCGATGACTCTTCTTTCGCAAAGAACATCGATAGAGATAGGATTTTGTACTGTGAGGAACTAGGTCTTGAAAGAGACGAATTCTTAGAACTCTCTCTGAAAGCTCTTCAGGATATAGATGAGAAGCTCGGATTATAGAGTATAATATGAATATGAAGATAGAAAGACCTAACGAAGAAGAATTAGAGGAACTTTACCAAAAGTTCGGAGAGCCGGAGATAAAAGAAGAGGAGGTCAGTCTGTCTGCGTTGGAATACAAGGGGGATTATCCTGACTGCAAGGGTGAAGCGGTCCTTCAAATCAAAAAAGAAGACAAGATAGTGGGTGTTAAGCATCAAGGAGGCGAAAAATTTGTTCTCCCGATGGGAAGAGTGTGGAAAAACGAAGAATTCATCGAGGGAGCGAAAAGAGAAGCAGAAGAGGAAACTGGCCTTCAGATCGAGATAGTATCATTAGAGGAAGTAAGGAAAGTTAGGTTCGAATTCTCCAATGCTGAACTAGAAAGATGGCATCTGCTATTTGAGGCAGAAGAGGTTGGAGAAGAGTTAAAGCCTAAAGACACTGAAGAGATAGAAGAAGTCAAGCTGTTCGAGGGACAATGGTACTGGAACAATGGATTCTACATAATCCGTAAATAAAATAATTAGAAAATGGATTTTTGCTATCCTTTGAATCGGTTTCTGTGCACGAATTCGTCTAGCTCTTTCCTCTCAGGCCTCTCTTTTTCCGTCTCGATCTGGTCGTCAGTCATGTAATCGGTCGGCTCATCCGTATGTTTACCTACATTTATCAGTGTTATCAGCCTGTATTCTTCTGGTATGTCCAAAAGTTCTTTAGTTTCGTCCTCGTCGAAGCCTGCTATCGGATGAGCCACGAGGTCCAATTCCGTAGCTCTCAACTGTAAAAATGCCGCGGCCATCCCGGTATCGAAAAGATGATACGATCTCTCGCCTACTTCACAGTCGTCTTCGCTCTTGCTGAATACTGCGATGATCAAAGATGCGCCTTTGGTCCACTCATTGTGTGGACTCATCACTTCCTGCATCTTCTCCAGCATCTCTTCATCATCTATGAAAACGAAATTCCAGGGCTGATTGTTGAAGCAGGAAGCCGAGAGTTGAGCATGCTTGGCTAGATCCTCAATCAGTTCATCAGTTACCTCAACTTCTTCAAGAGCACGGTATGCCCTTCTTTCATGGATAGCCTTTTTCACATCCATCTATATCACGCCCTTTCTTCAAGTATCTTCTTTACCCTCTTTTCTCTTTCATCTTGATCTATCTTATCTTTTACAACATTCTTGTCTGGATAGAGTTCTTCGTGATAGACGGGTTGATCTTCCTTAAAGAAGACACCTATCGGCAGTTTTTCCGTTTTATCCGTCAATTCCATAGCTTCATATCTCGTTTCGGCCGTTTCCTCCAAAACCTCTACAGCTTCGTTGTATTTACCGTATTGGTCATCGTGGAAAACCACACAGGGCTGCAGTACATCGACTAGAGAGAAACCCTCATGTTCGACCGCTTCTACTATCAGATTAGTTAGATGCTGAATATCACCTGCGTATCCTCTGCTTACGAAACTAGCACCGGAGGATAATATCAATTTCAATGGATTGAGAGGTTCCTCGATGCTACCTTCAGGAGTAGAGGGCCCCTTGTAACCTTTCTCGCTGGTTGGTGACATCTGTCCAGTAGTTAAAGAGTAAGAACTGTTATTGTGGACTATCATCGTTATATCGTTGTTTCTTTTAGCGGCGAAGATCAAATGAGAGAGCCCTTCACCGTATGCATCTCCGTCGCCTCCAAAACCTATAACTTTTAATTCTGGATTCGCTAATTTCATCCCTTCTATCGTAGCGATTTCCCTACCATGTATGGAATACAGCCCGCTCAGATTCAGATAATCGTATATCTTCGCGTGGCATCCTATCCCGGCTGAGATCAGCATCTTTTCCCGACCAATATCCCTTTCTTCAAGTTTTTCGACCGCTTTCTTCATAGCGTTCAATATACCAAAGTTACCACAGCCTGGACACCAGGTGTTTTCCGCATAAGTTCCAAGGTCTTCAGCCATCATATCGCCTCCTTTATTTTCTCAGCAAGTTTCATCGGCTCGAAGGCTCTTCCATCATACCTTCTTATCACCGTCTCGGGAACGATGTTGCACTTTTCTCTGAGCAGTGAAGCGAATTGACCGGTAGAGCTCTGCTCTACAACTATCACGTCTTCGTCCATGAAATCTTCCAATTCCCAGAAGGGAAACGGCTTGAGATATTTAGGCTGAACTATCTTCGCCTCTATATCGCCGACTTTCACCGCCTCACGTACACTCATAGTAGTGGAACCGTAAGTGAATATAACTGGTCCATTGTTTCCGAATTGGTTCACTGTATCTCTCTCTTTCATGTCCATTATCAACTGTTCATTTTTCTTCCGCCTCTTATCGTGCATATCTTCCACCTTTTCCGGATCTTCAGTGGTTATACCCTTCTCATCGTTCTCGTAGCTGTTCCACTTTATCACATCTTCTGAAGGTGGGAATTTGAGTGGTGAAACACCGTCCTCCGTAATATCATATCTCTTGTATTCACCTTCACCTTCGAATTTTTTAGGTTCTGCCCATCCCAATTTTGAGGGATCGACATCGATATTCATGCTGCTCTCTGACAGGTGTTTCTCCGTGAGGAATATCCCCGGCGTCTGATACTGCCAAAGTAATTCCAACATATCTCCAGCGAGGTAGAAAGCTTCTTCTATACTCCCCGGGGAAGCGACAACTAAAGGGAACTCGCCGTGACCTTGGTTCAACGCGAATTCAAGGTCACCTTGTTCCGTATAGGTGGGAACTCCCGTTGAAGGACCTGGTCGGGAAGCCAAGACGAATAGAACTGGCGATTCCGTCATACCTGCCAAAGAAACGGTCTCTTCCATCAATGCGAGACCACCGCCGCTGCTTCCTACCATCACTCTCGCCCCCGGCATAGTAGCTCCAACGGCCATATTCGCAACCGATATCTCGTTTTCTGGGTGAACCGGCATTATTTTGAGGTCTTTTTTGTGACCAGCAAAGAAATGTAGAATTGAAGAAGCAGGCGTCATCGGATAACCGATATATATATCGAGACCCCCTGATGCGGCTCCCAAAGAAAGGGCTTCATTCCCACTAAAAATTGGAGTATCGTCTTCTCCTTCTTCTAAAGTAAACTTCTTATCGATCTTTTCTTCTGCTAAGTCATAGATTTCTCCAGCAAAATCAAGATTCTCTTCGACTCCTCTTGAATATTCTCTTTCAATCAGTTTTTCCAGTTCTTCTTTCTCAAACCCGATGACAGCAGAGAGTACTGAGATACCGGCGACTCCTTTGATAAGGTCCGACTTTGAGTAATCGTCCGCTATCTCATCTATCGGCAAACCGATACCTTTTCCGTTTTCGGTGTCACCCTCATTGTAAACCATCAGACCTTCGTCTCTCAGATGCTCTTTGTGAAGATCATAACTTTTATCATCTAGATTTACTATCAGGTCGGCCTGCATATAATGGCTGTAAACTTCATCTTTTGAGGTGCTAACAGCAGAAAAATTGTGTCCTCCTCTTATCAAGCTCTGATAGTCATCCATCTTGAACGTTCTTCTACCCATCTTCGAAAAGAGATTTGCAGCTGCCGAACCAGCTTTTTTTACACCTTCACCCGCCTTTCCACCTACAATATAAGTAAATACATCGTTCATTATTTTCACCATCTTTAGGTAATAATAAAGGGTTTTAAAAGGAAAGGTTTTTTGGTCTCTTTTTTACTTGTGAATAGTTACTCCTACTATTCTTCACTCTCAGCCCCTTTCACCGGGAACACTGTGCCCATCGGTCTCTGCTCCATCTCTTTATCTAACATCATTAGAGCTCTTCCGTCTTCTCCAGCCATCTCTAGTTTGTCCAAGATCTCTTCGGCGGATTCTTCTTCTTCCACTTGTTCGTCTATGAACCACTGAAGCATCTGCAGGGTAGCTCTGTCATTCTTTTCTTCTGCTAGATCCGCCAGTTCGTTTATTCTCTCGGTAACATACTGCTCATGCTCGTAAGCGTCCTTGAATATATCAAGCGATGATTCCCACTCGATTTGCGGTTTCTCTATCTCTTTCAACCTCACTCGCCCCCCTCTACTTCCCAAGTATTGGTAAAGCCTCATAGCGTGATTGACCTCTTCGATAAATTGGCTATGCATCCATGTCTCAAAACCGTCTAGACCTTTATCACCGAAATCGGCTGCCATCGATAGGTAGATGTAGGCCGAATACAGTTCCGCGTTGATCTGATCGTTTATTGCCTCTTCAATTTCTTTATCTATCATTCAAATCACCTCTATGCGGAGAACTCCTTGAACTTATCCCGTGAAAGTCCACATACAGGGCAGTTCTCAGGAGGTTCACCTTCGTGAGTGTAGCCACATTTCGGACAGATGTAAACATCATCGAGCTCCATATCTTCGCCTTCTTCCGCTGCTTCTCTCGCTTCACTGTACATCTCCCTGTGTATCTTCTCCGCTTCTAAAGCGTAGTTGATCGAAGTCTCTGCACCGTATTCCTCTTCAAGCTCAGCTATCGCATGATAAGCGGGATACATGCTCGTCACTTCGAAGTCCTCTCCGTTTATGCCTTCTTGTAGATTTTTCTCCGTATCGTTGATCTTGCCTAGTTCTTCGAAATGATTCCCGGCATGCACACGTTCTGCATAGGCTATCGCTCTGAATAACCTAGCTATGTTCTTCTTCCCTTCTTCTTCAGCTACGTCACTGAAATGCAGATATCGCATGTGCGCTTTAGATTCGCCTTCGTATGCTTCTCTCAATGATTTTTTCGTCATTTCTCCCATTTCGTCTTCTTCGCTCATATTATACACCTCTTATTTTTTCCATAAACCATGTACGTTACAGTATTCT
>JAZKSP010000141.1:0-3416 GCA_036626005.1 Thermoplasmatota archaeon | reverse complement strand
TCTCACTTGATATGTTGAGATTTATAGATGTTATAACTACTTTTTGGTTTTTATGGCGTTTAAAACCCTATAGATCGCCGTTCCGCATCAGATAAAAAAGAAAAAAGAGGATTTTTCATTTTAGATAGAACTTTTCTTCAACATTTGATATCTGTCTCTCGAACTTTTCTATCTTTTGTTGCCCCACTTTTTCTTCAATCTCATTGAATCTGTGCATCAGTTCTTTTGAAGTTTCTTCATCCATATATTTCTTGGATAGAGGAAATAAGAACCTTTCTTCTCTATCTATATGATCCCTTATCAATTCCTTATACTCTCTCAATATATCTCTGATTCTTCCCGCTTCCACCTTTTCGTCTTTATAATCTTTTACGATTTGACGTATCTCTTCGGTCATCTCCTCTAGTTTCCTATGTTCTTCTTCAACTTGTTTTAAGGAGGCTCGAGAGAACAATTTAGAGTCTGGAGATTCTCCCTGTTCCTCCATTGAGTTCTCGATGAAGCTGATTAAATATTCTTTCTCTTTTGTGTGATGAACTTCCTGGTTTAGCGTCTCAGCCACAGAACCCACCCAATCGGCCACCTTTTGGGGGACTTCGTCCATAATCCTGTAATGGGCCAGCTCGAATATATTGGCCATCCTCCTCAGTAAATCATGATCCTCTTTCAAGTCCTCTAGTGGTTCTACAGTCAATTTCCCCTCTTTAACACCTAGTTCTACCCTAGCTTTTCTGATCCTCGACCTTATCAGGTCCCTGTTTAGTGGTTTCACAATAAAATCGTTCATACCTTCTTTTAGATATTTAGTAAGATCTATATCTTCTTTGTCTTCTGGCATCGTGAGTATGATGTAGAGGTTTTTGCTCTTCTCAATCTCTCTGATATCTCTAAGAAATTCGAAACTGTCCTTATCTAAAAGACGCCAGCTCAGAAAGAGTATATCGAAATCTTCGTCCTTCAAAGCATCCATGACTCCGTCAGTGCCCTCCTCCTTTTTCACATCGAAGTCCATCGTTTCAATCGTATTTTCCAGCAAAGTTCTAGTAGCTCTATTACCTTCTCCAATCAAGACCTTCATAATTATCGCACTCTAGTAAAGAAACGGATACAGGTTATAAAAAATTTTGTTATAACCCTCATCTTACAACAACTCCAATCCTTCTAGCATCTCGCCATAGTAATTTTTGAATTCCTCTGGCCAGTTTTCTGAATCCAAACCCTTCTGAGCTAAGAATGCGACGACCCACCTTTCTATGCCTATACCTGAACATCCGGACAACAATTTTTCCCTCTGACTTTTGATATTGAACGCCTCAGTATACTTTCTAAAGATGGATAGGTTTCCGAATTCCAGCCACTCGCTCTCTTCTCTTGGACCTCTGAAGGGTAGATAGGCTTCAAAATCTATCGTTCCCAGTCCGACTTCTTCTTCTTTTTTCTCACCACCGGCTTGCTGGAGATAGAACGGTTCTACCTTTGCCATCCTCCATTCTATCTCTAACACTTCCTCGAAAACGTGTTTGTACCTGTCTATAAGATTTTTCTTCAATTGGAGTAATTGATCTTTAGTCCCTATATACACGGGTTCGATCCTGTGAAATTCATCGATCCTCTCCATGCCGTGGCGTCCTCCGGACTCGTATCTCGTACTAGGGGCTGTCCTGTCGTATACCAGTACGGGTAGACTTTCCTCCGCGATGGTTTCATTTCTGAAAGACCAATATATGACCGGACACTGAGCATAGCAAACACCCGCATCCGGCGTCTCCACCATCTTATCTAGTTTTTCTTTCGGCACTTCTTGAGTGATCTTGATTTCGTCCACGATCTCTTCCCAATCATCCGGATTCCTGGTCTTCGGTTCTGAGATGTAATAAGCTTCGTTTGGGATCCCTTCCATATGACCCGTTTCCACCCACACGTCGAAGGGCACCATCATAGATTCCATGATCTCTTGAAAACCTAAAGGTTTCAGCACTTCTTCAACCACCATTTTTTCCATCGCCTTTATGATCCTGGCAGCTTTAGGGCGATAGAACCATTTGCCTTTGGTCGGTCCTCTCTTGATCCAACCTTTTTCCTGCATAACCTCTGTAGGATCTTTATCCCAAACCATCTCTTTCTCTTCAGATTCCCACTGAAGCTCCCACATCTCCTCCTTACCCTCGTAATATTGGGCATCTATCTTTTCGTTCACTCTATTGATTATTCTATCAACGTAATTTTTAGAGAGTTCTTCTTCGGTCAAGCTGGATATGTTGAGTTCACAATGTTTATCTTCTAAGTGAATGCTGTCGGTGTAAGGTAAACTCAAGCTTTCATCCTTTTTAGGCTCTTTATCGAGTTCGAACTCGATCATATAATCGTCTATCTTTACCTCTCTAACTCCTACATGGTATTCGGGGCCTAGTTCCTGATTGAGAGTCTTTTTCAACCTTAGAACCGCATCATGAGCTCTTACATACCTGTCGGAGACGACCTTCAAAGTCAATTCATGCTCATCGATCGAAAATCCATCGACCTGAGCCCCTCCATCCTCCACTTCTTCGGGAACACCCCGCTTTAGAAGGTCCTCGTTAGCTTCCGAGATGATCTGTTCTATATCATCTTCTGCATCCTCTATATCGTCACTGAAAGTCAAAGTGGTCTCGAGTTCAAATCTCATATTGTTCAGAGCGATATCTTGAAGGACGTATAAATATTTTTGATGTCATCTCCGTTTTTTCGAAAAAATATTTGTTCTTAAAAATATAGTTCTTGAAAGAACAAGACCATGAGATATTTTAGAGGAAAAATTTTCAGTAAAAGAAAGCTACTTTTCTCAGTTCTCCAACTTTTTCAGCATCCTCGATTTCCATTTCATCGAAAATTTCCTTTGCTTGCATCACTGTTGAGGGAGGCACCCATTCACCCTCTTCATCATGATCATATTCGAAGGAGATGTTGTCTCTTTCTACATCGGAAACGAATGTAAGTGTTTTCTCTTCCCTAGTTAAATTCTCTACCTCGTCATCATTCAATCCAAATTTAAGATCATCTTCTTTCGTTTCACCGATTTCTATTTCGAAGGAGGTACTTGAAGTTATATTTCCGTCTTCACTTTCCATGGTAGTGGTAACTGAAACATTCCCTCCTTCTTCAAAGAAGGCCGTTTCATTCGTTTCGATGTAATATGGAATCTCTAACTCATTTTCGTTTAATTCGGCTTCATCGGCTTCTATCGTATAATTTACCAACATCGCTTGGGAATGAACGCTTTCATGCTCACGATCAAAAGAGATATCCTCTTCTTCATACGAGATATCAGAAGAAAAATCTATATCTTGAGTTTCTGTGAGTAGCTCTTCTATATCATCCTCATCTAATCCGAAAGTAAGGTTATCTTCCTTATCTTCACCGATCTCAAATTCGATATC
>JAZKSP010000022.1:0-17332 GCA_036626005.1 Thermoplasmatota archaeon | reverse complement strand
AAAAAAAAAGTTCCTCCTACAAAACCATAATCGATCGGTGGGCAAAACTGCTCGGTAAAAACAAATAAGTTAGTCACCCTTATACATAGTGAGGTGCAAAAGATGGATATAGATACCGACGATATGGACGATGTCGAAGAACTAAGAGGAGTGATGGAGACGCTGAACGAAACGGTACCAGATCTGATATCAGGGATCGTTAAGGCAGTGTACAATGCTGAAGATAGCAAGAAGTTGGCTAAGAGTACGGCCAATTTCTACAAAGAGCTGGTAGACGCAGGCATGGACGAAGACAAGGCTTACGAACTGACTAGAGAATTCATGCAGAACCGAGACGTGACTTCTGTAGTAAAAGACGTATTGAGCGAATCGGGTGGATTCGGTGGCGAAGCCTTCGACGAGGAGACAGGTGAGAAGATCAAAGAGAAGATAGAGAAGAAGATGGAAGAGAAGTCAGAAGAGGAATGGGAATAGATGGAAAAAGGGAAGAGAGACGGTAAACCTCTGTTAGCTTTGAAAGTGTTAGTGACATCTCTCCCTCTCCTCCTTAAACTCCTTCTTGTTTTCTTGAGTTACAAGAGAGCCGCAAAGAAAAGAAAGAAGATATTCAAGAAAACCTTGAAGAAAGAAGGTTTAGAGGATCCCCTCGCAGAGAAACTATCCGATGACTTACCGGAACTCAGTATCAGAGATATGCTCTCGAACCGAGGAGATGGATTCAATTTTTGAACGCGGGTAAAAAACCATATGGCTTTAGTCATATAAGAGGAGGCTAGCATGAGTGAAGAGGAAGATATAGAAACACGAGAGCTCAAAGAAGAGATAGAATCTTTGAAGAAACAGGTAGAGGGACTCGAGAGTATACTGAACAATCTGATGAACATGCACGAGAACGTTCTTGAGAAGGCTTCCGCCGCTTCTGATATCGAGGAGAGATACATGAAGATGCTCTCGATCTACAAGCGATTCGCTAACATCTCACCGGCTCGGCTTTCCGGGATAAAAGATCCTATCTCCGAAAAGATAGTGGAGATATTATTCGACGGAGGCTCGCTAAATATAACACATATCACAGAAAGATTAAGGGAAAAAAAGGGGAGCGCTTCGAGGCACACGGTTAGAAAAAAGCTGAAAGACCTAAAGGAAGAGGGTGTGGTGAAGAAAAGTAAAGGGTAAAACGGAAAGAATTACGAATTAACTGACAAAAAGATCGACGAATGGGCAGAAATGCTGGGTATAAAGAAATAGGATATTCACCTTATAGATGAAGTGAGGTATAAAGATGGAAGCTCTAGATGATACAAAAAAAGCGTTGACCGTGAATGACCTACAGAAAGTATATCCTCAGTGGAGAAAGGAACCTACGAAAGCTGTAGATGGCATATCTTTTTCTGTAGACGAGGGGGAGATCATGGGATTTCTCGGTCCCAACGGTGCGGGAAAAACGACGACTATAAAATGCATCTGCGGCTTGGTCGAACCCACAAAAGGAGATATAAACATATTTGGTATAGACGCAGTCAATAACACTAGAAGGGCCGTGACCAATACGAGCGCGGTTCTCGAAGGTAACAGGAATATTTACTGGAGACTGACCACTAGAGAAAATCTAGAATTTTTCGCCAGACTTCACGGGCGGAGTATAGATGAGGTAGAGTCCGAGATCAAAAGTCTATTGAAAAGGTTCGATCTCCAAAAGAAAGAAGACACCCCGGCTAGAAAACTTTCGAGAGGTATGCAGCAGAAATTGGCGTTGAGCTGTGCATTGATCAGAGGTACTGATTTTTTACTCCTAGATGAACCTACCCTCGGATTAGATGTCAAAACTTCAAAGGAATTGAGGGGTTTCATAAAACAGTTGACTTCAAAAGAAGGAAAGACCATTCTACTGAGCAGTCACGACATGAACGTTGTTGAAGACGTCTGTGAGAGAGTGATCATAATGAACCGGGGAAAGATCTTGGCGAACGATAGTGTAGAGAACTTGAAAGATATATTCAACGTCCATCTCTATGACTTCATATTCGAGGGGGAACATGAACTTCTAGATCTAGAAGAAAAATATAACGTGACTGATATCGAGCAGGAAAATGGTAAGACAAAGTTAAGAGTCTCTTTGAAAGACTCCGATTCTTTTTATGATCTAGTGAATCATCTTCAGAAAAAAGATATAAAGTTAGAGGAAGTCAAAAATTTAGATAAAAATATGGAGGAAATCTTTATGGATGTCATCGAGAAGGAGGAGGGGGTAGGATGAAGGAACACCTCATATTTTACTCCGTAGTAAAAAAATATTTCATAGAACTGAAAAGATACTTCCTGAATACCCTTATGACTATGGCTGGTATATTCATCCTTTTTCTCCTGGTATTTTTCGGACTGAAGAGCTTCCAGGCAGGTACCGACACCTTACAGGGCAGTATCGTCGGATTCGCTATGTGGATCTTCGCAGTCATGGCTTACAGTGAGATGTCATGGGGCCTACTTCGAGAGGCGAGAGACGGAACTTTAGAACAACTATATCTGACTCCATCAACTTTCAGAAGGATCTCCGCATATCGTGTTTTCGGTTCATTCATATTTCAATTTATGCTGTTTTCGGTATTCCTCGGAATAATGATGGTCGTCACTGGACAGTATCTCAGTTTGAATCCCGGAGTGGTCATCCTTATAGGTATAACTCTACTCTCCATCTACGGTATAGGTTATATCATGGGCGGACTTTCATTGGTCTTCAAGAAAGTCCAGGCGGGCAACCAGATACTGCAGTTCCTATTCATCCTGTTCCTTGTACTTCCATCGATCACGGATCATCATGTGATATATTTTGTTCCGATATCCTGGGGAAATCACATGATCAATAGGATGATGATCGACGGCCTATCTCTTCTCGATTTTACACTAGTCGATCTCTCGATACTGATCGCCAATTCCTTAGCATACCTGATCGTTGGATTGATTATATTCAGGCTCATGGAAAAGACAGCGAAAAGGAGAGGTCTGCTCGGTCATTACTGATAAACACGTTAATCCCAATTAACATATTTCTATAAAACACGTTAATTACAGTCAACATATTCTTGACTCAACGATATCGGATCGAAATAGAGACCACTACAGGCCTTCATCAAATCTCATCCTGTATTTTTCTCTCAATATACTCGTCCATACTACTCCCTAGAGCACAATCAACATTTCTACCGTCCCTATCAAGTCCGCTACTAGGAGGCCCGGTAAGTCATTCCCCAACAATCCTAAAAAGCCGTATCCCAGCAATTCTATTACCACTAGTATAACTATTAATACTATTGCTAGCGCTCCTACATAGAAACACATGTATGCGAATACCCAGAGCAATAAGAATATCCCTAGATACATCAGCAGAGTCATCCACATATCTATCACTCTCTACACTTTTTATTCTTAAATATATTATTAATAATTTGGGTAAGAGTGTAAAGAGGGAGATATCTCCTTAAACCTGATCCCCATCTTGAGCGCTGTAGAAAGATCACGAATCGATTGAACAAGACTTGCAAAACCCATTGCCACCTTCCCCCGAACCTACATTGGTTTAAGAGTGAAGGTTTTATATATTCTTTTAATGTGTTAGGAGATATAACATCGGAGATTGATGATGACGATAAAAACACTTTTTGTCGACGATGAAAATGCGCTACTTGAACAGGCCAAGATATTTCTAGAGAGGGAGGGAGAAAGACTAGATTTGATCACTGCTCAGACGCCAAAAAAAGCGTTGGAGCTCTTAGACAAACAAGAGTTCGATGTGATAGTTTCAGATTATCAGATGCCTGACACGGATGGATTAGAGTTCTTAGAAGAGGTCAGAGAAAAAAGGGATAATGATTTACCATTCATCATATTCACCGGTAAAGGTAGAGAAGAAGTTGCGATGAAGGCTGTAAACCTAGGAGCTGATCGTTATATTAAAAAAGAAGGGAACCCGAAAGATCAATTTGAATTTTTAGCTCATGTTATTGTTCGTGAGAACAAGCAATTCGAGACGAAAAGAGAAAAAGAAGAAAGAGAAAATAAGATAAAAAAGTTGTACGAAGCCTCTATAGAAATAGCGAACTATGATTCAGAGGAAAAAGTCTACCAGCATGTTCTAGATTCATTCAAAGATATTTTAGATTTTCAGGCTAGTAGTATCTGCATAGAGGCTAATGGGTGCCTAGTTGTAAAGGCAACAGATGCAGAAAATGTAGAAGTTGGCGAGAAACGGTCAAATGACGTAGGGATTAGAGGTTTAACCTACCAAAATCAGAAATCATATCTCATCGATAATCTGTCAGAATGGAAAGAAGCTGAACCTTCTGATCCAAATTTTAAATCTGTTCTTAGCATCCCGATAAATGATAAAGGAGTATTTCAGGCTCTATCTTATGAGAAGGACTATTTTGATGATTTTGACCTTGAGATGGCGGAAATGCTCATCTCCTATATGTGGCAAGTTATCGAGGGTACCAGTTATCAAGATGAATTAGAGAAAAATAGAATTTGGTTATCTCAAGTCATCGAAAACAGTTCTGTGCCTACCTTTGTGATAGATGAGGACCACAAAGTGACTCACTGGAATGAAGCCTGTGAAAATCTAACAGGTATCTCTAAAGATGAAATCATTGGAACGCAAGGTGCGTGGATGGCCTTTTATGATGAGGAAAGACCGGTTATGGCAGATCTAGTTTTAGATAAAGCCTCGGAAAGGAAAATTGAAGAGTATTATGAAGATAGAGTTAGACAGTCTAATTTATTATCGGACGCTTATGAAATGGAGGATTTCAATCCTAGAGTCGGTGAAGATGGAAAGTGGATCTATTTTACAGCCGCTCCGATAAAAAATTCTGAAGGAAACAGAATCGGGGCCATAGAAACACTAGAAGACATCACGAAAAGAAAAAAACACGAACAAGAACTCAAAAAAAGTAATGAGAAGATAAAGAGATTACATGATGAAGTAACGGATTTTAGAAAATGTGAGAATGAAGGAGAGATATATGATTTGATGGTACAAGCTTCTCAGGAAATTTTAGATTTTGAAGTTTGTGGTGTAGATATCGTAGAAGATAATGAATTCATTCCGAAGGCGTTCTCTACTGAGATAGAAAATGGTTTTATAAGGAGAAAAATCGAAGAAGCTGGGATCAGCAGAAAAGTGTACGAAGAGAAAGAGAGTATGCTGATTGAGGACAGAAGAGATGTAGATTTTTCAAAACCAGTGGTCAGTGATTATAGATCTTCAATAACTATTCCTCTAGGGGACTTTGGTTTTTATCAGGCATTATCGACTGAAGTTAGTGCTTTCGATGAGAGGGATTTAGAGTTCGCTGAAATATTGGTAAATCATGCCACTGAAGCTATAAATCGGTTAAAATCCGAGAAAGAGTTAAAAAGAAGTAAAGAAAAAGTAGAAAGATTGCATAAAGCTAGTGCTGAATTGGAAAGCTGTCAATCTGAAGATGAAGTTTACGAATATGGAGTAAAAGCCGCTGAAAACATATTGGATTTCGATATGTGTGGTTTTGACGCTGTTGAGGGAGATAAATTTGTAGCAAAAGCCACCTCGTCCAGCGTACCCGAAGAGGGTTATGTAAGCAAGCCGATAGAGGAGGGCGGCACAAGCAAAAGGACCTATCTGAATCAAGAATCCTTCCTTATCAAGGACCTCACTAAAGAAGAAGAAGCTAATCCCGTAAAAAGCGATTACAGATCGATCATAAGTTTACCTATTGATGAGTACGGTATCTTCCAAGCCGTTTCTACAGAGGTTGGACATTTTGACGAAGACGACTTGAAGATAGCTAAGTTGCTGATCAGTCACGTCACGGAAGCTTTGAAGAGGATTGAGACGGAAGAGAGAGAGGAGTTCCTTCATTCTCTGCTAAGACACGATGTTGGAAACAAGGCGCAGATTACTCAGGGCTATCTTCAACTGATGGAAAGACATGATCCTCAAGAGGAGATTAAAGAGCATCTTGAGAAGGCAAAAAGAGCTACTCAAAACGGTATCGAGGTTATAGAAAAGGTTAGAAAACTTAGAAATATTGAAAAGAAGGATGAGATAAATGAAACCAATCTAACACCAGTTATAGATGAAGTGATTTCGAAATATGAGGCTCAATTAGAGGAGAAAGGTATTGGTTTAGAAAGGAAAAGATGTGACTGCACCGTGAAGGCTGGACCGCTATTAGAAGAACTCTTTTCTAATCTGATCGAAAATTCAATTCGACATTCGAACTCTGATGAAATCTGCGTACATTCTCGTACTAAAGAAGATGAGTGTATAGTTTCCATAGAGGATGATGGTGTGGGTATCTCTGATGAAATGAAGGATAAGATATTTGAGAAGGGTTTTAAAGAAGGAGAGAATGCAGGAACTGGATTGGGGTTGTACATGGTAAAAAAGATAGCCGAGGGTTACGGTGGAAGTGTAGAAGTCAGGGACTCCGATCTAAGTGGAGCAAGATTTGAAGTAAGGTTGAAAAAACCAGATGTGTGATTTTTAAAAAGTCGATCTGTCATATAAATAAACTACTCGTTTCTCACCCATAATTTAAATAATTGAGTTCGATTAAACAATATGCAAAAAGACGAGCTTTTAAATCACGTGGCCGAAGAGGACATCAAGTTCGTCGAGATGCAGTTCATGGATATTTTGGGTACGGTAAAATCGGTATCAGTGCCTTCTTCCCACCTTGAGAGAGCGATTGAAGAAGGGGTACTTTTCGACGGTTCTTCAATAATGGGTTACGCGACTAGAGAGGAATCCGACCTTAGAGCGTATCCCGACCTTGACACTTTCCTTGTCTTCCCTTGGATAGAGAACGATGTCAAGACAGGACGGCTGATCTGTGATATCTACACCTCCGAAGGAGATAGATTCGAAGGTGATCCAAGATATGTCCTTCAGAGACAGATGGAAGTAGCAAAAGAGAAAGGTTATAAATTCAACCTAGGTCCCGAATACGAATTCTTCCTTTTTAAGACCGACGAAAACGGAAATCCGACCGTCACTCCCGAGCATGAAGGAGGGTATTTCGATCTCATGCCTCTAGATAAAGCTGAAAAAGTGAGAAAAGAATGCAATCTATATTTCCAGGAGATGGGGTTCGAAGTCGAAGCTTCACATCACGAAGGGGCTTCCGGTCAACACGAGATCGATCTTAGATACGACGATGCGTTGACTATAAGCGATCAGATAATGACCTTAAAACACGCCATAAAGACAGTTGCTAAATTGAACGGACTTCACGCCACCTTCATGCCTAAACCTATAGCCGATGTGAACGGAACAGGGATGCACGTCCATCAGAGCTTGGTAGGCGAGGATAAGAATTACTTCTATGATCCTGAAGATCCCGAAGGATTGAGTAAAATAGCCCGTTATTATCTAGGCGGTTTGCTGAGATATGCGAAGGAGATGTGTGCTATACAGAACTCGTGGGTGAACTCTTACAAGAGACTCATCCCCGGTTATGAAGCACCTGTTTACGTTTCGTGGGCTCATCTTAACCGGAGTGTACTCGCGAGGATACCCGCCGGTCGTGGGATGAGCACGAGGATAGAGATAAGGAATCCTGATCCTGCGGGAAATCCATATCTGCAGTTCGCTGCCCTGCTCGGAGCCGGATTGAAGGGAATAGAGCAAAAGATAGATCCTCCGGAACAGGTAGAGGAGAATTTATTTTCCTTATCGGATGAAGAAAGAGAAGAAAAAGGGATAGAACCATTACCCTCCAATCTCGGACATGCTCTATCTATCATGGAAGAGAGCGATTTGATGAGAGATATCTTAGGCGAACACATATTTGAACATTATATCCACAACAAAAATAAGGAGTGGAAGAAATACTGCAAACAGGTGACAAGATGGGAGATAGAGAACTATCTTACTAGACTCTGATGAATGTAGTTCAATCTATCTTCCTGACGTTCAAAGCTTGAAAACCGCGTTCACCTTTTTCGCTCTCGAATTCCACTCTATCCCCTTCATTCAAAGAGACTCCTTCAGACAACTCGCTCCGGTGAACGAAATGATCCTCTCTATCTCCGTCCGGTTCGATGAAGCCGTAACCTTTCAACGGATCGAAGAATTTCACAATTCCTTTCATATGCCCCTCAACAAATCGACTTCGATCTATACAGTTGACTCTTAGTATATGTCATTATCGATATCTTATTTTCATCTATTCAATTTGTCTTCTCTGGAGAGCTCAATATCACCTTTTTATCATCCTCCAAAATACATTGGAAAAACATTATATACTTAAATTAACAGTAGTAAATAGTGCAGAGTAGGACCATGCCTGGGATCAAACGAGAATTATCCTACCTTATGTTAGGTCAACAGGGTGGGGAGAACCGGATCAAGATATTGGAACATCTCAAAGAGCGATCTTATAATCTAAATCAATTATCTAATAAACTCGACCTCAATTATCGGACTATCAAACATCATATCGATGTTCTAGAGGATCATGGCTTGATTGAATCTTCCGGAGAAGGCTACGGAGAAGTCTATTTTTTGAGCTCAAAATTGGAAGACGATTATGAGATGCTAGAGGAGATGAAGAGTAAACTCCAGACGGTTTTCAAGTCACCGAAGGTTTACGAAAAGGTCGTTGAGCAGACCCATGAGGGAATTATAGTTCTAGATGAAAATAAAGACATCATATTTCTTAATAAAAGCGCCCAAAAGATCACTAGATACGAAGATGAAGATTTGATAGGAAAAAATATAGAAGAGTTAGTAGAATCCGATATAAATCAAAGTCTCGAACAAGTTTTGACAAAAGATGAATTCTTCGAAGAAACGATAAAAATAAAGACCAAGTCCGAAGAAACAAAAACCGTAGTCATCACCATGGATTACTTTCATTTCGATGGCGAAGAACACAAAGGATTCTCTTTGCTTATGAGAGATGTCACTAAAGAGAGAAAACAAAAAGAGATTTTGGATGCTCTTATGGATCATTCCGAGGTCATCATGGCATATCTAGATCTAAACTTTGATCTGGTCTACGTTAATTCCGCCTACGCGGAAAAGACCGATCATTCTCCAGAAGAACTTATCGGTAAAAATCACTTCGACCTGTTTCCAAATGAGGAATATATAGATATCTTTGAGGGGGTTATCGAGGAAAAGAAAACTGTTTCTATAAAAGACAAACCATTACTCTATCTAGACACTTATGAGAAGGAAGATATTCATTGGACTCTAGAGCCTGTCACCGACAGCAAAGAGGAAATGCAGGGGCTCGTTCTATCTCTGTGTGAACATGCTTGAAGAACCCCTGTGGGGCAAGAAGGGACTTTATCATCAGGTTATTTTGGAGGAGGTATACGAGTATGCAGATATCACTAGAACACTTTTAGATCTTTTTTTATTCCTAACATGCTAGATGAAGATAAGGCTCTTATGTTCCCCGTATATGCGGAAAAGACCGATATTTCTCCAGAAGAGCTGGTAGGTAAGAACCATTTCGAACTCTTCCCGAAATCAGCGATAGCTAATCGGGGTAAGGAGGAATAGAAGACCTCTCTTGTACCTCTTTTGTACTTAAATTTGGTCAGAAAGACACCTCAATTATAATCCATATTGAAAAAAAACTTTATAATTTCTCTCAGATAATGTATATTGAACAATCATCGGCCTAGGGGGGTGTTTTTTCTACCTCAAACTTCCCAGGGTCCTCTCAGCTAGACTCCCTAGGCCTTTTCCTCTATTATCTCATCTTCAGAACAATAAGTCCAAAATATCTTTAGTAGAGGTTATTATCACTGAAGATTCATGGATGAGATCTAATGCTCTTTCATGGATCCCTTCGGAAAATGCTGCGGTAGAATCTTCGACTAGGATAACACGATAGTCATTTTTGACGGCCTGAAGGACCGAGGCCTCGACACATTCGTTCGTTAGGACTCCGGCCATTATCAAAGTATCTATACCATGTTCTCTGAGGAGAGAGTCTAGCTCGGTATTCCGGAATATATTCGGATCGTCTTTGATGATTACTATGTCATCATTAATAGGCCTGATCTCCTTGAGTATCACACCATCATCAGCGTCTTCAATAGAGCCCTTTTCTTGTTTGCCATCAGAAGAAGAATCCGACCTGATCTTCGTGAAGACGATCAAATCTTCAGTTTCTCTAAAGCTGTTGAGTAATTCCTGAATATTCGGTATGAGGAAATTTTGTATCCGATCATAATAATATTCGTATCCTTCCCTGACCCCTAACTCTTCTGCATTCTTCAAAACCCCGTGTCCCTGCGCAGTGATGTTATACTGCATATCTATGACTATAAGAGCTAAATTCCCATCAGATAATTCTTCTTGAGTCAATGGTGAAGACAATTCTTTCAAAGAGGATTCCTTAATCTAGACCACCTCTCCTTTTGTGGCAAGATAATATCCGACCAATAAACAATTTTTCATAGCATCTATTTTTGAATTCTATGATTGTCCAAACTAGCAAATTATAACAGAATTATACCTCTCTTACACATAAATATTGAATGATTTGTTAATGAGGTTGAAAAAATCTTATTTAAATTAGCACCTTTATAAAATATAAGAATCATACACGTGTGGTGGAGATCAACATTATAATAAACCTATTGACTATGGGTGGGGGGCTCCACCTCCCGTGTATGGCTTTTTTTGATAGCATCTCACGATAGCAAAATTATATATGAAGTGATGAGTTTATAAAAGAATGGGTATGAAGAGATTAAAAATCCTCACCCTACTCATCTCTGCAACTTTTCTTCTAGGGATGGCTGTAGGCACTACCGGATGTTTAGAAGAGTTTCCGGATGGTGAAGAACCAACGACTGGCGCGATAAAAGTAATGTACGATGCGAGGCCGGGTGAGGAACGCGATGTAGTAATATATTTAGAAAATGAAAGTGATCAAAAAAGATTAGGACAGATACCCTCTGATGAGTGGAGGACTTTTAAGGATATCGAACCTGGCGATTACAAAATTTTTGCGGAAAATTTAGATGGATTGTTGTTGGACAGTAAAGGGATAACCATTTATAGAGACAAAACTAAAACAGTAGAATTGAGTTGGTAACTCATATATATCCCCCTCGTTCACAAATATTTATGCCGATGGTTTAAAGGCGTGAAAAAATGAATAAAAAAGCTTTTACTTTCTCAATTAGTCTTCTGCTGCTTTTTAGTAGAATGCTAGTTGTAGGGGGAAGCGGCGTAAAAGAGAAAGTAATTGAAAAAGAACATAGAGATAACACAAGAGAATGGAGCATTTTTTGATGTTGAGATCATTGAGTACACGGAGGAAGTAAAACTCGGAGACGAAGTTAGTATAGAATACTCGTGCACGAATACAGGCGATGTTGAAGAAACTCAGGATCTCATCATCAGTATAGATGGTGATGAAGCTAATAGAGATGAAGATGTTACAATACCTGCGGGCGAGACGTGGGACAATAACTACACCTACGATACCGACGATATAGATGTATCTTTCTTTTTCCTAGAGTTCTCAACTGATCTAAGCCTCATACTCGATAGTAAGAACGACTCACATTCAGGAACTATAACTGTTACACAACCGGTTTTAGATATCCTCGGCTTTAATGTCGTCTTGCTGCCCATAAGTTTGATCTTTGCGGTACTGGTCTATCAAGAGAGAAGACGCTAGGATTATCGAGTGAAAAACTCTTTCTTTTTTTTGAACCTGATTTCAACTAAAATGTGATATCCCGCCATCTCTCTAGCAGAGAAGAAACTATAGCAGTTGAATTAGACCTACTGCATATTTACCTCCCTATCAATATGAAGACAATATATCGAAAAAAATACTCTTACAAATTTGGGAGAAGATATATATGCTCCACCGATCTTTATTGGATTGATGTATTCAAGGAGGTCAAAAAAATGAATAAAAAAGCTTTTACTGTCATACTAAGTTTTCTAGTACTACTCAATGGAATGCTTATCTTAGGAACAAGCGAAGCAACGTTTGAAGGGGACGCCCATATAACAGAAGAAAACGGAGCATATTTTGAACCTGAGATAATTAATTACACTGAGGAAGTAGAACTCGGAGACGAAATTATCATAGAGTACTCTGTAACCAATACGGGAGACGCTGTAGGTACTCAGGATATCGTTCTTATCGTAGAGATTGATCAGGTGAATATGAGTGAAGAAAAGACAACTGAAGATGTAACACTTGACCCAGGGCAGGAATGGAACAATACCTTCACCTATGATACCAGCGATATACAGCAAGATTACGGACAAGACATCATCGAGATCGAAGTCGAAGTAAATGTTACACTGAAAACAGAGGATGCCTCGGATTCGGTAAATTCAACTCTCACATCGCCGGGCATGATCCCCGGATTCGATTTAATACTACTAGCGATAGGCGTAACTTTTGCCGTTGTGATTTACCACACTAAGAAGAGGTAAAATCGATAAGGCGAGAAAAACTCCTTTCATTTTTTATTTACTTTTGATCTGACTCAACCATTTTGGCCCTGTTGGAGATGATGATGGCTCTTCAAAAGTTTTATCATCGACCGTGTCCATTTCAAACTTAAAGAGGCTCAAGATGCAGAATAGGAATACGAGACTTCTAGTTATTTTATCCGTAATTTTGGTCGTAACTTCTACTTTCACTATGACCAGTACTTTTTCATCTAGAGAAGATAAAACGCAACTTTACCGAATAGATAAATTAGAGGAAGGATATGCTCTTTCTGGTGAAACTCCTGACATACCTTTATTTGATGGATACGATCGGAGAATCCATCAGATTATGAACAAAACAGAAGATTCTAACATCTACGAATATATCGATACTCTTCAGAACTTTGAAAACGAAAATGGAACAAGAACGAGAAGAGATGGCACCCAGGGTTTCGAAAGGGCGGTAAACTGGACATACCATAAATTGGATTCATTCGGATTAGAAGTTTTCAAACAGAATTTTACTTACTCAGAAAGTGAAAGTTCGAACATGATAGCGGAACTTGATGGCTCCGACCCAGAATTGGAAGACGAAACTTACATGATCGGAGCTCATTTAGACAGTATCAACTCGGATGAGGAAAATGAATCCGCTCCTGGTGCGGATGATAACGGCAGCGGTATAGCCTTGATGGTTGAAGCCGCAAGGATATTATCTCAATATGAATTCAACCGAACTATTCGGTTCGCCGCATGGGGTGGAGAAGAATTAGGTCTACACGGTAGCACTCATTACGCTTCAAATATCGACCCTGAAGAAGAGGATCTAAAAGGATACCTCAATTACGATATGGTTGGGTACGCTGAAGAAGATATTCCCGCCATCACTCTTCACTCAAACCAACATTCGAACTGGATGTTGGATTACCAGAAAAATTTGGCAGAAGCTTATGAGATCGATCTGAACTTCACTTATGAATACGATAGTACCCAAGCCCGCTCTGATCACGCTAGTTTTTGGGAAGAAGGATATGATGCTTCTTTAGCTATAGAAAGTGAATTTAATCCAAATTACCATTCAGAAGAGGATACCTTAGACAAGCTCAACACATCCCAGATCATCCATCTTACTAGCCACGCTATCGGGACGGCCGCTCATCTCGCTGAATCTCAAGTAGAAGTCGAACCACCTTTAGTTGAGATACAGTCTCCAGAGGGGGGAAAATCATGGCAAGCCAAAAATGAAGAGAAGATCACATGGGAGACAACGGTGGGAAGTGGGAATATCACAGGGATCAGGCTAGAGTATGACCTGGACAATAATTCCTCATGGACAGATATTGCTACAGATTTAGATGATACAGGTAGTTATTTATGGAGCGTTCCAGAAGAATCCACAAGTGAAGGGAGGATCCGCGTAACTGTTTATGATGAGCATGGCTTGATCAGCCAGGATATCAGTGGTTTTTTCACCATCGAAAAAGAGGAGGCGGAAAGAGATACTCCAGGACCTACTTTACCGGGGGTTGTCCTAAGCATATTGGCAGCCTTGATAGTCCGCCATAAAAAATAGCAGAGAGGAGTTAATCGGACAAGAAAAATCTAATCAAAGTATTTTTATTTGTACTCCTCACAATTTTCACAATACCAAGTATCGTACTCTTTATCCTTCAGCATCGGAGTTCCACAGTCGGGACATGATCTTTCTTCTTCCGATTCTTCTAGAGATTGAGTCGGTGGTTGTTCAAATGAAGGAGATCCCATCGGCTGTTCATCTCTCCCTTCAGCTTTAAATTCATCTTTAGATAGATATAAAAATATTAGAGCTAAAAATGATAGTAGAGACCCTAGGAACCATGGGCCAAAAGAGAACAGCCCTAAAATCGCGCCTAACATCGAGATTCCCCAATGGATCCGTTTGATAGCTAATATACCTCCAATGAGGAGGAAAATACCAAGGACCAACACCAACACTCCACATGCATTGGTGATCATATCAATCAAACCCGGATCTATTTCTTGGATTACATTTTCATTTTCTAGCTCTTCCTCGATATCGATCGAACCGCTATCCAGTAAGAAAAAACCGCTGGCCTGGAAGATCGTAAGGATGAAAGCGATTATCATCAAAACCCCTGCGATCATCGGTTTTTTGCTTTTCTGATTCCGGCGCATCTTTTCTCCTTAAAATTTTATTTCAACCACTTCATGAAGTATCAAACTTAAAAATTTTTTCTGTTTTCCCACCTTTTCCAAGGACCTCTTCCTGGACAGGGACAACAGCTCCAATCTTTTTTGAACTGCTTTATTTTTAGAACACTTCAACTTTAAATATGACTTGTTTCCATATTCAATCTTAGAAATGGCTAAAGATACTCTTGATCGTTCATTCCTTGTTCGAGGAGTTTTTTTGGGACTTATAGCTTTCTTCTTTACTCTCCTAAGGCAGGATTTTTTTTGGTCTGGTGTCAGCATTGTCTTTATCTTGCTCATTTTAGGAATGTCGATAATCAATAAAGAGGAAAGGATGAAATGGGGGGTTCTCAAAACAGCATTAATTCCACTATTTGTGGGGTCTATAACACCTGCAAATAATCTTTTAGGCAATCTAGCTTTCAAGGCTATCGCCCCCATCTTTGGGTTTATGATCTTATTTTATCTTATCCATACCACCGAATTCAAAATCAACCTTCACTTCACAGCAGCCTTTATATTTCTTTTTTCGTTAGCTGTCGGAGCTTTGTTAGGGATATTTAGGTTCGGGAGTGACCGCTTGCTTGGGACTCATTTTTTATTAGGAAAAGACGATCTGATGATGGAACTATTGTTAATGACTATCTTCGGTCTACTCGGAGCAATCATCTTCCTCCAGTATAGAGATAGATATTATCCAAGAGACTCAGTCAATGTCGAGGTCGAACGATTGAAATCCGAATTCAAGATTAAATCAGGATATTCAGGTTCACATTTCTATAAGCTCTTAAATTCCTATTTTTGGAGTATAGAAGATCGATCACTCATTCTCACCTCTAAAGTCCTTCAGATCGGTATATTAGCTCTAATATTCTATAATCTCACAATCGAGAATTTCTGGGGTTTTTCAGTTGCTTTGATCTCTTTTGTATTTTCAATATTCCCACCCCTTTATTCTCAATTTTTAAGATCGAAGGTTTCCCCTTCATTTCAATTCTGGATATCGGCAGCTTTATTTCTATACGCAGCCGGTGAATCTTTGGGATTCCAAGGTCAATTCGTCTGGTGGAACACCTTCACTCATCTCATTGGAGGGATCACAGTCGGATCTCTCATTTTAATCTATCTTTTCTACTTAGACGAGATCTCTGAAAATTTTCATATCCCTACCAATATGATCCCTATTTTGGTTTTGACTTTTATATTGTCAGTCAGCGTTTTATGGGAGAACTTTGAGTTCTTTATAGATGGTTTCTTTGGTACTATGTTACAACCCAATTTAGTAAACACGATTTTTGATATGATCGCTAATACGATAGGTGCGTTTTTCGCACTTATACTCGCCGCTTTTTTAACTCCGCTTGAAGTGTTTAGTGGTTTTAGAAAAAAAGACAAAATATGGAGAGGGAAGAGTGATCTAACTCTGTCTCTAAACGATGTATCCCTCCTCTCTATTGGATTCTTCTCAGGTATTATCGCTCTCTCCTTTGCTATATGGAGATCAGACTGGATATGGGGGGTGATAAGTGCGGTCTTCATAGTACTTGTCGCGGGAATGTCAAAAATCAGCAAGAGTAAGAAAATAAAATGGAATTTATTCATATGGTCTTTGATCCCTCTTTTTCTGGGGACATTAGGAATCTCTAGGCTTTTTCAGGGCTATAGGATCTTTGGAGATCTAGCTATTGCGGCGATCATTCCGTTTTTGAGTTTCATGATCTTATTTAACTTGGTCTACTATTCCCGTTTCAAAACCAATTTTCAGTTCACAGTCTTTCTCATGTTCGTATTCTCTCTCTCCGGAGCCGCTTTAACCGGCATATTTAGATTACTCAGCGACTTATACCTCGGAAAAAACTATTTGACCGGTGTCGACCATCTGATGATGGAATTCACGATGGTGACTATTTCAACACTCGCTGGGATCGGTTTCCTAATTCGATATTTTTACTTATCTAAAAAGATCGACTTCACAACACTGAAGCCTTTAATCTCTCGTAACAACTGCTTCTCAAAAAGACCGAAAGAAGATTTTCTATCACTTTTGAACTCGTTCTTTGGTAAGGGCCTGTACCATGATTTTGCCTGGATAACGAAAGCTTTACCCTTCGCCATCGTTCTACTATCTGTCTTTGCCGTTTACACTTCTAATCTCCGAGTGCTAGCTATATCTTTACCCGCTTTTGGTTTCTCGATCATCCCATATATATCAAAAGAAGGGATAGATAAGAGTATTCACAATTCTTTCCAATTCTGGTTTTCTATAATTTTGATCTTTTTTCTGATAGGAGAAATACTAATGATTTATCCTCGGTTCGAATGGTGGACCCTGGTAGTACATCTTATTTTAGGAATGATAACTGGGCTCTTTGTATTGCTAGGCCTATTGTTCATCCATCAGAATTCTGAAGGGATAGAGATCCCTCCTTGGATGATATCGACGGTGACTTTAACTTGCCTCTTGACGCTTATACTTCTGGAAAAATTATCAGTATTTGCCCTTGATTCTCTTATCGGCACGAGCCTTCTAGGAAGTTTGAGTTATACCGTTTTGGATATGATAGCCGCCTTATTAGGTGGTGTATTTGTTTTACAGCTCGTGACATCCTCCTCTTCCTAAAGAAAGAGGCTTCCAGCCTTTCATAGGTTCTCCTCCGCTTCACGAGAGTT
>JAZKSP010000021.1:0-17337 GCA_036626005.1 Thermoplasmatota archaeon | reverse complement strand
GTACGATCTCGAAAGTCTTTATCTCTTCAGCCCTCTCCAACTGTTCTTTATGCCATTCAGATGGATTGAGTAGCACATCGATAGTTTTCCATTTCTTCAAAGTCGATATATGTAATACCCACTCTGTCAAGTCAAGATCCTTCGTACTCTGAACCTTACCAGTCCGATAATCGAATGGAGTAGGTATCTTCTTGTTCGATTTACCGGGGTTTGGCACAGAAGGTTCTCGGCTCTTCAACTTCCTGTGCCATCTTGTGCCCTCCCTTGCTTTTTCCATCAACTACTCCCACTTATCATGTTCCTCTTTGTACTGTCTATACATCCAAAAAACTTTGTCCTCTGCCTGCTGTATGAAACAAGCAGAAAGACCGGTTTCTTCTTTAACATAATCGGAAAATTCCCTCACATCCGACCTGTATTCTGGAACTCTGTCGTTATCGTTCAATTTCCTGCAGAGCAGTTGAACAGCATACGTTAATCTAGCTGTCAAGTTATCAAGATAAGATAATTTTTTATCAGTTATCCTGTGATGAACAGGTACTTTAACCGTCTTCTGGACTTCCATCGTTTTAAATATCGTTATTTACTATTTATTACTTAATAGGGGAGAGTGTAGTGAAAGTGAAATCAAAGCAATTCATCTATGGGCTGAAGCCTATAGGGTTCTTGCTCACTCTCATCTATATTCACGCTCTAAATAGAACGATAGAGTTTAAAATAGGTAGTTATATAATACTTTGGGAAAAGATTATTCCAAAATCTCGCGCTATAAAAAATGTAGACGGTAAAAAGTTATCAATAGGTGCGTTTGGAGGAGGAAATTATAGAGATAAGAAATCTAACTTTATCATCTCTTATGTTTGTAAATCGCTACTACAAATATCGCCGCTAATAGAAGAATGAATGTAAATCCTGGGATGGTCTCGTCAATTCTCCCGCCATCTTCTTCTCCATCAACTGCTTCTCCTTCGAAGATGGCTTTTATCGTTTTATCACTATTTATACTTATGTTTATCTCTTTCCTTTCCTCATCATACTCAGGTACATCTCCTCTCCACTGGAGGAACTCTTGGTGATCGTTTGCTATAGCTTTAAGAGTTACATTTGTACCTTCTTCGTACTCTTTAGTCCATCCATCTTCTACCTCTTTTCCATTCACTTCTACCGTTCCATCACCCTCTATATTTATCGTAAAATCGTATTTCTCTTCAAAGTGCGCTGTGATGTTCTTATCTTCATCCATCGTGATGTTCATCTCTTTTTCCATTCCTTCATAGTCTCCAGTCCACTTGACGAAATCCCAGCCTTTATCGGACACTGCTTTTAGTTCAACTTCGGTACTTTCTTCGTATCCCTTTTCGTAGGGATATTCCGTCATTTCCTGACCATCGACTTCAACTGTACCTTCTCCTTCGATACCTATTGTTAGATAGTTTAGTTCGAGATCCTTTATATCCAATCTTTGCCCCCATCCTTCGTCTATAGTGAAATTAGCGGAATAATCTTCGATTTGGATTGAGAACATATCATCATTTTTATATCCTTCTCCGACAAAGTTTCCAAAATTTAATTCGTAATAACCATTTTGATCTGTGTTTATAGAGATCGTTTCTTTTGTCTCGAGATTTTCAATAGTCACCTCCTTATTTTCAAGGGGCTCTCCTTCATCATCGGTAACTGTCCCGTAAACTATGTAAGGAGAGGGAGGATGAAACTCTTCATCGCCGTCGCCCAAATCAACATCTGCTGTTCTAGCCTGGTACACAAGAGAATCGTAAACATCCTTATTTATGTCCATTATGTATTCTTCATCCGGATAAAATCCAGACATACCTGGACCAGGGGTATGGAGTTCATAACATAGTCCGATCGCCCCTGTCTCCTCATAAACCCAATCGATCGTACCACCGGGTGCTGAATAACCGATTTCTTCATCCGGCTGTCCATAACTGTACTGTTCTTCTTCATCGCCTAAAAGAGAGGTCATCGATGTCATGTCTTCAGCCATATCTCTATACCAACTGTCGTGAGATGAAGAATCACCTTTATAGGCCCAAGGGATCAATAGAGTTCCGGCGTGACTATGGATATCTTGATACGAATCGATATCCTTTGAGAGTATGAAATCTCGAAGATGCTGAGTTTCATACTCCGAGAAGGGCTCTTCTCCATGGTATGTGTTCGAACCGGGATCGCTATTCCCGCTCTCCCAATCGATATCCCAGTTCCTGTTCAGATCTACTCCTACGTCCGTTGAGGTGCCGACCGAGTGGTTCCTGTTTTTCCGCCATCCGTTCAATTTATTTAAATTTCCATTCCCATCGTAGATATAACCGTCGGGATTCACCATAGGAGCAACATAGATCTGCCTGTTGTTAACCATCCATGTTATCGTTTCATTTGAGCCGTAATCGTTGACTATCCTCCAAAGATAATAGGATGCGACTTGATTGGTCGACCATTCTCTAGCGTGTATGTTCCCATGGAGAAAAACGCTAGGTTCATCTTCTTCCTCCGCAACGTTATCAGAGACCTTCATCACCCACATATCTCTTCCCTCCCAGGATTCACCAAGATGGATCTTTTTAGTGATATTTGGATTTTCACCGACCAGATTATCGTACCATTCGTTCAATTGTTGGACCGAAGGATATTCATTCTCGAAAGGATAGCTATCGAGTAGTCTCTCATCAGATCGTACATTTTTCTTTCCTTCCGGCGACTTTCCTCCGACGTTCATCATCATTCCGCTAAGCAGGAGGGCGAGAATAACGGCGATAATCAATATTTTTCTTTCCATTCTAACATCTCTATTTGATGGTGAGTTCCATACATAGATAGGTTTAAATATTTTAGGAAACTAGAGATTTTAAGATCCTTGAGAGATTCGATAAAAACTCTAATATAGAGGAGGAGCTACTTCACCGTTTCTTCTTTTTGTAGATCGCTACGGTTAAGATTACTGCCGATAACAGTAGTGTCGACGTGAATCCTGGTATCCCGCCGTCTTCGCCACCGCCATCTTCTTCTGCGACCAGGAGGACGGAAGCATCCGCGCTTGTATTCTCGTAACCTTCTAAGTCAACAAACAGTTCTACCATGTAACTACCTGCTTCTAAGTCTGCAGTTGAGATGGTAGCGTCTATTGCGGTATCGTTTTCGCCTACATCCAATGTTACATCGGTGCCGTTTTTAACTATAGCTCCCGTCTCGTTATAGAGACGAACTTCGATCGTGTTGTTCTCAGTGAGCGGTTCTGTGAGTTCATTCGGGAACTCTTCCTCAATATATCCATCAGCACTGACATTTATCGTATTTCCGATAGTTACTTCACCGGTTGCTTGGAAGTTGGAGAGTACTGGATATCTGATTATGAACTCATTTGTCCAGTAATCCCAATCGTAGTAGTCTGTGAAACCATCGAATCTCTTAAGATTTAATTCTTGTATCTGAGGGCTGTCGCTGAAGTAGTAAGGTCCGTAAGAGATGAACAGGTTGTTGTTCTCGTTGAAGAAGTCGATAGCTGACTGAAGCTCATTCGAATATTCACTCGCACTATAAGTCAAACTGTCATCTAATGGTTGGCCTTCACTAACCTGAGGTGGTACGTAGTCGTTGTCCATCATCTTTTGCATGGTCGGGATATAGTAATCTTGCGATTGATTGAAACCCATCAGATCAACCTCTACATCGCCTTCACCCAAATCCCACCCAAAAGTCGTATCTGGGTTTGCAGACATGTCCGTCTCATAGACATCTTGACTTATCGCTTCGTAGACAGCCTGTGATGTTCTCGGTTCTATGGTGTAATATTGACCTATCTGGTCCTCCGCTGGGAACGTGTAGTTGCCATAGATGGTGTACTCCCCTTCATTCGGATGGAACTCGATGGCTTTCACGTTTTCCCACCAATGCATGTTCCTATCGGAGTAGTACTCGTAGTAGTAGTCGGGGTTGTCATTGTACGTATTCTCATAAATGATATTCTTAGTCCTTCCGTACCATTCCGCGATAGTTCTAAGGTCGAACTCCGTACCGTCGTGCCAGGTTCCTTCATTGACGGTCAATCTCGCACTCGTAGCTACCTTCGGTACGTTCCCGTCGTAGTACTCATCTACAGTTTCCCAAGTCTGGTTGTGCGGATCGTACTCCATCGCGGTATCGGGCATCTCCATATTTTTCTGAAGTTCACCATCGATATACTCGTAATCGGTTTCGACAGTCCATTCACTACCCATCTCTATTGCTTTACCTGTCTTGGGGTGATTCCATGTCTGGAATCCAAGTACCCATCTTTGTTGATTGATCTCATTATCACCCATAGAACCTCTATAACGGTTCCAGTTATCCTCAATTAAAAGAGCTCCAGAATGGAAATAATCCACATTCAGATGGTCCTTATCGGTATCCATTGTCAATGGTCCAAATACCTGGTCCCATCCGGTTACTTGATTGGGCACGGCCCTGTTAACGGTATCCTTGTCGTAACAGTAATAATTGGTATCGGTAACAGTAAAGACCCTTACGGAATCTTGAACAGCCAATTTTGCAGCATCACTGCACATTTGCCAGTACTCATCTTCACTCTCCATGTGACCTGCATAGGGTTCATAGGTCAGATCGTTCAACTGTTGGCCTTCCTCGGTCAGTCCATAGTGCCATCTGCCATCTTCCACCCTCTCCTCTGACAGAGTGAACCCAGACTCAGGAGCGTACATCTGTCTGAGCGAAACGTCAGGATAGTAAACATTGTCGCTCGCTAACCAACCTCCTGTGTAGAAATGCCATCGGACGTCGTCCCATGGGTGAGGGCTAGCATAGAACACAAGGTAGCTGAGGTCAATCAATCTAGGTTCATAGTTCTCGGTTTTTAAGTTCAATTCACTTTGTATTTGGTCGGCAAAGTCCCGTCCCATATCTAGTCTCCAATCTTCTGTTCTGATAGCACCTCTAACAATAACGTCTTTCCATGTATCTTCATTTGGGGGATTATACTGCCAAAAGCCACTATCGCTGTCGCTGGGTGTTCTGACATTGCCCATGAATGTTATATCCTTGCCGTTCCACGTGAAATGATTAGTCGAACTATCAGTATTATCGGCTATCGCCGTCAATGCAGTTTCTACGTAATTCACTGCCCAGGTCTGGTCTCCAGATGGTGTCAATCCGAAACCGTCGTCATTTGTCGGATCTGGGTCGCCGTTTTCAATAATGTCTTGGAACTTATCTTGGTAAGTAGCTGTTCCTCTATCTAGCCAAGCAAGCCTCGGCTCTCCGAAACCGTCTTGGAGGTTATCGATGTAAGCCTGTCTATCGACTAGATGATTCATCGCATATCTTAGATCTTGTACAGAAAATGGATTGAATTCCCAATTGCCTTCCCAATTGTTCGCTTCGTAAAGAGGACCGGTTGAATTCTCTTCACTTATCCATCCGTTAGATATGGCATTCTGCATCTCTGTTGTGTTGTCTCCTTCCCAAGCTCTGTTGAAGTAATAATTGTTGTAACCGCCTGAAGCTTCCCAATAGCCGAGCTGGTCTTTGATGCTCTGATTCATGCCAGCATAAACTGTTGCCTTTACCTTGCGCATAAAAATATCTGAATCGTTTTCAGCGAGCGATATCAACGCGTCGTTCCTGTCCTGGGTCACCCCAAAAGTCACCGTCTCCGGCTGAGTCTGCCCTCTAATGGGTTGGCCTATAATTGCGAGTCCACTAACTACCAAAAATACGATCATGATCCAACAAAGCATTTTTTCCATATCGGGCACTCCTCCAGCATTTGATAAATTCCATAAAGGACTATATAAAAATTTGGAAACCTAGGACTTTATCCGGTTTTTATCGTGCTTTAGAGAATGTCTTTTCGAAGATTTTCCCAAACATTCCCTTTAACCTTTTCCGGCTTCACTCCTCTTCTCATACTGCGCTATGGTGATGCCGATCAATATCACAGCGCCGAAGACAAATGTCTGTATCGTTATAGTTTCGTCCGCGAAGAGATAAGAAAATATTATCCCGAAGAAAGGGATGAGATAGACGAAAAGTATCTGCTTAGACAATTCTTTCGTCCTCAAGACGTAATACCAGAGTATCAACACTATCCCATTGGCGAAAAGACCTAGATAGATCGCCAGGATCCAAGAACTATTAGAGATCTCCACCATCTGTGTAGCGTCCTCTAAAATAAAAGTTGTCGGGAGGAAAAGTATCACGGAGATGAATAATGAAATGGAAAGGATACTCAATGGATTATAATCATCGAGAGCCTTTTTGACTAGTAATCCAGAAATGGCGTAGAAGACCGCACTCCCTAAAAGCATAAGATTTCCTATCAAAGTCATCCCTCGTAAAACTATTCCTCCCCTCGTAACCAGCATTACCGTTCCAGATAGTGCGATAGCTGTTCCAGCTGCTTTCTTCATGCCTATATATTCACCCAAAAACAGAGCAGACAGAAAGATCGTGAAGATGGGAGCTGTAGCCTGAAGAAGAGAACTCATCGAAGCCGCGGTTTTAGGATCCATCAGGGTCATGCCAACGTTCTGAAAAACAAGTGGAAGATAGAACTGCGTTAGAGCTATTCCTACCAGGATCAAAAAATCATTCTTAGCTGGCTTTAGAGTCCTTTTCCATCCGAATCTCCATACGGTGAAAATGGCTATCGGCACAAAACCAAATATCGCTCTGAAGAGTCCGAGGGTAATTGGCTCTATATCCCCTAACGCTATCTTTATTGCGGGAAAAGTCGATCCCCACATGACCACAGCTATGAGTAAAACTAGGTAATTTTTCGGTTCAACCTTCGTATCCTGCTCCATCGAGCCATGATTTTGAAAACCATATAACTAATTTTTCTTCGACTCCTAAATTCTAAATAATTGTAGGTATTTAAGAAACAAACAGGTTGGTTTAGATAAGATGATACTTTCCGATTCTCAGATCAAAGATTTGATGGATAAAGGTGAACTCGGTATAAAAGATTTCAAAGAAGAGAACCTTACGCCTAATGGATACGACCTCACTATAGAAGAAGTTGTTGTAGAGGAGCGAAAGCCTCAAGATAAAGATATTGCTGTAGTTCCGAAAGACACCTGGTTTGCTGTCTCTACAAAAGAATACGTCGAGTTTCCTTCAAACATTGTAGGAGAGCTCTGGATAAGAACCACTTGGGCAAGGCAGGGAGTGATCTCTTCCTTCGGCATGATCGATGCTGGATTCGAAGGTACTCTCACTCTAAGTGCTTACAACTCTTATCAGGAAATCGAAACACCGATAGGTGAGACTTTTGCCCAACTTGTATTTCACCTCTTGAGCGATGATAGCGCAAAGAAATATTCAGACAGGTCTGGAAATTACCAGGGGCAAGAAGGCGTCACCCTAGATTGATGTGATAATATGACAGTATATATAGATGGGGAAAATCTCTCCATAAAAGATGTTCACGACGTTTCAAGGCAATATGAAAAGGTTGAACTCGCGGCAGTGTGCGAGGAGAAGGTCGAGAGATCTAGAAAGATTGTCAAAAACAAACTTGAAGGGGACGAAGAGGTCTACGGGATAAACACCGGTTTTGGAGACCTAGCTAATGTCAAGATAGAGAAGGAAAAGACTGAAGAACTCCAGAAAAATCTGATAAGAAGTCACGCAAGCGGCGTCGGAGAACCTCTAGATGAAGACGTAGTTAGAGCGACGATGCTGTTGAGAGCTAACACTCTAGTTAAGGGCTACAGCGGTATAAGGTTGAAAGTGATCGAACTTCTGATCGATATGTTGAACGAAGGAGTACATCCGGTAGTGCCTTGTCAGGGAAGCGTAGGTGCCTCGGGAGACCTTGCTCCGTTGGCTCACATGAGTCTGGTATTGATAGGTGAAGGCGAAGCTCGTTACGATGACGAGAGATTGTCCGGAGAAGAAGCCTTGAAACGGGCTGGTCTAGAGTCCGTTGAGCTGAAGGCAAAAGAGGGACTTGCTCTCGTCAACGGTACACAGATCATGACAGCTATCGGAGCGATAGCTCTCTACGAGGGGGGAAGACTGTTAAAAGCTGCTCAGATAGCGGGCGCGATGAGCTTGGAAGGTCTGAAAGGTACAGATGCAGTCTTCGATAGCCGGATACATCAGATAAGACCACATGAAGGTCAGATCGAATGTGCTAAAAATCTCAGGAAGATAACCTCCGAAAGTGAGATAATCGAATCTCACAAAGATTGTGAAAAGGTACAGGACCCCTATACGCTGAGATGCATGCCTCAAGTCTACGGCGCTACCAAAGACGCGCTTGGTTACGTGGAAAATATACTTGAGATCGAGATGAATTCAGTTACCGACAACCCGCTGGTCTTTCCCGATGGAGATGTCATATCTGGAGGGAACTTTCACGGTCAACCCATAGCTCTAGCTCTTGACTTCTTCGCTTCAGCTGTTGGAGAGATAGGAGATATCTCCGAAAGGACTACGGACAAATTGATGTATGAGGAGGAGAGCGGACTTCCGAGATTTCTCACGCAAGAAGAAGGAGTGAATTCGGGTTTTATGATAGCTCAATATACTGCGGCTTCTCTCGTCTCGGAGAACAAAGTTCTGTCTCATCCCGCCAGCGTTGATTCCATTCCCACATCTGCGGGCCAGGAAGATCACGTCAGCATGGGAAGTATTTCCGCAAGACAGGCGAAAGAAGTTCTAGAGAACGTTGAGAATGTGGTGGCTATCGAATTGATGTCAGCAGCTCAAGCTCTAGAGTATCATGATATAAGTCCAGGAAAAGGGGTCAAAGCGGCTTATGAACATTTGAGAGAGTACGTTGAACCTCTCCAAAATGACCGCTCTCTCACTAAGGATATAAAAAAGATTAAAGAACTCATTAAGAGCGGTGAGATCATTGAAAGAGTAGAAGATGTCGTTGGAGAACTGAATTGAGAACTTATATTCAAGATAGTTTCGGTCGAAACTAATAAATATAAAAAATGCTTTAACTATCTACATAAGAAATACTCACTATAGATTCCGATTCAAGGTTGGGAGGAAACCATGGATGATGATTGCGTGATAAGGACGGAAAATCTCGTAAAGAAGTTCGGAGATAATATTACAGCTGTCGATGATGTTTCTTTCGATATAGATAGAGGTGAAGTTGTAGGTTACTTAGGTCCAAACGGCGCTGGTAAAACCACAACAATCAAGATATTGACTAACCTGATCGAACCTACCTCAGGGACCGCATGCATCAACGGAATAGATGTGAACAGGTATCCAAAGGAGGCTCTCAAAAACGTTGGCTCACTGATCGGTGTCCCTGGAGTCTACGGCTACTTGACTCCGGACGAGATCTTGACTTATTTCGGGAAAGTATACCGGATGTCGAAAGAAAAGATAGAAAGGCGTATAGAAGAGGTATTGGATCTTGTCAATCTATCGGACCGAAGGCATTCTAAGATAGAGTCCTTCAGTACGGGTATGGAGAGAAGGTTGGCGATCGGAAAATCTATTTTCCATGAACCCTCGATACTGATATTGGATGAGCCGGTTTTAGGATTAGATCCCGAAGGTATCAGGGAGATGCGGGAGTTGATCAAAAGCTTTCAAGAAAAAGACGTGACCGTATTTCTCAGTTCACATCTCCTTGATGAAGTCAGCAAGGTCTGCGATTCCGTTATCTTCCTGTATGATGGAAAAATGATCGAGAGAGATTCAGTAGAAAGAATAGATCAGGTGATGAAACAGTATCGGGTCATCGAAGTGGAGTTTTTAGATACGTTATCTGAAGATGATCTAGAGAAACTGAGGAATATCCCAATTATAGACGATGTAGAAAAGATCAATCCCAGTAAGTTCAGGATAATGAAAAAGGAAGGGGATCCAGCTTCGACCGCAGAGATACTTAGGAGAGTGATTCAAGATGGTTATAATATCATATCATACAGCCCGAAAAAGGCCGATCTCGAAGACTTTTACGTTTCACTAGTCGGAGAGAGAGGTGGTGCGAAATGAAATCGATCAAACGGGACATCTTGGAAGACATGAAGAACACCTGTCTTACAGTTTCCTTCGAGTTGAAAAAACATTTCAGGATGAAAAGGATGATAATCTCTTTTGGTTTAGCCATAGGTCTTCCATTGATATTTTATATAGTCCCTTTGATATGGGCTAGCTTTCCAGACACTGCTGATGTTTTCGCGAACCAAAATCTCAGTTTCGTGAATCTATTGATAATAATTTCCGGGTCGCTCTTCGCGGGTGACGCGGTCGTAGGGGAGTTCGAAGAGAAGACTGGCCTCTTACTCTTCTCGACACCTCAGAGACACACGACTATCTTTATCGGGAAATATATCGGGGCACTTATACCTACGTTAGCCGTAGTTTCGATATATTACTTGACAACGTCTTTAGAGATCATAGGTATATATGGTACCGGAGGGATAACTCTAGAATTTTACAAGTCGTTCCTGGTCGCTCTTGTTTATACTACTAGCGCGGTGAGTCTGATCTTCTTTTTCAGCAGCGTTTTGAAAAGAAAGATAACTTCCACACTATTGGGTTTCTTTTCCCTTCTGATGATACTACCCATAATGAGCAGTGTACTGCAGTTCTTGGTAGAAGTAGAGCCGTGGTACGTGGTGACTTACTCGTCGGATTTGATAACCGACGTGTTTGTGGGCGCTCCTTCACTTCAAGGAGGACCCGGAGGTGAGGGAACACAGTTTTCACCGGATTTCTATCAGGGAATTATTGTGATGGTTGCCTATACTATAGTGCTGTTCTTCTTAGGTCTATTCATCGCTGACCAGAGGAGGATGGAATGATGGATGTGAGAAGAACGATGCGTTGTTTGGTAATATTGGTGGTTGTGATCATCCTATTTTCTCCAGTAGTGGAGAATTCCGCTGGTATGAGATCGGAGAAAACGATGCAGGGCCCCCCAGGCGATGGATTCGGTAGGACCCTCACTAATGTGACCATCACTAATCTAACTTTCTCTAAAGATGAACCCAAAGAAGGAGATAACATCACGATCTATGTGACCGTAATGAATAATAGAACCAATAGAATCGGAAAGCTAAATATCAGCCTTAAGATATCTGATCAGAACTTCACAGAGAGACAGGTTTCAATAAATAAAACCAGCACGAAGACATTCTCTTTTCACTGGATTGCGGAAGGAGGCAACCAAATAGTCAGCGCAAAGTTGAGTAAAGAGATGCCTGATGTTGGAATCGTTGAATCTAAACCAGTGGCAAAAGAGATATGGGTCGAGCCCGAACCTATGGGAGATGTCTACTCGCCGTTGCTGGCATTAGGTTTCATCTTCGTTGTGGTCTTTGGATCCGTATTGATCCCCTCGGGTATAGCTTCTTTAACGAATAGGAGTTCGACTAGAAAAGAAGAATGATGCTGAACTGGCCAATTTTTCAAAGTGAATAAACTCTATCCCGGTAAGAACAAACTAATCTAGAAAGATGATTTAAAAGCTGGATTGACAAAAACATATATTTATGCGTTTGTCCTTCGGATGTTTAAGATGTCGGGAAATACTGAAGAGAACAGAAGTGAAGATGCCTCTGGAGAACTCAGCCACCTGGAAAAGAAGGCTTTATTGGCTTTAGAGGAGCTTAACGGAGTCGCACCTCCAGAAGAAATTGTCCAAGAGGGTGATTTCGATGAGAAGGTAAAGGTGATGAACGCCGTCTCCTGGCTAGAATCCAAAGGGATGGTCGAAGTCGAAGAGGACGTCACCCATTATTATTCTCTCGCCAAGAAGAGTCTCGCTAAAAGAGATCTTCCCGAAAGGAAGGCTCTCAAGTTCTTGGAAAAAAAAGGAGGGAAGTGCAGCGTAGCAGAGCTCCAGGAAGAGAGCGATCTGAACAAAAATAAAGTAGGTATCGCATTAGGGTGGCTGAAAGACAAAAATTGGGCCAATATCGTCAAAGAAGAAGGAGAATCATATCTTAAGATCACGAAGAAGGGTAGGGAAGCAGTAAAAGAGAAAGGAAAAGACGAGAAGCTGATAAGGCGGCTCGGAAAAGAAGAAAGATTATCCGAAGATGAAGTGGACAAATATACTGTAAACAACCTGCTCTCTAGAAAAGAGATATTGGAAAAAGTCAGAGAAGTCTCAAGAACTGTTAGAGTTACCGAAAAAGGACGTAAAGAACTGGAAAAAGGTATAGAACTAAAAACTCAGATCAATCAGTTGACTCCCGAGATCTTGAGAACCGGAGCGTGGAAAAAAGCTCGGATCAGACCTTACGATGTTAAAGCCTACGCTCCGAAGGAATACGGGGGAAAAAGGCATCCGATAAAAAGAGAGATGGAAAAAGTCAGACAGGCCTTCATCGAGATGGGATTTGAAGAGATAAAACACGATATAATACAGCCAACGTTTTGGAATATGGACGCCCTGTTTATTCCCCAGGATCACCCCGCTAGGGATATGCAGGACACCTTCTATATGGAGACTCCGAATAAATTGGATATCAGTGGAGACGAAGAGACGATCGAAGCGATCAAAGGAGTTCATCAAAACGGCGGAGATACACGCTCTACTGGTTGGCAGTACGAGTGGAGTGAAGAGGAAGCGAAAAAAGCTGTTCTTCGGACCCACACTACCGTAGCCAGCATTAAACACCTGTCCGAAAATCCTGAACCTCCAGTCAAAGCTTTCTCTGTTGATTGGAACTACCGGAGCGAGAAGCCTGACGCCACCCATTTGTCCGAATTCGTTCAGATAGAAGGCATAGTGATGGAGGAAAACGCCAGTTTGAACATGCTTATAGGCCTTATGAAAAAATTCTATAGGAAGATGGGGTTCAAAGACGTGAAAGTAAGACCTGGTTATTTCCCCTTTACTGAACCCAGTCTTGAAGTTTTTGCGAAGTGGAAGGATGAGTATTTAGAGATGGGAGGAGCCGGCCTATTCAGAAGAGAGGTATTGGAACCTCACGGCATCGATGATCCGGTCATAGCGTGGGGCCTCGGTCTGGAGAGACTAGTTATGCTCCGCCTTGGATGGGAGGATATAAGGGATTGCTACAAGAACGATCTACAGACTTTGAGAGAATACCCGGTGCTGTGAATCAAAAACACAAGTTTGAAATATTTTCACCCAACTCATGATATTATATGACAGTCAAACTATACAATACTTTGTCAAATCAGAAGGAAGAATTCGACCCGATAGAGGAAGGGAAGGTCAAGATTTATTCCTGCGGACAGACCATCTATGATGACATGCACATAGGGAACGCTAAAACTTACGCTGCATGGGATATTTTGAATCGTTACCTCGAGTGGAAAGGATATGATGTTTTTCACGTGATGAACATCACAGATGTAGGCCACCTTACAGATGATGCGGACGAGGGTGAAGATAAGGTAGAGAAGGCCGCGAGGGAGAGGAAATTAGAACCTATGGAATTGGTCACGGAACAGGTGAGGAAATGGTACATTGAGATGGACGAATTGAACATGAAGAGACACAACGTGAATCCGAGAGCAACAGGTCACATGATAGAGATGATAGAAGCCGTTAAAGACATGATAGAGAACGGTTACGCCTACGAAGAGAACGGCACCGTCTATTTCGATGTAAGAAAATTTGATAAATATCACAACTACCCTAAACTTGGAGGACGGACTATAGAAGATCTCAAAACAGGTGCAGGAGGGAGAGTTTCGGAAGAAGAACTCGAAGAAAAAAAGTCACCTTTAGATTTTGCACTCTGGATCAAAGCGGATCGTTCCCATATAATGAAATGGCCTTCTCCCTGGAGTCTGGGATATCCAGGTTGGCATCTAGAGTGCAGTGTGATGGGAGCTAAATATCTGGGAAAGAAGTTTGACATCCACTCAGGCGGCGTTGATCATATCTTCCCACATCATCCAAACGAGAGAGCACAGAATATGGCGATGGAAGATATGGAAGAAGAACCGGTCAATTACTGGCTCCACAGCGAACATATTACGGTGGAAGGGGAAAAGATGTCTAAGAGTAAGGGTAACTTTTACACAGTCTTAGACTTACTGGAAAAATTCGATGCTGAAGTGATCAGAACTTTCTTCGCGAGTATCCATTACCGATCTCAGAGTGATTTCAGTTTCGAATCGCTAAAGGAGAGTGAAAAGAAACTAGAAAGATTTTACAGAACTATCCGAAACGCCGAATCATCCGAAGGAGGAGACGGAACTGATCTGGAAGAAGACATAATTTGGATAAAGAAAGAATTCGAAGAGGCTATGGACGACGACCTAAATACTCCTCTAGCAATGAGCAAACTCATCGAGTTCAGCAAAAGGATCAACAAAAAATTGGACAATAAAGAAGCTATCCTTGAAGAAGCTGCGGACACTCTGAAAGAACTCGGAAGGATCCTAGGATTGAAATTGAAAGAAAAAGATAGCACAAAAAGTGAGGATGGAGATCCAGAAGAGTACATCGAAATGTTGGTCAAGATGCGAGAAAGACTTAGAGAAAAAGGAGAGTACGAGTTAGGCGATGAGATAAGAGAAAAATTGAAAAACAAAGATGTTCGGATAGAGGATACGGAAGAGGGTCCTAGATGGTACATCCCTTGAGAGAAAAATCAAAAGGTGTTCAGTGAGCTTATGATGTTTTTCTCCCTTTTCAATTGAGACTCTATCGGAGATCCTGGGTTGACCCAAGCTCTGACGCTCTCTTTTCTGTAATGCTCATCTTTCTTTCCACCCCATATCCCAAAAAGAGTCGTGCTCAGTTCCGGGATCTTTATCACACCATATATCAGAGCCATGTCATGGAGAAGGTTTAAAACGATATCAGACTCGACCGTTTTCTTCTTTGGTATACTGTGAGGCATCTCTAAAACGAAATAAGGGATCTCCGCGTTTTCAGCATGGTTTCCCATATTCCTGTCGGTAGAAAGCAGTGCAACGTCTATATTCTTCTCCCAACAGAATTCCTCCAGCGATTCTACTATCAATATGTCGTTCCTCTCCGAATCAGTCTTTGAACCTTGACTCTTCACTCTAGCCGAGTTCAATTCTCCTCTAAGGTAGTTCAATTCCTCCGTTGCGAATTTAGATTTTCTAGTTTCAAACCTGCCGCGGTTGCGAAATTCGTACCTTATCTCACCGATCTCAGTGTGCATCCCCATCATCTTGAGATCAGAATCATCATACTTGTCCCGTATATGATGATCTATCTCGCTTTCGACTATCGAGCTCAAAAGATAATCGAAATCTTCCGCATCTATAGTCATATCCTCATATTCTAACGGAAATTTTCTCGATATGAAGCGGTAATAGGCAAGGTTAGAATCTATAGTCAAAAATATAGATTCACTTGATAGGCCAGGGTCTTTCTCACTCTGGTACATCGATTTCGCCCAATTTTTAAAATCCTCCCAGTTCTCATATTCTACGAATCCGGAGGAGATGAGGCACTCTTTATATTCTTTGAATCCCGGTATCTCATCCTCATCCCAGTACTCATCTTTTGATATCGGCATCTCGAAGTCGCTTTTACCGGTCAATTCAACTTCATACTCTCCATCTTTGATCTCAACTTTTAATAGTCTATTTTCAAAATAAGGCTCGATGATCTCGAATTCAGACATCTCTTCCTCCTGTATCTGATTCAAAAACACCATAAGATCATCTTTGCTTAATATCTCTTCCATCATATCTACCTCTTACTATCGGCTTTTAGATCTTCGAGTCCAACTTTGCTTTTTTCGATCGTCGGAAGAGGTTTTTCTTTCTCATCCATCCCTTCTACCTGCAGATAAAACACGTGATCGAAAAGATCTGATCTCGAATCCATGAGAACCTTCGCGGTCATATACTTGGATGCGGCACTGATATCTAATACAGCCTGACCATCTTCACCCGCCAAAAATCTACTAACCATCTCTCCTAACTGATCGATCTCTTCTATAGACCTTGATTCAACAGAACAATCTATCTCATAATTTTCCAGAAGTCCTTCAAAATCTTCTACTAGTCCTTCAAGACCCTTCTTACCTTCAATCGATATCAACAGTAATTCATCCGGTTCGTATCTTTCGTATTTCAGGACCGCCCATAAACTGTTCAAAGCTGTACGAGGTTCGCCATCTATCAGGTGGATATAATTGTTCATCAGTTGTTTACCTCAGCAACAAATAGAGGGAGTCATAAATATGGATTACTGTTGTCTAAATCATAATAGGTATTGAAAATACTTCATTATTTGTTTAATTTTCAATCAAGATGGCAGGCGATCTTTCTCCCATATGATTCGACTAGATCCGGATCATCTCGTTCACACACGCTCTTTTTAGATGGACATCTAGGGGCAAATGCACATCCCTCTGGAGGATTAACAGGACTTGGAACTTGTCCGCTCAAAGGAGCCTCTACTTTTTCCTCAGGGTCAGGCTGAGGGACCGAGTTGAATAGCGCTTTAGTGTAGGGGTGCTTTGGATTTCCGAATATTTCTTCCGTGTCGCCCAGCTCTACAAGTTTTCCAAGATACATCACACCTAACCTATCACTTATCGCTCTGACAAGGTTTATGTTGTGAGATATGAACATGTAGGATACGTCGAACTTTTCTTTCGCTCTATCAAGCAGCTTCAATATCTTGGACTGAACCGAAACGTCCAAAGCTGAAGTAGGTTCATCTAGAACGAGAAAATCCGGTTCTAAACATAGAGCCCTAGCGATGTTGACACGCTGTTTTTGTCCACCGCTCAACTCGTGAGGATATCTTATCAGATGCTCTGCTTTCAATCCCATAGTATTCAATATATCGACCATCTTCCTGAGCTTTTCATCTTCTGATGACACCATATTATGGATCTCTAATGGCCTATTAAGATGGTCGTAAACTGTCATCTGAGGATTTAGAGAGCTAACAGGATCTTGGAACACGATGTTCATCTTTTTTCTAAGTTTTCTCATATTTTTCTTGTCAAGATCCGTTATATCATTCCCATCAAAAAAGATCTTACCAGATGTAGGTTCGATGAGTCTTAAAATTGTTCTACCCAAAGTCGTTTTTCCACACCCGCTTTCTCCTACGATACCAAGAACTTCACCTCTAATCACATTGAGTGAAACATTATTGACAGCTTTCACCGTGCCTTTTTTAGAATCGAAAAATTTCTTCAATTCTTTCGTTTCTACTATATTCACTCTACCTCCTCCCAGAAATGACAGGCGACGTGATGACCTTTCTTTATCTCTTCCAAGTCCGGTCTTTCCTCTTTACAGACCTCCCGAGCATATTCGCAACGGGGATGGAATCTGCATCCAGATGGCGGATTGATCAATCTAGGTACTGTACCTGGAATGGTCTCAAATTCCTCTATACTTTCTTTC
>JAZKSP010000140.1:0-3514 GCA_036626005.1 Thermoplasmatota archaeon | reverse complement strand
TCCTATCTTTTCATCTGGCGATTTCATGTTGGAACCTCTTTTTGAATTGGGATTGGAGGATTTCAGCGCTATAAAAATATTTACGTTCTATATCATAAGAGGTAATGGTAAAAACTTGACTTAATCAAATTTCAGATCCACACTAATGACATTCATCGAGTGTTATAGAGATGGACTTTCTACAGTTCTCACATTTTCGATTTTCTTTCAACCACTGTTGGATCTCAGCCTTCTGTCACTCTTCATTCTAATCATTGATCAAGGTGATGATCCATACAACATAAGAATTTTATACGCTTCGAATGGTAGTGGGAACGGGAAAAATGAAATCATCTGGTGTAGTTAGAACTAAATTGATAGTCATCACGATCGTTGTCCTCTTGGCGATAAGCGTGGCTGGAGTTTATTGTCTTGAAGATCGACCAGTCGATATAGAAGTCGAAGAAAGAGAAACTGAACTAGCTATAGCATATCTTGAAGAAAGCGAAGATAGTGAATTTCTCTCGATAACGGAAGCGGCGGAGACAAATGTAGAAGATTACGGAAATTTGACCTTTCAAGTCGAGCTAAAATCCTTCTTCAGGAATTCTTTCGGTCAGAGTCTAGAAGTAGAATTAAATGTAGATGCAGATTTTGAAGAAAAACTCGACCTAGAAACTTTTAAGTTCACTGCGGTGGAAGCTGAAGAGAACGAGGATGTACTGAACCACATAGATTTTATGACGTCTCGATCAGAGATAGATAATGGCGAACAATGGCCATCGAGCGAAAATTTGGAAGGAATCACATCTAGTGATCCTGATAATCCGGCGTTTGTAGGATATGATCTGTATTCCAATGATTTCGAAGTACGAAACGAGATCAATTGGACAATACCGGATGAAAATATAGGAGAAGAATTTACTTTAGAACTGCAGGCCGTCGTGGATGGTCAGATATCTGAAGAAGTGGTCTCTACTGTTCTGATCCATATAGAAAGGGCTGATACAGTTTTTGAAATCCTAGGTGAAGAGGGAGAAAATGACGATTATCCTACAGAACTAGACGCAGGGGAGTTCGGGACCTTTTCTGCGGTTGTGAAGAACCACGAACACGAACAGGTTAATTATACTTTGAAGGTAGGGGTCGGTGAGGAATACGAGGATTGGGAGTACGAAGGAGGGCTCTATCCAGATTATAATTTTACTTTCCCTTCCAATAACACATATTATCAGACTAATCTTTCTTTAGCTCACGAAGATGAATGGAACCAGACCATGAACTTTTCTATAGAGGAACCTGGAGACTATAAGTTATCACTGTTCCTGCTTAGAGATGGAGAAGTTTACAGAACTCTTCACCTCTGGGTCGAGGTCAATTAGAGAGTTTCAAAATAGCGCTGATATGTCTGCTGATGGTATGAAGGACGAACTCTATTTTATTTTCCTAAGTAGAGGGTGAAGTGACTCGGCCTGCTAAAGTACGCTTATAAGTAGAAGAACTAGAGAGTTATGAAACCAAAATACAGCGCAAAAACTGAAATGAGAAGATCCTCCATCCTTTGAGAGTGAATATCCAGGCATTAATTATAAATAAATTAAAACATCTAATTAAAGAGGATAATATGGGAATTTGGGACCTGTTCAAGGGCTATGCGTTCTTCAAACTTGTAGGCTTAGGGATCAGCTTTACGTTTATAGGAATTGTCATCACAGGTGTGATAATATTTCAGCACGAATATTCCCTGTTAATCTGTAATATCCCAACTTTTCTGATCGGTGGAGGAGCACTCTTCATTGCTAGAAAGATATGGAAGGATGAGAAAGAAAGTGGTAGGTCTTCCTCGAGCTCTGTCAAAGTAGGCTATTCTAAAGAGGCAGACTTGAAGGTCTGCCCTGAGTGCGGAGTAAAGAAGATGGAAGTTGAAACGGACGATTCTGGTTTCTGTAAGAACTGTGGTCATGCGACTAGAGAATATTATGAAGAAGCGGAGAGCGAAGCATAAGAAGAGAAGTTTCAATTCATCGATAGGTGGTGAAGGGTTCAAAATCTATTTCCCAAAAGTGTGATGTGAATAAAGATGAAAGATTTAGAGCTTGGTGGAGCAAGGTTTGATGTACATCTAAAGAGTAGAGTTCCTAAAACTGTAGTTCCATTGCTCAGAGTTAAAGGATCTTAAGTGGGGATGTTCGTTATAGGTGAATTGATGGTGAGTTTAAAATATCTTCTCGGTCCTTCAGATCAGAACACATTTATTTGGGATCAGCATTTTATTCAAATCGACCGTAGACAGGATTGACCTTCTTTTATCTTCTCTCGTTATGAAGAGAGGCCCCAATTTTGAGTATCCAAAAGATGAAAGGGGAAAGCGAGCTTTCCTGTTGGGTTCAGCGGTGGTAGATATTTTAACTTTCATCTAGGTGGACATCTCTCTGCGGATAAGGCATCTCTAGACCAGCTTCGTCATAAGCTTCTTTCAACGCCTTCTGCAGGTCGAAAAAGGTGTTCCAATAGTCCTCTGCTTTTACCCAGGGTCTCACTGTTAAGATCACAGCTGAATCTCCCATGGATTTTATTTTTACCTGAGGTTCTGGATCATTTAACACATTGGGATGTGACTCGATAACATCCATTGATGTTTCGATTGCCAAGTCTAGATCATCGTCGTAACTCACTCCGGTCTCGATATCCACTCTTCTATTTTTATTCCTTGTATAGTTTATTATGTTGCCGCCCCAGACACTACTGTTAGGGATTATTATATGTGTATTGTCTGGCTTATCCATTTCAGTCAAAGTTATACCGACGTGTTTTATCACACCTTCTTCACCATTCACTTCGACATAATCTCCTGATCTGAATGGTTTGGTAACTGCGATCATAACTCCCGCCGCTACATTGCTCAGCGTGTCTCTTAATGCGAATCCTAAAACAAAACCAAGAACTACTGAGAGACTCACGAGAGCGGCACCTACCTTTATACCTAGGAATGAAAGAGCTATGCCTATCACAAAGATGTAGAGCAATATCCTGAGCACTCTAGTCAAAAACTCGGCGAGTATCTTCGAGATGTCACCTTTTAGCAAATTTTTCTTTAAAGACCTAGAGACCATTTTTACTAGGATCAGACCAACCACTAGAGTTACTAGAAATAATATGAAATTCCATAAACTGAAGCCCAGATACGGTAATTCCTCTAATAGGTCATAACCAGCTATTTGCATATTATTCACATTCCAATCAAAATTTATTTTTAAGTATATAAAATTTATTAACTATTTTCTTGTAAATATTTGCAGATCATTATTTTTACGAAATTAGAGAGTTTTTCACGAAGATACAGAGATAAACTATGGAATGAAATACAGTTCTTGAGTGGGATTAATAGAGAAAGCTGTCGGAAATACGGGTATTTTTGCTAGATCTTAACGGAGGGAAAGGAGGTTAGGGATCAATCTCTCTTACCAGTAATCCTCTTCAACTTCCATCTGGATATCGTCGTAGATCATCTCTAGGAGATTTTCTATATCCTGAT
>JAZKSP010000139.1:0-3546 GCA_036626005.1 Thermoplasmatota archaeon | reverse complement strand
GGAGTCAGTGGCTCCGTAGGAAGCCTCACCCTTTAGGGTGAAGGAGGACGTCACAATCGCCTAGATCCCTTCAGCTAATTGACCATACATATTCATCACCTCGTCGGCTCTCTTAACCCAGTATTCTCTTCCATCCGATGTGGAGACTCTCTTCTTTATAGGTACGTGCGGTCCGAACATATCCATAGCCATGGCCAAGGACTCCAAGGCTTCTCCCTTTTGAGATGCGCTGACGAGAACCCCTCTGATGGTTTCTCCAGGTTTGAAACTTCCCACTCCCTGTATGATCACCATATCTCCTATATCGAATCGCTTCTGTATCAGATCTTTAATCTTACCCATGCTGTTCCGGGTGGTACTTCCGTAAGTCTCGATCTCTACTGAAATTATCTGCACCCCCTTTCTTTCTTGATCCGCCTGTTCCGTAAGGGTCACTAAGGCTTCCGTATCATCATGGATCATCTTTTGCTTGAACTCCTTGATATCGACTACCCCCTCTCTAAGTATTACTTCGTTATCCATTCTTAGTTATCTATTTATTATACTGTTATTTCAATTTGATGTTTTATTACTAGAGAAAACCGAGAAAGAAAAATCTAAGATTTATTGTTCCAAATGAAAAAACTCTTATCCTTACCTATCTTATTAAAATATCATGAGAAAACTGTTTACCCACTGCCCTAGATGCAGGGCCGGGTTTTATATCGATGCCGAAAACAGCAAAGGTGAAAAGGTAGATGTCACTTGTCCCTACTGCAACTATCGGTACGGAGATATAATTGAACAGACGCGTGTAAGAAAAATAAAGTACAATTGGGAGCTCTACGATAGTTTAAATATCAACCTGATTTCGAATGATGGTGACCCATTTCAACTGAAAGTCGCCGGGATAGCACTTTTATCGGCAACCATCCTTTTCTCTATCGGTATAATCTCATTGTTAATTTTTGATTCTTTCACGTTAGTTCATAAATCTTTAGGACTCTCGGGAAGCATATTCACACTTTTTGTCGTCCTCGGCATTTTCAACAGTTATAAAAATAGATCTTTCGTTCTGTCATTTACCGGTTCTATATTCGCTATACTCGGCTCCTTTATTTTTGGCCTTCTAAATTCCATGGAAGATTTCTTGGTATTCGGTCAGGAGTTTTCCCCTTTCTACACTATCATCGGACTTTTCCTTTCGGTGTTTGCCCTGATCCTCATAATCAGGAACAGATTGATCTTCGATTTCGGCTATTGATTCAATAGAGATAAATGATCTAGGAGAAATATCCCACACCATCACACGTCTTCTATCGATTTAAAAAGAAAGGATAAGTGGTTTTACTCACTTGATGGCGGTCCGTCCATGAAAAACTTGTTTTCGAGCAGCCTCATCACTGCCATGCTTCCGAGAAAGACGGCCGCACCGATCAGGATAATACCCCACGATTCTGGACGGAGTGGTACAACTTTGAAATAATTTCTCAGTGGAGTGTAAAGCAGACTTAAGTGCAGACCTATAGAACTTAGGATAGCTAGGATCAACCATTTGTTGGATAGCTGTGGTGTCCCGTATCTATTCCTTATGGGTATAACTTCAATGAGTTCCAATATCACTAAAGAGGTGAACGCGAGCGTCCTGCCTAATTTAAGGCTTTCTCCAAGACCGTAGTTGTACATGAATAGGACGATTCCTGTCACCCAAAGGCCTATCCAGACTATCGAAAAGGCCAGTGTTTTATCGATTATCCCCTCACCTTTACCTCTGGGACTTCTCTTCATTATATCATCAGAACCGGGATCAGCTCCCATAGCTAACGCCGGAAGTCCGTCAGTAACGAGGTTGACCCAAAGGAGCATGACTGCTGTGAGCGGGATAGCTCCACCGAGTCCTATTAATGAAGCTATAAGAACTACGAGGACCTCCCCCATATTTCCAGAAAGCAGCAGATTGACGAATTTTCTTATATTGTCGAAAATCCCTCTACCTTCCTCGATCGCATCTTTGATCGTTTTGAAATTATCATCTAAAAGAACGATATCGGAAGCCTGCTGAGACACGTCTGTACCTCTCACACCCATGGCTGTTCCGACATCGGATTCCTTCAATGCAGGAGCGTCGTTGACACCGTCGCCAGTCATCGTTACGATATGCCCTTGAGACTTCAGCGCTCTCAGGATATTGACCTTGTGAGAGGGTGATACTCTTGCGAAGATATCGACTTCCTCGACTTTTTTCTCGAGTTCTTCCTGTGACATCGAATCCAATTCTTTACCGGTAACGACTTCTCCCCGAAAACCTAACTGCTTTCCTATAGCGCTAGCCGTCGTAGCGTTATCTCCGGTGATCATAACGGTTCTGATACCTGCGTCTCTGCAGGACTCGATCGCATCTTTTACTTCCTCCCTTGGAGGGTCGATCATCCCTTGAAGTCCTAAGAACACCAGATCGTTTTCGATTTCCTCGGCTTCGACTCCTTCGATCTCTTCCTTTTTCTCTTCTTCAGTCTCACCTTCTAAGCTGATATCCTTATAAGCCATCGCCAGTACTCTCAGAGCTTCTTCGGCAAAATCGTGGTTTTTCGCGATGAACTCTTTTTTCTTTTCCTCTGTTAATTCTTTGATCTCGCCGTTCTCGTAATATCTGCTGCATCTCTCGAGTACAACTTCTGGAGCTCCTTTCACAAATGCTTTATCTTCATGGTTTTCCTGAGCGTGAATAGTAGTCATCATCTTTCTTTCAGAGGAGAACGGGATCTCGTCTATCCTTCTGAATTCTTCTTCTAGTTTCTCTCTTTCGAAACCCGCTTTTTCAGCCGATTGTATCAGGGCGGCTTCGGTCGGGTCTCCGATTATCTCTCCGTCAGTTATCTCGGAATCGTTGCAGAGGGCGCCGGCTTGAAGTATCTTTTTAAGCTCTGAGGAAGTGACTTTTTCACCTTCAAACTCAAAAGAACCCTCGTCTGAAAATCCTCCCGTTACATTGACTTCTTTTCCTCCTGTGAATATCTTTTTCACGACCATCTTGCTTTCTGTGAGAGTCCCGGTCTTATCGGTGCAGATGACGTCTACTGAACCTAAAGATTCGATAACTGGTAATCTTCTAACCAATGCTTTCTTATTCAGCATCTTCCGGGTCCCGAGTGCGAGCGTAAGAGTGACAACAGCTGGAAGCCCTTCTGGAACCGCCGCAACGGCTAAAGCTATAGCGGTAATAAATGCATTCAAAACGCTTTGGTCTCTAAATATGAGGATCGGTACTAGAACGGCACATATACCAAGTATCATTATACCTAACTTTTTACCTAAATCGTTGACTTCTCTTTGGAACACTGTCTCCTCTTCTTCCACCTCCTGAATTTCGGTAGCGATCTTACCTATCTCCGTGTTCATTCCTGTGCCGACGACCACTGCTTTACCCCTTCCCTTGACCACATTGGTCTGCTTGTAGACCATGTTCTCCCTTTCGGCTAACTCCGTTCCCTCTTCTAAAGCGTGAGTTTTCTTGTTCACCGCGACACTTTCTCCGGTAAGAGCGGATTCGTCGACTTCTAGGTTCTG
>JAZKSP010000138.1:0-3561 GCA_036626005.1 Thermoplasmatota archaeon | reverse complement strand
CGTAAAAGAAAAGGTCATCCCGGCCCTCTATACCTTCGGGATTGTGACACCAGGGACATCTCAGAGGGCAGCCTTTGAAGAATACTGTTGTCCTTATCCCCGGGCCGTCATGTATAGCAAATTCCTTTATATCGAATATCTTAGCTTCAACCATTTAATTTACCTTTACAAAGAATTGGATAAACGGATATTTAACCCTTGACGATGTCTTCCAAAGCGTCCATCGTTCTTCGCACTTTTTCCTTTTTTGCATTATATCCCATATGGCCAATTCGAAGTATATCATCCTCTAGATCTCCGAGACTTGTAGCGAGAAGGATATCTTTTTCTTCTCTCATCTTTTTTTGGAGCTCTAAAGCTTTATCTTCAACGTGGAAAGCTGTAACTGTAGGTGAACAGAGTTCTTCACTTTCAGGGAAAAGCTCGAAACCTATCTCTTCACCTCTTTCTCTGCAGATCTCAGCTACTCTTTCGTGCCTTTTATGGACTTCTTTCAAACCCTCTTCCAGTATCATCTTGATGGACTCGTCAAGAGCATATAGGTTGGAAACTAGGTGTGTATATGGGAACCGATCGTTTTCCAACCACATATCTTTCCATACCTTCAAGCTTGTGTAGAGATGCTCTTCCTCGTTCTTCATCACGATCTCCCAGGCATCTTCACTGACAGAAAGTGTGGTAAGGCCGGGAGGGGAACTGAAGCACTTTTGAGAACCCCCAATACAGATATCGATATATTCAGTAGGAACTTTGGTTCCTCCTAGAGAGGAAACCGCATCCACGATAGTGAGTATTTCGTTCTCTTTTAGCATCTTAAGTATACTTTCAAGATCATTCAACGTCCCGGTAGGTGTTTCGCAGTGGACCATGGTAGAAACTTTGAAATCATGTTTCTCTATGCTTCTTTTGACTTTTTCTTTTTCAATAGGCTCATCATATGGGAACTCGAGAACTACGGCTTCTCCACCGTACATCTCTACGAAGTCCGCGAAACCGTCTCCAAATATCCCGTTAGATATGCATAGGACTTCATCTCCTTCGTTGATAGTGGAAGCTGTGCTCGCCTCTAGACCAAGAATTCCTTCGCCGCCCAGGATCAAAACATCGTGATCTACACCATATATATCCTTGAAGTCTTCTTCTAATGAATGATAGAAATCAAAAAAATCTTCATCGATATCCGGATTTTGGATAGGTTTAGCCATTGCTTTTCTAATTCTATCTGGAACCTCGGTAGGTCCCGGGGTCATCATGAGCATCTTTTCACCTATCTAACAACCTTTGTCGCAGACTAAAAACTTATGGTGAAATCAAGAGTTAAATCAGTCGACCTTTCCTCGAACTATCTTTTTTATCCTCTCTCCATCGTATTCAAATGGAGACAGAACTTCCTCAACAACTCGATACAGATAATCTTCATAATAGGCGGTGTCGTAGAACTGAGGATACTTCTCTTTCACCTTCACTTTTTCTCTTACATCTCCACTCTCCGAATCCGTAACTATGTACTCTACAGACTGTCCCGGCGATCTTGAAAATCCCATCTCTTTGTATTGTACTAGAGCGCTTTTCATCTCGTTAACTTGTTCGTAATCTTCTGCTTTTCTAGAGGCGGTCTTTGTGAAACAGAGTTCTCCAGGATCTACCTTTCTATTTTTTAGATCACTCAGTTTCTCTTTGACGATGTCGATCAACTCCGTCATCATACTGTCTACTTCTTTTTCATCTTTTATCTCCTTTAACTCTTCCAATATCTCCTTCTGAGTCTCTTTGAAATAATCCGGTGTATCGCTCCGTTTGAGATACAGTCCCTTCACTTCTAATTCATCTTCAAAAACACCATAATAGTGATTCAACGCGCCCACTTCATCATTTCTACTTTTTAAGAAGACTATCCAATCATATGAACCCTCTTTCTCCAGCTCTAATTTAGTTCTCTCTTTTACCTTATCTTGAAGAGTTTCGATCTTTCCTTCATCACCTTTGAGCCAGAGAGAATCTACTATGCCGTGAATCACTTCAAAACCCATCTTCTGAGCGATCTCGGCAGCGTTCAAAAGTATCTCTCGACCGTAAGCGGTTATGCTTTCGTGGACTTCTATCGAGTTGAATCTCGCTTTCTTGTAGCCAGTATATCCAAAACAGGTCACCAGCAGCCATTTTAGGACTTTAGCTCTTTTTTTGAAGATACTGTTCTTATCCTTCGATCTCTTGTACTTCTGTCTCCTCTCGATCAATGGCGCTACAACTTTCGGGATTATCCCCCGCTTATCTTTGCAGACCTTGTAACCCAGATCAGGGACTTTGCGGAAGTTTTCACACTCACAGCCCAAAGTCTCTGGAGAAAGGTTGTACTTATCTATGATGGAAGGATACATGCTGGCAAAGTCCATCTTAACGATATCCGTATGAAGACCTACTTTCGGTTCAAAGATATGTCCTCCTCTATCCGCTTTCAGTAGATGCATAGAATCCTTGAAATCCTCAGATATGTTCTTCTTCCAAGGGATAAGATAACCTTCTTGTAGAGCCTTTTCGACTTCCATCGCATTTATCAACGAACCCGGACTCCTTCTAGACAAACGCTGCATCGGCACCTTTGATATCCGTGAAGCTTCTATCAAGCCCTCTACACCTCCTTCTTCATAGAGAAAAGAGTTCTCGATATCTATATGGATACGACCCTTCAAAGGATAAAAAGGGGTCTTGTAGATAACTCTACCATAGGATTCGTACCATGAACCGCTCTTCGGTGGATGAAAAGCTTTTTCCCTGCCTAGTTTCAAATCGATGTCGTTGATCTCGGCTCTATAGGCCAAATAAGGTATCTCGAGGATGTCATCGCTTGAAGTCAAGAGGATATCCGGATCTTTTCTGCCTATTATCTTATCGACCCGTTCAAGCATATCTGATTCATCTCCTCTGATCTCCCTCTCATTTATCTTTACCGACTGAAGTTCGTCTTTTCTTTCCCTATGAGAGTTACTTTTCGATGTTGTTTTGAGAAAAACTTTCTTCAAAGACGGTTTAGAATAATGGATCGCTGTCTCTTTTTCCAAGCTCTTCCAACCGTCATCTTTCTCCACAAGTGAAAGAGGTTTGATATCCTTCTCTATCAGATATCTCTGGTCTAACGGTATATCTACATTGTAAAAACGGAATTTGTCGAATCCTCCAAAGAAACTGATCGCTTCGAGCTGATCGCGAGGATCGAACACCTTTCCAGGAGTTACAGAGAGAAGTCTTTTTTCATTTTTAGAATAGAGATCGGTCTTCCTTCGGACGAACTCTGTTCTGAGATCTCTCTCTTCATAATAGTTCTTTATCTTCTCGAGTGCTTTTTTATCAGATTGAACGTAAAAAGTGGGTTCATAGTCTCCCCTCAGCTTGTAACAGCTTTTCCTGGTCCTCAGCCATATCACCATCTTCCCGCTTTTAAGTTCGGGATATAAATCTAGGATCCAACCTTTCATCGCATCCACTACTTACTTGGAAGGTGGGATTTATAATGAAGAACGGGGGGAGAGGTAGATGAAAGTATTCTCTTTTAAATAGAGATAG
>JAZKSP010000137.1:0-3612 GCA_036626005.1 Thermoplasmatota archaeon | reverse complement strand
ATGCTCAAGAAATACACTGACTGCAAGATATTTGTTGGACAGAACGGCAGAATATGGATTGATGGGGATCTGGAAGGACAGTATTTAGCGGCTAAAGCAATAAAGATGATAGAGGAAAACGCTCAAGCTGTCGGTTTAACTGACTTGATAAAGGAGTTCCTCGAAAAAAATACAGATGTGGTTTGATAGATATGGTTTTGAATTCATTAGACAATACAGTTTTTGGAGGTAAGAAGAATGGGAAGTAATGAAGATATTGAATTGCTTAAAGATGGAGAAAGACAAGATGGTAGAAGTTTTGATGAGTTAAGAGATATAAATATCGAAGCTGGAGTTCTTAAAAGAGCGGATGGATCAGCTTATATAGAATGGGGTAAGAACAAGTTGATGGCGGCTGTTTACGGTCCGAGAGAGATGCATCCTCGACATGCACAGGAAACGACTAAAGCTGTAGTGAGAGCTCGGTACAACATGGCTGCTTTTTCGGTTCCCGATAGGAAAAAGCCGGGCCCCGACCGTAGATCTATCGAGATAAGCAAACTCATGTCCGAAGCTCTAGAGAAAGTTGTATTTACGGAGAAATATCCTCGATCCGTGGTAGACGTATTCGTAGAGGTTCTGCAGGCGAGTGCTGGTACAAGATGTGCGGGGCTGACAGTCGCTTCTGTTGCTCTTGCCGACGCCGGTATACCCATGTCAGATATGGTCGTAGGTTGTGCATCCGGAAAGATAGAGGATCAGGTCGTATTGGATCTGGGAAAAAATGAGGACAATTATGGACAGGCAGACGTACCTATAGGATACATACCTAGGACAGAGGAACTCGCTCTTTTACAGATGGACGGAAACTTGTCTATCGAGGAGTACGAAAAGGCGATGGAATTATCCATCGATGCCTGCGAGGAGATATATGAATTGCAGAGAGAAGCTTTGAAGAATAAATATTCTACGGACCTTGATAAAGATGAAATCGAAGAGTTGAAAGAGGAGGTGGAGTAAGATGAAAGAGATACTTTCTAACATCACTAAAGATTATCTTTATAGATTGTTAAAGGAAGGCAAAAGGATAGATGGAAGAGGTCTGCTCGAGTACAGGGATATAAGTATAGAAGCCGATTGGACAGAGTCGGCCGAAGGTTCCGCGAGAGTAAAACTCGGTGATACCGATGTGATAGCGGGCATAAAGATGGAAGTGGGCGAACCGTTCCCCGATACACCTAACGAGGGTGTTTTAACCACCGCCGCCGAACTGATCCCGATGGCTTCACCCGAGTATGAATCTGGTCCACCAGGAGAAGATGCCACTGAACTGGCTAGAGTGGTAGATCGTGGTATAAGAGAGAGCGGTGCAGTCGATACTACAGAGCTATGCATAGAAGAGGGTGAAAAGGCCTGGGTAATATTCATAGACATCCATGTTTTGGATTTTGACGGCAATCTTTTCGACGCTGCAGGGATCGGAGCGATGACAGCTTTGATGGATGCTCATGTACCAGCTTCAGACTTCGATGATGCCAAAGAGGACGAGGACTATCCGTTGCCGATAGAACATATCGTCGTACCTACTACTTTCACTAAGATAAAGGATCAGATCATCCTTGATTCGCAGTTGGAGGAAGAAAAGATAGCCGATGCACGTTTGACAGTGACATTCAACGAGGAAGACGAGATAGTAGCGATGCAGAAGGGTCTTAGAGGCGTCTTCAAGTATGAGGATACCATGGAATGTATCGAGAAATCTAAAGAGAAAGGAAAAGTCATGAGGGAAAAGATCCTCGATGAAGTCGATAGGGAAAATATTTAAATAAATCCTAGATAACCTACATGACACAAACGGGGTAAGTAAAGATGGCTAAAAAGAAGAAAGGGGTCGGCAGCACAGGAAGACTTGGTCCTCGTTACGGGGTCAATGTCAGGACCTCTCTTAAAGAGATCGAAGAGGCTAAACGATCGAAGTACGAATGTCCACGATGTCATCACGACCAGGTCGAAAGAGAGAGTACTGGAATCTGGAATTGTAGTCGTTGTGATTTGACCTTTGCAGGCGGAGCTTATAAGCCACGCCTTGGAAGGAAAATCCAGAGGATGGTAGAAGAAGAGGAGGAATGAGAAGATTTTCAGATGTTATATCTGCAATGAAAAGGTGACCACCGACGTGGATACCGTAGGTATCCAATGTGAAAACTGTGGTGGCCGGGTCTTCTACAAGGAAAGACCTAACGTTAAAAAAGAATTGAAGGCCAGATAAAGATGAAGAAGGCTACTCTGGCCTTTTCAGAAATCGATTCGATAGATGCTCTTGAAGCTCTAAGACCTGAAGCCGAGGAGGGCATGAAAAGGGTCGAAATAGATATCTCGACCGATCCGGCCCGGATTGATATAGAGGCTCAGGATACGAGAGCGTTGAGAGCAAGTTTGAACTCATACCTGAGATGGTTAGACATCTCAAATAAGATCACGACTGAATATAATAAGTAAAAATGTAATGGAGGAAAAAAACATGTCGATGTCGCAAGAAGATGTACAAGACGAAGTATCGAAAGCACAACAGCTTCAACAGCAACTGCAGATGGTGATGCAGCAGAAACAGGAGCTAGAAGAAAAAACTGAAGATCTTGAAATGGCTCTTGAAGAGCTAGAAAGGATAGACGATGATACTGATCTCTTTCAGGAGGTCGGAGATATACTGATCAAGGTCGAAGATAATCAAGAGATGAAAGAAGAACTTGAAGAAGAGAAGGAATCCGCTGATGTCAGATTGAAATCATTGAAGAGCAAGGAAGAGAAGCTCCAGAGCCAATTCAAGGAGATCCAGCAAAAATTGAGCCAACAGATGGGTGGAATGCAGCAGGGTGCCCCTGGCGGACAGTAGATGGAAATAGAAAAGGATGAAAAGCTCCTCTTTTTGATCCATCAACATGCAGATTCAGATGCCGTAGGTAGTGCATACTTTCTGCAGAGAAGATGGGGCGGAAAGGTAGCTTCGCCTACCGGCCCTAGCGGGACCGGAAAAAACCTTTTAACTTTTCTTGGATTATCACTTTATAACGATATAGATTCTTCAGAATTCGATCGTATCATAGTTCTTGACACACCCGATCCTGATCAATTGGAGCCGTTTGAACTTCCTGACGATGAGAGACTCATAATCGACCATCATAAAAATTCTTCATGGGATGAAGAGATATTTTTCAGGGATAGAACGTCCTGTTGTGAGATAGTTTATGAGAGGGAAAAGCCTGAAGAATTGACTAAGGAGGAAGGCGTCGCTTTGATAGGTGGTATTTTCACCGATACTTCTTCATTATACAGAGGTGATTTCAAGACATTCGAGGTTCTATCTGAAATAATGAAAAAATCAGGAGTTTCGTTAGATGAAGTGAGATCGATCTTATTCGATAAAAGGTCTTACTCTGAAAAAATAGCTCGTTTGAAAGGAGCTCAGAGATCATCGCAAATCGAGGTCAACGGTTTTATAATCGTGAAGACCGAAATAGGGGCCTTTGAAGGATCTGTTTCATCTTACCTTTTGAGAGGTGGTGCAGATATAGCATTCAGCGGATCTGAAAATGAAAGTGGGTTCCGGATATCAGGTAGAGCCGTAGAAGACGT
>JAZKSP010000136.1:0-3617 GCA_036626005.1 Thermoplasmatota archaeon | reverse complement strand
TATATGTGTTTTGTTTGTTGTTAATTAACAGATATGTTATTTACTGAAAACGAAAAGTAGAAAAATCACTTAAAAAAGCTGACAGGCTCTCTAATACAAAATCTTATAAGTCCTATGATCTCTATATCACTTATAGGTGTTATAGATGGAAAAGACAACCGTAGCCGTTTCCAAAGAGACCAAGGAGATGCTACGAAGACTGGGGGAGAAAGGGGAAAGTTATGATGATATCATCCGATCCTTGATCGAAGAGAAGAAGATAGAAAAACTCGATGATAGGTGGAACAGGATACTCGAAGAAGACGATTTCATACCCTTAGAGGAACTCTGATATGAGTTACCAGATCCTCATTTCTACCACTTTCCAAAAACAATTGGAGAGATTAGACGATCAGTTAAAAAAGAGAGTCAAAGATTCTCTTGAAGAGTTGGAAGAAGGTCCGTACGAACCTCGCTCAGGAGCGGATATCAAAAAATTGTCAGGTACGGATCCCACTAAATACAGGCTGAGGATAGGTGATTATAGGGTGATCTACACAGTAGATGAATCCGATAAAGCGGTTAAAGTGATAGAAGGACTAAAACGAGGAAAGGGCTACAGGAAGTACTAGGAGATACTCCCGGATATGGATATAGATTTTATGATGCTTATGGGGTAATAGTTGTGAAAGAGGAAAAGAAGAAGAAGGCTGTAGAGATGTACATGGAGAAAAAGGTTTCACTAGAAAAGTCTGCGGAAATAGCCGATGTGTCGATATGGAAAATGTTGGATCTTCTTAGAGAAAGAAAAGTACCTTTGAGGTACGGGAGAAAGGAAGCTGAAGCCGAGATCGAAGACATATTGGATTCTAGTTGATCTGGTCGGATATGATTTTCTCTTAATTTCTACGGGAGAATGAGTGGTCAGTTTTTCTTACTAGATAAGTTTGGGTTCTAAAGAATTTGTATTTACTCCAATAAGAAAGCATAGACTTTTGTAGTAACTACATTAAAAGGAAAAATATAAATGTGGTGATTGCAATCATAAAGTATGAACAAACAGGAATTGATAGAAGAATTGAGGTTGGAAAATCCGTGGTGGAAGGGTGAAGATGTACCTTTACCTGATAAAGTGGTCGAAAGGGATATCCAAGATGATCTGTTCGACGAACTAGAAAAGGAAGAGATAAGTGCGATGATCGGTCTTAGAAGAACCGGTAAAACTACCCTTCTTCGACTCATCATAAACAAACTTTTGGATGAAGTGGAATCGGAAAGGATATGTTATTTCTCTTTCGATCTAGCAGAAGAAGTGGACATCAGGACCTTGATAAAGACGTTTTCCGAGGAGATACTCGAGGAGCCCTACAGTTCTTTTGAAGAAAAAGTATACTTCTTTTTTGACGAAATACAGAAAGTGGATGATTGGGGAAATCATCTAAAAAGTTTTCAGGACAAAGATCTAGATATGAAATTTGTCATCACTGGGTCATCCTCGATGAATATCACAAAGGGCGCGGGCGAAAGTCTCGTTGGAAGGATAGATATATCAAAGTTGGATCCCTTCTCTTTCAAAGAGTATCTCAGATATGAACAGGTAGATGTCCCAAAGGTAGATATTGATGCTCTCTCCTATCCTGAAGACGCGTCTCTTCACAGGATCAAATTCAAAAAGTATATGGGAAAAGGAGGTTTTCCCGAGATCTATGAAGAGGACTCTAAAGAATATCTCAAGCAGATCTTGGACCTCATCTTTTTTAGGGATATCGTGGAGATCTTCACAGTAAAGAGAACAGACGTACTCAAGGGTATATTTAGAGAGATATCTGCAAGGTCGGGCCAGAAACTCAATTATTCCAATCTATCGAACGATCTCGATACACAATATCGGACCGTAAAAGACTATCTTCAGTATCTAGAAGATTCCTTTTTGATAGAGAAAAGCCTTCCATGGGAAGACGATCATATCAAATCTTTGAGAAAAAATCCGAAGATGTACGTTTCGGACCATTCGTTCGCAAACCTCTGGAAAGCTGACGAAGGATTGAAGGCTGAAACGATAGCCTTCAACCATCTCAAGAAGATTGAACGACCGAGATTCAATAGAGAACCTGAAGTGGACATAGTACTACCTGAAAACAGAAAAGCTTTTGAAGTGAAATATTCTTCGAATTTGGATGAAAGAGATGCGAAGAACCTTTTAGATATGCCGGAGGAGTTTCAACTATTTCTGGTGACTGAAGATCTCTATGATGAGTGGAAGATCGACGGAAGAGTCGTGAGTGCGGTACCTCTATGGTTGCTCTGTCTGTGTTGCTGACAGATCTGTAAGATCTACCTGAAGAAAGGATGGAAGACCGTTCTACCGTGATCCAGCAGCTCATAGCTGAGGGTCTGAAAGAAGAAGAAAGGTGTAGAGATGTACATGGAAAAAAAAGTTTCACTAGAAAAGGCTGCGGAAATAGCCGATGTATCGATTTGGAAGATGCTGGATCTTCTGAGGGGAAGAAAAGTTCCTTTGAGATATGATAGAAAGGAAGCTGAGATCGAAGACATATTGGGTTCTAGTTGATTACAGGTCCTACTTCTCTGTGCTAGAACTGGATTATTGTGCAGGAGTAAAGGAAGTTATCGTGGTGGGCGGCTAAATATAAGAGAGGTTTCGCTGTTTCATCAATATCAGATTGGTCCTTTAGAGGGATTATTGTCAGTTCATCGCATTACAAGAAGTTCTCTATCATTCTCGTAATGCGACAAGAATACTAAATAATTAATAAAATGCCACCCTTTACTGTGGCAAGTCAAGGAGATACAAATGATAAAAGACAGAGACGTAGAAAAATCGGAAGACAAAACTGATTATGAGCTAGGAAGTCAGGAGAAGGCGACCGAAAGACCTCGATGGATGAGGGCTATTGAATTGGTTGGAACTGATGAGGACCAGGACGCGGTTGCTTTTCGATGTAAGTACTGCCAATACACCTGGAACACTAAATCTGAAAGAGCCTATGTGAGCTGTCCCAATTGCTACAGACAGACCAAATTCAAGGAAGGGGCTCTTGATAGACTTCAAATAGAAGGTGAAGTGGCTTCTCTTCTACTCAAATTGACGGAAGAGAAAGGAGAAGACGTAGGAATAGAAGAGTTGTTGCTAGAAGCATTAACTCTTTGGGAGAGTCAAAAAGGTGGTATAGATGAGTGATCTAAAGAAGTGGGCTAGAGAAAATGAGGATGTGTTGGAAATAGTAGCTAAGCACGGTAGGACTAAGACCGTCAGGACGCAAGCTAAGGCCATAATAGAAGTCACGGGGATCGATATAGATCTTGATGAAAGTTCAGCTGCCAAAGTATGAGTAAAACAAGGCACGCTGGAGGGATACGATGAGGATTAATGTACTCGATGGTGAGTTCGTGCCCTACTTGGGGAAAGCGATGGAAAGGGATCCGGAGATCGACAATATGGAAGAATTACTGATCGAAGCGATCGAACTTTGGGAGGAAGAACACTCTCAAGAGAAAGAGGAAGAAGCGGATAAATCGGAGAACGAAGGAGGAATAAGAGATGAAGAGTGATAAGAAAGTGAAGTCTAAGTATTTGTGCCTGAATTGTGGTTGGGAAACTAAGAAGTTTTTAAGAG
>JAZKSP010000135.1:0-3647 GCA_036626005.1 Thermoplasmatota archaeon | reverse complement strand
TAGAAACTGCTTGAAAGAGACCAAATTCACCTATCGGCACGCTTATAGCCGATCTATATTCGCTTTTAACGGGTTCTGAATCTTCTTCCTCAGCAAGATCATCTATCAAATATGATTTTTGATTGAGATAAGTCTGTTTATCTATACCTCCATCCTCGAGATATCTTTCTTCATATCCCCCTTCTGGTATACCCGAAGAAGTCTCTTTAACTATGATTCTGTTCTGCTCAACAGCTGAAAAAAGGCACATATCGAAATCTAAGATGTCTTCAGCTGCTTTTACTGCGTATCTATAAATCTCTCTTTCGGATTGGCAACTTTCCAAGTCGGCGCTTGCCTGGTGGAGTTTTTCAACCTTCTCTTTCTTCTTCTTTAGCTTCTCCTCAGATCTCAGACGATTTATAGCTTCGGTTGCGTGGTTCACTAAAATTTCAGCGAGTTCTAGGTCTTGCTCGTTGAATTTCCCAACTTCTGTCGAAAGTGCCTGATATATTCCAAAATCACTCATCGGTATGGTTATAGATGACCTACAATCACTGACTACCGGTTTTGAAAAATCAACTTGTCTACTATCTTCAACAAGAAGACTCTCTTTTTCTTGATACACTTTTTTACTTATACCGGCTTCTTCGACTTTTCTCCTTATAAATCCATCTTCGATTTCACTAGACAGGGCAATAGGAACGAATTCATCATCTTCTACAAAATCTATACCGCACACTTCAAATTCTAATATGCGCTCGGAAGCTTGAATCACCAATTTACATATTTCCTTTTCAGTTTCACTTTCTTCAAACTCAGAAGCTATATCATGTAGTTTTTTTATTTTTTCTTTATTTTCTTCGATGCGTTCTTTTGATTCTTTCTTTTCAGTAATATCTTGGGCAGTAATGATTATGCCCTCTATCTCAGGAACATCTAAATAATTTACAGCTCTAACGTCGAGCCATATCCAACCGTCTTCCACTTCACCTCTTAATTCCATCCTGTATTCTTTACCAGGATCTTCTAAGACTTTGGAAAACATCTCTAGGGTATCCTCCCTATCAACAGGATGAACAAATTCGAAGGCCTCAGAGCCTATAAATTTATCCGAGTCCAATCCTTTGATCTCATTTGAAGGACTGTGATATTTTATGTTACCTTGCTCATCTAGCACGGTCATAAATCCTGGTGTGTGATCGATATATTTTTCTTTCCGTTTTAACGCCTCTTGTTCTTTTTTTCTTTCGCTGATATCTCTCACGCTCGCAAGGACCCTCGATTCCCCGCCGATTTCGGCCTGTTTAAGAGTGACTTCTTCCCAAATAAGCGTACCGTCCTTTTTCTGACCCCGCCATTCAAAAGTTATAGGACCTTCCTCCTTAGCTTTTTGAACCCGTTTTCGTGCTTCTTCTTGGGTATAGGGTTGTTCTCCCGAACTCAGATCCTCAACTGTTAGTTCCAAAGCTTCCTCACGCGAATATCCATACATCTCGCTTACCCTCTGATTGATATCCAAGATCTCGGCTGTATCGGGATCTAGCACGTAAAGAGCATCAGCGGATTTGGCAAACAACTCTTCATAATTCTGCTTCGCCTGTTGAAGAGCTTTCTCAGCTTCTTTTTGTTCAGAGATATCTCGAACTACGGCGATTACAAATTTTTCGCCATCTATCTCATATCTGTTCAAGGTTACTTGAGTATGGAAAGGTTCACCATCTTTGGTAGTATGTACCCATTCAAAAGATTGAGGTTCGCCTTCAAGAGCCGAATTTATCTTCTCTCTCGCTTTCTCTTTAGATCTCCTTCCGTCGGGCTGTTCCTCTGGCGAGAACTCAAAGGGGGATTCACCGATCATCTCATCTTTAGAACATTCAAATATCTCTAATGTCTTTTTATTGCAATTTATGAATTTCCCATCTTTCATAACAAATATAGCGTCGTTGGCTGATTCGAAGATAGCTCTGTATTTCTCTTCGTTCTCCTTCAATGCCTCTTCCTTTTCTTTTCTTTCCGAGATATCCTGTAGAGTTTCTATAGCTCCGACCCTATCACCCTTGGAATCTTTTATCGGTGCCGCAGTAAAGTAAACCCATCTTCCTTCATCACCAAATTCAGGAAAGAAATCAACAGCCTCGTGAGCTTCTTCGAGTAGATCAGATTCACTGAATTTATCACCATAATATTCCCTGATCTCTTCTTTAGAGGCGTCTTTTAACACGAGATCAGCCATCACCGGTCTTTCCTCATCATAAAAACCCTTCCAAGCATCTTGGGTACCTATCACAGCTTCTTTAGAAACGTCGGTTAGATTTTCGCACGCTTTATTCCAATGGGTAACTTTATGTTTCTCGTCGATAACGAACGTCGGTATAGAGCTGTTTTCGATAATCTGTGATAACCAAGTCTCATTCATTTCCAGTTCATCTTGGTATCTGATACCTTTGATGACTTCCCACATATGGGTGACTAGTAACTCAGACATCTCTAGGTCGAATTCGTCGAAGTATTCCTTCTCGTAGGACAACGCCTGAAATACACCTTCGTTTTCTATGGAGATGCTCAGAACTGACTTGAAATCGGGATCAGAAGGTTGACCTTCATCCCAATCCGACAGGTCATCGATTAAATACGATTTCTGGTTCTGATAAGTCAAACCTCTTATACCTACGTCGTTCGCTCGTTCTTCCCCTTCCTCTACATTTTTAGCATCTGTCGCCTGTACAACCAGACATTCATCTCCCGCCATGCAGATACTACTAGCCTCAAAATCTAAAATGGATTCAAAAGAGTCTAAAACCTGATGGTAAATCTCTTCCTCCGAATCGTAGGTACTTAACTCTATAGAGGCCTCGTACAACTCTTTGATTTTCTTTTCTCTTTTTTCTTTTTCTTCGTATAAATCATATTGGTTGTTTTCACGAACGATGGCATGAGCTAAAAATTCAAATTGATCTTTCGGGTTCCCTTCCTTTTTTATGTACCTGTCTGCACCGAGATTGAGAGCTTTCATCGCCACCTCTTCTCTACCTTTACCCGTGAAGATGATGAAGGGAATGTCGCTCTCTCTTTCCTCTCTAACCTCCTGTAAAAATTCGAGTCCGTCTATATCCGGCATCTGGTAATCGGAAACAATCACATCGAAATCTTCTTTCTCCAACAGCTCTAACGCCTTTTTTGGCGATTGAGCGGTGGTCAAATCTAGTCTTTCTTCCTCCTTTTCTAGAAATATTTTGCCCTGGTCTAAGAGAGGAGGTTCGTCGTCTACATGCAGAACCTCTATCGCCCCGTTCATATATTCCCCTTTATAGAACAATAATAATAGAGTATAATATTTTAGTTTATTCCTTTAATATCGGATTAATGATTTATCGATGTAAATTAAAAACTTCAATTTTAGTCATGAACTTAAATCGATAACTACACTGAGCTCGAACTTTTTGTACGCTTCGATGATTTATCTTTTGTTTTGTTTCTATAACCTAAGCATAATTTTCTAGCTAAATTATAATTATTCATCTCCTACTAAGAGTTCCGCTAAACTCTCCTTATAGCGAACATTAAAAATTTCCTGAGAAATCTTTTTATAGCTCAATTCAACCTATATTAATAAGATGAGCGCTGAAAAAAAATCTTTAGAAGAGTTAAAAAAGAAAGCAGTAAGG
>JAZKSP010000020.1:0-18453 GCA_036626005.1 Thermoplasmatota archaeon | reverse complement strand
TTGTAATGTTTTGTGATCATCCAGAAGAGTCGGTCGACATCTTTATCCCTCTGGACTATATCTTGAGCAAGATCCTTATTTCCTTCTTTGAAGGAAGCGATAGCATCTCTGTGCATATTTTTTACAATCAAATACATCCTCCTAAGACCTTTTTTCTGGGAAAATTCAGATGGATCTATTAGGTCTTTCAGGATCACCCTTTTGTCTGACTCTTCGATGACCTCCGGTCCGATCACCATCCTGGTGAACTCCATGATAGCTCTTCTCAATTCTGGTTCCATGCTATCTTTGGCGACGATCTCTATTTTGGAGTAACCAGCCATATATATACCGATGAGTTCTCTAATAAGGGAGTCCTGATCTTTATCGGTAATGTCTATCTCCTTGACGTTTGCTTTTTTTTCGTATTCTCTCTCTGGACTTACTACTATTGAACCGTCTTTTCTTGGAGAAAGGATAAGTGAATCCCCTGCCTCGATCTCTTTCTGTCTTACCCAATCCTTAGGTAGTGAAACTATATAGGTGGATCCGCCAGTAATCTGGACCTTTCTAGATTCAGGCATATTTTCCCATATATAACTCCGTATATTTAGGATTTTTCTAATTATTTAGATCGAAGACTAAATAAAAAAGGAAAAATAGATTTTCATTTGGACTCAAGTATAGAGTCTATCATGTCTCCAACGTTCTCAGCATGATCAGCTATAGAGTCCATCCTATCTACGACTTTGAGAAGATGAACCGCAGTGAGAGGTTCTTTATTATAATTGAACATGGCCTTAGATATCTTCTTCTCTATTTGATCAGCTTCATATTCTCGTTGACTAAGTTCTTTCTGCAGTTCTCTAGCCCTTTTCTTGGGTTTTTTTCCAAAAGAAGAATTCAGCAATTCCGAGAATACGTTCATCATCTCCTCAAACTGTTCGACTGACTGGAAGACCTTCTCTGAGAACTTTTTGAAGTCATCTCTGACTTTTTCAGGTATACTTTCCTCTCTCATCGGTAGTAGAACGCTCACGTCTTCAGCGTAATCAAGTATAGAATCCGCTTCTTTTAACAGTTTTAAAAAGTCATCTCTAGTGATCGGCATGAAGATGAATTTGGGTAGATTTTCTCGTATCTGGATCTTTATCTTATCTGCTTTGTGTTCCAAATCTGAAACTTTGTCGAAACACTCCTCAGCTTTTTCGAATTCTTCTTCACTGTAGTAGTGTACTCCCTTTTTCAACTCTCTTATCGCCTTCTTTATCAGGTTAGAATGTTTTTTGAGGCCTTCGAAAGGCGAATCGATCACCGTATCTTCTATGCTTGATCTTCTAAATTTTGCCGTCATATATTTCACCATCTTATTTATTTGATTTTAAATTTATCCTTGGGTCAGATGAATTGAACCATTATGGTATATAAAACCACTGATGTTATGGCAGCGATGGGTACTGTTATCAGCCACGAAACCACTATACGCTTGATAACAGATAGATCGATAGCCTCTACACCTCTAGCAAAGCCCACACCTAGGACTGCGCCCACTACGGTGTGACTGGTCGAGATCGGCATACCGAACATGGCTGCAACAAGCATGGTGGTTGCGGCTCCAAAATCTACTGAAAAACCTCTAGTATTCGTCAATGTCGTGATCTGAAATCCTACTGTTCTGATAACTTTATATCCCCAGGTACCGATCCCAAGAGCTAAGCCGAGACCACCTATAGTCAAAAGGATCTGATTGCTGAAAAACCAGGGTAATGCCGCACCCTTCATAGTGTTCAGCACTATCAAAACAACCGGTCCTATCGCATTACCAACATTGTTCGCTCCGAATGAGAACGCCACGTAACAAGAGGTTAGTATCTGGAGTCTTTTAAATATGCTCTCTACATCATCTATCCCGTCGTTTCTTTTTACCCCCTTTAATACAGGGTATTTACCAAAGAAACCCAAAACCGCTCCAACCGGTAAAGCAAACAATATAGCTCGGACAGCACCTAGTCTCTCTCCAAATATCCTCAAAGAGAGAGTGGTATTATAAAGCAACGAAACGGAAATGATGAACATCGTGGCTCCTAAGAAAAACGGTACTGCTTTTTGTGAAGTGAGAAATGGATCCTCAGAATTGAAAATCAGATACACTATAAGTTTGAAAACAAGAAATGCTCCAAGCGCTCCGAATATAGGGGATGTCAACCAACTCAATACGATTCTAGCCAAGGTTCCCCATGAAATCATCCCTAGCCCACCACCAGTGATAGCTATCAGAAGACCGAATCCGAACATCCCACCAACGATAGAATGAGAAGTCGAGATAGGCATGGATTTCCAGGTAGCGATGGTTATCCATATTCCAGCAGCGGTGACCGCCGCTAAAGCACCTAACGCTAAATGAGTCGAGCTCGGTACCGCCGTGGTATCGAATATACCAACTTGTACAGTTTCGGTAACGTGTTCTCCAGCGAAGATCGCTCCAGAGACTGCCAAAATCGAGGCGATAATTACGGCCTGTTTATATGTTATAGCTTCGGCCCCAACAGCCGAGGACATAGAATTAGCTAGATCATTTGCTCCGATATTCCAAGCCATGTATAGGCCAGCGGCTAACCCAGCAACAAGAATCGTGAGGGCTAGTGTAGAAATTCCAAACATACAGAATTTGGAAAATAGACAAACTATATTAGGTTTTTCTGTATAATCTATTTAGACTATATATATTTCTTTAGTAATAACCATGTTATACTCCTATTATACTCCCAGTAAACTTCTCTTCTTGGATCGCCCTTTCCAAAGAGCTCAGGTCTCTTCCATCTAATATGTAGGTCTTTATATTCGCTCTTTTGATTATCTTCGCCGCTAGTGGGTCTAAGACCACGTTTGGACCGGCCGTGTGTTCATCACTTGTCACAATATCTATCAACTTATCGTAATCTAGTCTCTCTAATTTTTCTGCATTTTCATCTTTTTTTGGATCTTCAGTATAAACACCGTCGACGGAAGTCGCGTTGATCATCCTGTCTGAATTTAATCGTTCGGCGAGCATCGCCGCCACCGCATCAGTGGTGTGTCCTGGATGAGTTCCGCCCATGGTTACAATAGAATAGTGGTTTCCAGCCGAGATGGCTTGATCAAAATCTTCAGCGGGAACAGGATAGACCTCTTCCTCTAGAGCTATGATCAGAAGTCTTGCATTCAATCTAGAAGTTAATATCCCTAATTCATCTAAAGACCCTTCATCAGCATTTAATTTTCTTCCCCAGTTGATGTATCGCCTCGCTGTTTTCCCTCCTCCTATCACAAGGTAAAGATTTCTTTCCTGTGAATTCTTTTGAAGCATATTTGCCAAATTAATCAACTGGGAAACATCCTCATCATCTGGTAGGAGTATCGAGCCACCGATCGAAATGACCAAATCCTCTTCATCCCTACTCATTTAGACACCTTGTTTCTAAAAGGAATTGTATTATATAAGGATAGGTATCCGTTTTTGCATTTCATCACCAAAATTATTAACCACTCTTTCTCCTCATTAAAGTGATACGATGTACGACATCCTTATCATTGGTACGGGCCCAGCAGGTTATACCGCTGCGATTTACTCCGCTAGATACAATTTAGATATCATCCAGATAGGAGAGATGCCGGGCGGCCTGATTTCTGAAGCCCCAGAGGTATGTAATTATCCAGGTTTCGAAAGTATAACCGGTATGGAATTATCGAACAAGATGGAAGAACAGGTGAAAGATATAGGCGTAGAGGTCGTTTACGATGAAGTTACCGATATCTATGGAAAAGATTTAGATTTTGAAGTGAAAACCCAAAGAGGCGAGTACAAGGCTAAAAAGATAATCTTTGCCACCGGTCAGGAGAGAAGAAGGCTCGGATTGGATAGAGAGAACGAATTCAAGGGTAAAGGCGTCAGTTACTGTGCGACCTGTGACGCTGCCTTCTTTGAGGATAAGATAGTAGGAGTCGTGGGTGGCGGAGACGCCGCATTGGCTTCCGCTCTTTTGCTCTCCGATCATTCAAAGAAAGTGTATATACTTTATAGGAGAGATGAGTTTTTCAGACCTGAACCTATCAGAATAAAGGAGATTGAACAGAGAGATAATATAGAACCTGTCTTTGGGGTCAACGTGGAGAATCTCATCGGAGATGACAAACTGGAAGCGGTCGAACTTGACAATTCGGAAGAGATGGAGATGGATGGACTGTTCATAGAGATAGGTTCTATACCGAACTCTGATCTAGCCGAAGAGCTAGATATAGAACTGACTGAAAACGGGTACATAAAGACTGACGAAGAGAGAAGAACTAATATTTCCGGGATCTATGCAGCAGGAGACGTGATCGACTCACCTCTTAAGCAGGCTATAACCGCTGCTGGACAAGGAGCCGAAGCCGCTTCTACAGCCTACGACGAATTGAAAAAAGAAGAAGTAGATTGAAGAAAGTTACAAATAAGGCGATATTACATAGGATTACTCGTCGATGGACAAAAAGTACGCTTTCTTAGGTACGATTTGGGTGCTGATAATCATCGCAGCATTGATAACGCATTCTTTTTTCCCCGCCTATTTGAAGGAAAAGACCAGTTCTTACGAACCTTATGAATATTCCCAGATGTATCTAGAGAACGAGCCCTATTCTGAAATCATAATCGAATATGACTATTTAAAAGGGCAGGAGCCAGATGAAACAGCCATCACAAAATTGGAGGAGAAGATCGAAAAGTACACTGATAAGGAGACCATAAAAAGCATCGTCGACGATCAGATAAGTATTGCCGAGAGTGAACCCTCCTACGATAGCAACGATATCTCAAGATTGAAGAAGGAATATCAAAATCACGAAAGGGATGGAAACCAGATAGCTATCTACGTGCTTTATGTAGATGGGATATGGGAAGACGACAATGACGTCCTGGGTCTTTCACAGAGACCAGGGCAGATAATCATTTTCAATAGTGTGATTAGCGGAATCGAAACTACCAATGCCTTAGGTTCGGGGGAGATAGAAAGTCCAGTTCTTGTCCATGAATTCGGCCATCTTCTTTCATTAGTTGGGCTTAATTATGAGAGCTATCACGAAGACGACGGATATCCAAACCACTGCGATGAAAGCGCTGGAGAATGTGTGATGGCAGGGGCCGTAGAAATCAAAGAAGAGATGATGGAACCCCCTCCGAGTGATTTCTGTGAACTCTGTCAGGAAGATATGGAACAGATAAGTGAATTAGAGGACCCCTTTGGATTAGAAGATGTTATATCTTATTCGACCATAGTTGGTCAATATATGATCGGCATATGGGCTAGTGCCGTTTTGATCGAGAAAGCAGGAAAGGGAAAGGATAGGAGAAAGATATACGAAGAAGATTACAGATATGATGAAAAATATCAGGAAGAGGAAAAAACGTCTTCTGAGGAAAAGTATAAAAACTATTAAGTCAGTCCAATTTTAGGGTCAAAGAGATTCAATCTGCCTTGTATTCTACCGAAAAGTTCACTTCAGCGTTGCCCTCATTTCGCTCCCCGCTTTCCATCTCGCTCTGTTCTTTCTCCCCATTCATAACATCTTTCAATCTCAAGATTTCGAGTTCTCTACCTCTCAACTCCTTTTTAAGGCCGGGAACGTGACCATCCCCTACCACGGCAACTACAGAATCGAATCGATCTTCCAATTCTTTTAAGTTTTTAGCCATGAATCTGTTCCTATCTTCTATCAGTATCTTCGTTAGTGCGGGCATCTGTTCTTCTAAAGAGACTGTGAATCCCATCCCTGATCCTCCAGAATTATAATTCTCTACTTCTTTCTCTATCCTTTCTTTGCTTGTGAAAAGCCCGATTATACCTCCTGCAAAGAGCTTGAGTTTCTCTTTGAGACTCATCTCGTTCATTAACTGGTTGAGAACTTTCTGGGCAGGAAGATCTATGAAAGCCACCCTTGAGTTGATAGATTTTGCGGTATCTACAGCTGCTAGCATTTCTTCCCCGATCTGAACTCCAAATTTTTTCGCGATACGTTTTTGAACGAGATGAAGTAATCGATAGACGAGAGGAACTCCTTTCCTATCACCGCTATCTCTTCTCCTAAGCCCTTCGTATCGATTCCTATCCAATTCCACTGCAACTACAGGAGGGGATCTAGCCCTGATCTCCTTTTCGATCCTTTCTGAGATATCAAAAACATGGGCCGACCCTATTATAGTGATCATCATTGAATCCATCTCCTGCAACTATATAAAAAAGTGTCGTTGAACTCGGATAGTATCAATCCTTTTATTAAGGACCTGCAAAATTACCTCATGTGGTCAAAGATATGATCCCATCATTATCATTTAAAAGTCAAAATCTAGTCATCGTAAATGAGGGATCTTATGAGAGATTTTCCTATAATGATATGGAATTAGATTTATGGGGCGCTTTTCAAGAGTTAGAGGGTTTTGATAAGATATATTTTCTAGATATTGACGGTATCGAGTACAATAGACCTCAAACTGATATTATCAGAAAAGCAAGCACTACCAAAGAGGTTTGGGCAGATATAGGAGCTAGAACTGCAGAAGGCATCACGGATGCCTTCATAGCGGGAGCGGATAAAGCCGTCCTCTCTACAAAGACGGTAGAATCTTTCGAAGAGATCGAAAGATCGATAGAATTGAGTGACGATCTAATATTGTGTTTGGATTACCAAGAGGGTCTTATATCGCCCTCTAATGAAATCAGAGATATGGGTGTTGGGGATTTGACAACTTCTTGCGTTAAAAAGGGGATAGAGAAAGTAGTCTTCAACGATCTGTCCGATAAACCTTTCGACGAAAAAGGCCTGAGAAAGATGCCGAGAGGGGATTATCAGTTGTATTTAGGCGGCATATCTCTTGATAGAGTGGATTATGTGGACCATGGAAACTTACAAGATTTCATCCTAAAATTCAGGGAGGCGGTAAAATATCAAGAGAGTTGAAAAAGGCCCTCGCTTTTTTATTCCAAAAAGAAGGTGAGGAGATAACTAAGGATGATTTTATCTATGCCCAATCTGTAGATTTGGAATGGTTTTCATCAGGCAGGGCTAAAAAGGTCATAGAGAGAGCTCTAGAATCCGATCTTATAGAAATCACAGAGGATAAGATATCGCCAAATTTTGATTATGAAGATGTGGATATCCCAATGGGTTTCGAACCTTCAGAAGATATCTTCAAGGAGAAAAAGAAAGATATATTTCCAGAACTCCTTAATAAGGTGGCTGAAAAGACTGATCTTTCAAAGCAGGAGATCATGTCAAAAGTAAACGAAAAGCAGGATCAGCTGAATATAGAGATCACTACCGCTGTTTTATTAGTTTCTCAGGAACACGATATCTCCTTCGAGAATCGAGAACAGCGGATAGAAGAGATATCAAAAAAGATAAGAGGAAAACAATAATTGGATCAAAATGATGGATATTCTCGATAGTCACTTTTAAGTATGAGAAGATATATGAGAGGAATCCAAGATACACTTTAAGTACATTTGGATTATCGGAGGTATAAACATGTCAAGGATGCACAGCCCGAAAAAAGGGCAATCAGGCTCAACAAGACCTCATCTAGAAGAGAACCCTGAATGGGTTACACTCGATGAAGAGGAAATAAGAGATTTGGTAGTCGATTTAGCGAGTAAAGGAGAGACCGCTAGTGAAATAGGAATAACCCTGCGTGATCAATATGGGGTTCCCAATGTCGAACTAGCCATAGGTGATAGCATCACAGAAGTGATGGAGGCGAATGATCTCGAACCTGAGATCCCCGAAGACCTTTTAGCTCTCATGGAGAAAGCCGTCAATTTGAAGGAGCATCTTGATGAGCATCCAAAAGATAAATCTAATAGAAAATCATTGAGATTGGTGGAATCGAAGATCAGACGTCTCGTTGAATATTATAAGGAACAAGAAGTACTAGAGGAAGACTGGAGATACTCGATGGATAAAGCTGAGATACTGACTCAATAAAAATGCGATGGGAGAGGAAGGGAATTTGTTTGACATTCCCGATGAGTTAGAAAAAAAGTTGGAAAGAGCTATCTCTATCCTCGACGAATATGATAAGTTCAGATTGATCACTCATTATGATGCCGATGGTATTTCAGCTAGTGCCGTTTTGGCTAGGACCGTTATGAAATACCAGAAAGGATTCCATACTACTTTTATAGATTCTTTTCCAGAAAAAATACCGAGTGGCTATCCTATAATATTTACTGACATAGGCAATAGCCATCTTGAACGGATATCAGAGTTAGAAGAGGACGTAATAGTATTAGATCACCACGAAGTTAGGAATGATCCAAATTCTCCAGGTGGAGGAAACAAAGTTTTTATCAACCCACATGATCACGGTTGGGACGGATCTCAAGAGGTGAGCGGCGGTACTCTTGCATTGTTATTAGCTGTCAGTTATGATAGCAATAACTGGGAGGAGGCTGTTTACGGGCTTGCAGGAGCTGCGGCAGATAAACAGGCGATAGGCGGTTTTACCGGTTTAAATTTGAAACTGATGGAAAGATCAGTAGAAGAAGACTACCTGGAAAAAAGAACAGGGTTGTTCATAGATGGTGAGAATGTTAGCACCGCTCTTATGAAAGCGTGTGATCCATATTTTCCCGGCATTAGCGGTGAAAAGAGCGAGATCAAAAAAATATTAGAAGACCTTAATATCGATCTAGGTGCTAAATTAGAGTCTATCAACGTGGAAAAAAAGAGAAAATTGAACAGTCTCTTGGCTCTATCTCTTTTAAAGAGAGATATCCCACCGGACGTGATAGAGGCGATATACGGAACTCACCTTGTGTCCGCTCACGATGATCTGGAAATTGATATACTTTATAAGATTCTAAACTCATGTGCAAGGAACGATCGGCCCGGTCTAGGCCTCTCCGTCTGTTTGGGAGATGAGAAGGCATATGAGGAAGCAAAAGAGATAAGAGATGGACACAGAAAACGGATGATAGAGAAATTGAAAACTTTGGAGGAAAGAATAGAAAAGAGAAAAAATATCCAACATTTTTATGAAGAAAAAAAGACGATGAAGGGGGAGTTGGCAGGATTGGGGATGTTATATGTTTTAGACCAGAACATGCCAGTTTTGGGTCTTACAGAAGGTGATGAGAAGATAGATATCTCAGCAAGGGCTACCAAAAACATGGTTGAAAAGGGATTGGATATGGGAGGACTTTGTGAGAGATTAGCTGGAGAATTTAACGGAGATGGGGGTGGGCATGATATTGCAGCTGGCGCAAAGATAGAAAAAGATAATATAGATGACTTTTTGAAGATGATGGATGAAGAAGTTGGAAAGATACTTTGAAAAGGATAAGGACACCGAAGATTTTATATTTCATATGAGTGTTTTAATGACCATCTAAATAAACTAAAAAGTGGGGATGCCAGATTGCCTTTTGGTCAAAGTAAAGATAAAGTGAAGGAACTAATCGAAAAGAAAATATCCGAGATAGATAAAGGGAGTGAGTCTGCTTCCGTTTCCGATTACATGGATCTGATAGATTATATTATAAAAAAAGAAAATAACTTAGGTGATAGTCAATTCATCTCTGAAAAGTTGACCGAGATAGGTGAAAAGCTTATCGAAACGGGGGAAAACATGAAGGCGGTACAGTGTTTCGAGAGAGCTTTAAACAGAGATCCAAATACGGTCGAGACCTTGGTCAAAAAAGGAGAGGCATATATGAATATGGAGGAGATGAACGAATACGCTCTTAAATGTTTCAATGATGTCCTAAAAGAAGATCCAGATCATAAAAAAGCTATTTTAAATAAAGCTAACGTATTCCGTATTCTTGGATGGGATTCTAATGCGATGCGAACTTTTCGAGAATTGTTAGAAAAAGATCCTTCAAATATAATGGAGATACATAAACTTGTAAAGAAAAATCCTGACGATCCGATACTATGGAGGATAGAAGCCGAATACTTTGAAGAAGAAGGCAAAATAGAGAAGGCCATTAAGGCTTACGAAAAAGTATTAACTTTAGAACCAGAAAACGAAAATGCTATTGAGAAAATTGTGGAATTAGCTTCAGAAAATATTTCAAAAGTTAGAGAACAAGCGGAAAAGCTAGAATCAAAAGGAAAGGAGTCCTTGGCTAAGAAATTGTATAAAAGGATGTTAGAGAAAAATCCAGAAAGTTTAAAGTTGATAGAAAAGCTCTTATCTTTTGAGCCTGAAAATATGGAACTCCTTCGAAAGAAAGCTCAGCAGATTGAAGAAAGAGGAGAAATAGAAGAGGCTAAAGAAACCTATCGAGAATATTATGAACAGAAAGATGACATGTTAGGATATTACAACAAAGCATTAGAGTTGGATCCAGAAGACAAGGATCTGCTCTACGAAAAAGGGGAACTGTTCTACAATAAGAAAGAATTTAAAGAAGCTCTAGAGACCTACGAGAGATTGTCTGAGCTGGGTGAGGATGATGCTGATCTTTGGCACAATAAAGGTGCTTGCCTTTATCATCTAAAAAGATACGAAGAAGCAATCGATGCGTTCGATCGAGCCCTCGAAAAGGACGAGGACGATTTAGAAGCCTGGTCAAATAAGGGCCTGGTTTTCTATGAGATGGGAGAATACGATAAGGCGATGGACAATTTTAATGAAGTAGTTAAAAGAGACCAAAACGTTCCAAAAGCCTGGTATTATAAAAGTATGGTAAGTGTTCAACGTGAAGAGGAGAAAAAGGCAAGGAACTTTTTAAAGAGAGCTCTAGACCTTGATCAAGAATTTAAAGAGAAAGCCAAAAATGAAGAAGTTTTCGAAGATATTAGATATAAAGAATCGTTTAAAGAATTGTTATCATAGAATATGAATAAAATAGAAATCAATGATGGCCTATTTTTGACATCGGATTATTGTGCTTGGTATGAAAAGAAAAGGACGGTATTAGTAACGGATTTTCACCTCGGTTACAAATCAGTTCTGAAGGAAGACGGCGTCACTTTACCTACTTTCCAGAATGAGATGATATTAGACAGATTAGCCAATATAAAAAATCGTTATGATCCGGATTCGTTCATCGTGTTAGGTGATTTTAAACATAACTTTGGAAGGAGCGAGGATCAAGAATTCCATGAACTCCTTGATATCATGGACTACCTGATGGAAGATTCATCACTGGTTATGATAAAGGGAAATCATGATAATTATCTAGAAAATTATGCCAATATTAAATCAATACCCTTATATGAGGACATGATGCATTTTGAAGGTATGACTTTGACTCATGGCCATCAAGAAATTCAAGGAGATAACATTTTGGTCATGGGCCATGAACACCCAGCTGTAGAGATAAAAGATGATGTCGGATCAAAAATGAAATTTCCCTGTTACCTTTACCATCCTGAGTCTGAAATACTTGTTTTGCCAGCTATTGATCCACTGAGTGAAGGGAGAGACGTGATCGGACCTACATCATTCTTCTCAAAAAATCTAGAGGGTTTGGACCCCGCAGATTTTCATGTTTTTGCAATCTCTGAAGATGGTCTCTTGGATTTTCACCGTGTAAGAGACGTGAGGACAGCTCAACCACATTTTGGTTGATTATTGTTGAGAGTAAGATTTATATAACCTCTCCTTTCCTGCAATTATACCGAAGGCAGTTGATAATGGTTAAATAATGACTTACCTTCATCCCTCATCACTTTGCTTATGATACTCATCTTGATTAATATTGGATAAGTTAGATTCGCAATTTATCGGGGCTTGAACCGAAAAGAAATCTGATCGTTGGGCTCCGGTCTTAGTTTGGAGGGATGGAATAAATCAACTGTTTTCGGTAAGTTAAGAGGTGTTAGATATGGATATTGATCCGAGTACAACTAAATATGTCATCAAAGCTGATTTGAAGGCGAGTGGAGTTGTAGAAAAACCCGATGTTGTCGGTGCTATTTTCGGTCAAACAGAGGGGTTATTAGGTGACGAACTCGACCTGAGAGATCTACAAAAGAGCGGAAGGATGGGCAGGATAGAAGTCGAAGTCGGTTCTTCCAAAGGGAAATCATCAGGAAAGATAACTATTCCCTCCAGCTTAGACCTGGTAGAAACATCGATTTTAGCTGCCGCTTTAGAAACAATCGATAGAGTAGGTCCGTGCAAAGCCGATATAGAGATCGACGAAATAAAAGATGTTAGAGAGTCTAAAAGAAATAAGATCGTCGATAGAGCGAAAGAACTCCTATCCTCTACTATCGAAGAGAGCAAAGTTCCCACCGGCAATCTTACGGAGTCCGTGAGACAGGAAGTACAGATGGAGGAAATAAGTGATTATGGTGACTCCCATTCTCCTGCCGGCCCTAATGTGAGTGATTCGGACGCCATCATCGTTGTCGAAGGTAGATCAGACGTACTCAATTTGTTGAGATACGGGATTAAGAATGCTATAGCTGTCGAAGGAACTGATGTACCAGATGAGATAAAAGACCTCTCATCTAAAAGAGTCACGACGGCCTTCGTAGATGGGGATAGAGGAGGCGTTTTGATATTACAGGAACTTTTAGAGACTGCTGAAGTCGATTATGTCGCGGAGGCACCCGAGAACACGGAAGTCGAGGAACTCACTCAGAAACAGATAATGAAAGCTCTCAGAAGCAAGATCCCTGTTGACCAATACATCGAGATGTACGATATAGATGTCGATGAAGAAGAAGTGAAGGAAAGCGATGGATTCGATAGGTCTAAAAAGGCTGCCAAAGGAAAACAAGCATCCTCGAAAAATACCGCATCTAAAGCTCAGGAAAAAACGCAGGATGAACCCGAAGTGAAAACTGAATACGATCGATATAGGAAAATAATCAACTCCATCAAGAAAGAAAAGATCGCTAAACTTTTGAATGGTAATGGAGATGTCCTGGAGGAAGTACCTACTAGGGAACTGGCCGATGAACTGCTAGAAAATGATAAGGGTGTAGAAAAAGTGGTATTCAATGGGATCGTCACTCAACGTTTGGTCGATATAGCTTCGGAGAAAGGAGTAAAAAAATTGATAGGTCGAAAAGTCGGTAATATCCCCAAATTGCCAACTTCACTTGAAGTTCTTCCATGGGACAAATTGAAGAATAATTAGGACCTTTTAAACTCTTCAGTCAAAACCTTTTATCTTCATTTTCTATTTTTTAATTGAAGCTCAATAAGAACCTTTTTATACCCCAAATTTTTGTCTTTATTGGATAATCATGACTAAATATGTGTACTCCTTTGAGGAAGGTAGTGCCGACTTGAAAGACTTGCTTGGGGGTAAAGGGTCTAATCTCGCAGAGATGACCACTATAGGATTGAAAGTCCCTCCCGGCTATACGGTGACTACAGAGGCATGTTTAGAATATCTAGACGAAGGTAAACTGACTGAAGAGATAAAGGAACAAATGAAGAACAAGATGGAAAGGTTGGAGGAACAGATGGATCAAAAGTTCGGTGATCCGGAAGATCCACTTTTGGTTTCGGTTCGATCCGGTGCGGCCGTATCGATGCCGGGTATGATGGATACGATTTTGAATCTTGGACTCAATGATGAAACTTTACAAGGATTGGTGGAAAAAACCGATGAAAGGTTCGCTTATGACAGTTATAGAAGATTTGTCAACATGTTCGGCGAAGTCGTTCGGGGTATCCCGCACAGAGAATTCGAAGAGATAATGGACGAGGTGAAGGAAGAAAGAGGTGCCGATCAAGATGTTGATCTGGATGCTGAGGGAATGAAAGAAGTAACCGAGAGGTACAAAGAACTCGTAGGAGATATACCTTCTGATCCATGGGAACAGTTGATGGAGGCTACAAAAGCTGTCTTCGGTTCATGGGATAACGAAAGAGCTAGGAGGTATAGAGACCTTAACGATCTACCTCATGATATGGGTACAGCGGTAAATGTACAAACCATGGTTTACGGTAACACAGGAGAAAATTCAGGCAGTGGTGTAGCATTCACAAGAGATCCTTCTACCGGAGAGAATAAGATATACGGAGAATTTTTAAGGAATGCTCAGGGAGAAGATGTTGTCGCGGGGATAAGAACTCCAGTACAGATCTCAGATCTAAAAGAGATGTGGCCCGATATTTACGAAGAATTGGAGGAAGTTTGTCAAACTTTAGAAGAAGAATACAAGGATATGCAGGATCTAGAATTCACGGTCGAAAATAAGGAACTTTACATCCTTCAGACTAGAACGGGTAAGAGGACTCCTAATGCAGCGGTAAAGATAGCCCATGATATGCACGAAGAAGGAATAATCAGTAAAGAAGTTGCTCTTTTACGGGTTGAAGGAGAACAAATAGAGAAAATACTCCATAAAAGGATCGATCCCGAGGCGGAATTGGATAAATTGACCCAAGGTCTGAACGCTTCGCCTGGAGCGGCTTCGGGTAAGGTGGTTTTCGATACTGACGAAGCAGAAAGAAGAGGGAATGATGACGAATCGGTAATACTTGTAAGACCCGAAACCACGCCGGAAGATATTCACGGGCTCGCGGCGGCTGAAGGAGTGCTGACCAGTCGTGGAGGTATGACAAGCCATGCTGCAGTCGTAGCTAGAGGCATGGGTAAACCGTGTGTTGCAGGCGCTGAAGACATCGACATCAACTTAGAAGAGGAATACTTTGAAGTCGACGGAAAAAGGGTCGAAAAGGAAGATATCATCACGATCGATGGGACTACTGGAGACGTTATAATCGGAGAGGCCCCACTCATCGAACCTGAATTTACAGAGGAATTCGAAAAGCTCCTTGGATGGGCTGACGACATCAGAAAGATGGGCGTCTGGGCTAATGCCGACACCCCAGAGGACACAGAAAAAGCTATAGAATTCGGTGCCGAAGGCGTCGGGCTCTGTAGGACGGAACACATGTTCTTTGAACCTGAAAGATTAGACGTGATGCAGGAGATGATCATAGCCGAAGACGAAGAACAAAGGCAGAAAGCTCTAGATCAACTTTTACCGATGCAGAAGAAGGACTTTAAAGAACTCTTCGAAGTGACGGAAGGTAAAACTTTGACTATCAGATTATTGGATCCGCCTCTCCACGAATTCGCGCCGACTGACAAGGAATCTCAAAAAGATCTAGCGAAAAGACTAGATCTTAGCGTAGAAGAAATCCAAAAGAAAGTTGAGAGGTTGGAAGAAGCTAATCCGATGCTTGGACATCGAGGATGTAGGTTGGGTATCACTTATCCAGAGATCTATCAGATGCAGGTACAGGCTATTTTGGAAGCCGCTTCTGAAGTACAAGAAGAAGGTACTGAAGTCGAACCTCACATAATGGTACCCTTGATAGGGAATGTCGAAGAACTCAACAACGTGAAAGAAAAAGTAGTCGAACCTGTCCAAGAAAAAGTTTTCGAAAAGAAAGAAGAGGTTGAGTTTGAAGTAGGTACGATGATAGAGATTCCTAGAGCTGCTATCAGAGCCGACGAAATTGCGAAGGAAGCGGACTTCTTCTCCTTCGGAACGAACGATCTGACCCAGATGGGTTTCGGATTCAGTAGAGATGACGTCGGTACTTTTGTACCGAACTATCTAGACGAAGGAATAATGGACAAAGATCCATTCCAGGTTCTCGATCAAGACGGGATCGGCGAGCTAGTGAAGATGGGAACTAAAAGAGGTAGAGAGACTAAAGAAGGTCTATCCGTCGGTATCTGTGGAGAACACGGTGGTGAACCATCTTCGGTGAAGTTCTGTTATCGCTCCGATTTGGACTACGTGAGCTGTTCACCGTACAGGGTACCGGTCGCTAGGATCGCAGCCGCACAGGTAGTTATCCAAGACGAAAGAGACGTCGACGAAGGTGTCGAAGGGTACTGAACCCTATTCCAAAAAATCTTTTCTTTTTTAGTTTTTAATCGCTAGGTTTGAAATCTGAACCTTCTTTTGCTGGTTTTTTGAAGCGTTTGTGTGTGACCTGAAACCCAAGATTTTGGTAGAATTTCTCTATCTCTGGGTTATCGGTATTTAGATGAACGCTAGCTCCCGTTTCGGGAGGTATCACCTTTTCGGTCAATTTCCTTCCGATACCTTTTCCTTGGAATCTCTCTTCTACGGCTATATGAGCGATATGGAATTTATCGAAAAAAGATGTTTGAACTCCCGCTACTGCACCGATCAGTTCTTGATCATGGTAGGCACCGATCACTCTTCCCCCATCAAAGCAGTATCTCAAATCTTCCTCTAAAGCTTCCTTTGAGATGAACTGGCTGAGGTACTCGTGAAGTAGTTCAAGGGAATCCTCCAGTGCTTCGTCATCGATAGGTTCCTGGTCCATCCTTTTATATTCTATATCTTTCTCGCCCATATTTTTCCTCGATCATTTTGCTCTCTCTACTTTTGGATGTCCATTGATGAATTCTTCTTCGATCTTGTCGGCTGTCTTTGTCGGTCTTCCTAAAAGAGCGTCCTCTGCTGGAATACCATACTCGTCTTCATACTTCTCTATCCACTCTTCCACATCTATCTCACCTTCGTGATTTATACCGATGGATATAACCGAGTCGGGGTAGAAGAACTCTATAGTGTCTTTTTCCTTATCAAGATTTGGAGGATCGAAGTCCGGAAGGCCGTCCTTTTCTTCTCTCCCAGGCGCGTGGATCAAAACCACACCATGAGGATGGACGCCTTTCATAAGAGCGAGTGGATTACCTCCTTGGGGATGGACAATACAAGCTTGGCCCTCTACGATTAACACATCGTGATCGCCTTCGGTGGAAGCTTCTAACATCACGTGTTCCGTCTCACCGCTCAGAAAGTCACCTCTTATCCCATCTAAAGGGAAACCATACTTTGCTCCCTGAATCATACCTGTCTGACCAGTGGCGACGAAACCAGGATTATAACCCCTATTTTCTAATTCTTTATAAAGTTCTATGCAGAAAGTTCTCTTTCCTATGGCGCAGTCAGTACCGGAAACGAGAATCCTAGGCGGATCATCTATCCCCCTGAGTTTTCCTGTGAAGAAGTGTGGGTCTTCCGGTTCCTTCCTAACGTCCCAGATATCGACACCGTGTTTTTCCGCTTTCTCCTTAAATTCCTCGTCCTCTGAGATATGATCATGACAGCCGTGGACTAAGTCCATCCCGTTTTCCATTGCCTTGAAAAATATTTCCTTTCGATCATAAGGGAAGGCACCACCGTCTCTCGCAATGCCGTTGATGAAAGCTTTTGGTTTTACGTCGAGTTTATCGAGGGCTTGTTCAAGGCTATTGAAGATAGGTATCTTTTCCTCGACATCCTCAAGTACTTCACTTACATCTTCCTCTTTTCTAGTAGAATCCAACACTCCTACGATATCGTACTTTTCTGAAAATCTGACAAGGCCATTGGCGGTTTTTCCGTCAATTCTTCCGAACTCACCTTCAGCGTAAATCAGAGCCGGTATCTTTTCATCTATATCAAACATTCTTAACACCTGAAGTTATAACTACTACGTGAACTCCATCTGTTTCATGGTCTTGTAGATATTTATGAGTAGCGCCCAGAGCTGAAGCCGAGCAGGGTATCAAAGAAATATTTTCTTTCTCTAACAATTCTTTGTAATGAACTATCTCTTCATCGGTCAGTCCTATGGCGGTACCGCCGGTATCGTATATAGCGTTGATAGCTTCTTGTCCGTCTAGGGCCTTCCAATTCAAGAGGGGTTCGTTTATCTCGGTCTCGTTCAGGCTGCCTGGATCCATCTCCACTATCTCTTTACTGTCCCGTTGTATAGTTTCTATGATAGCGTTATTACCGATGCTTGAACCAGCGAGCATTTTCGGTATGTCTTCAGCCCTCTTCTTTCTCCAGAGTAACCTAAAACCCAGATGTAAGCCGGCAATAGTCGTTCCGTTGCCGACAGCTACAGAGACCGTTTCAGGCGATCCTCCTAGTTCTTCTTGTATCTCTTTAGATATCTCGGTATAGGCAATGAGTGATATCGGTGTGTTCTTTTTACCGGGATTTGCGTCGTACCACCCTTCCTTTTTAGCCATTTTCCTGCTTTCTTCCACTGCTTCTTCGTATCCTCCCTCAACCTTGAAGATATCTGCATTGTACTCTTTTATCTTATCTTTGTTATCTGAAGTGTATTTTTTTGGAGTGAATACCTTGCAATCCAATTCCGTTTTGTTTGCTACAAAACTCATCGCTATTGCGTAGTTCCCGCAGGATCCGACCGTTATCGTATCATACCCTCGGATTATGGCGTCATCTGCTTGTTGGATAGCGAGTCTATCTTTGTGCGTCCTAGTCGGATTTTCACCTTCAAGTTTAAGATACAGCTTATCTATCCCAAAAAAGTCTTCCAACTTTTTTGCCCTTACAAGTGAGGTGTTACCTATGCCGTAAGTCATCGCCTCATGATATCTCTATAAATTGGATAAAAAAGTTTCCGTCAGCTTCTCCCACCTAAAGGATGGGAGCTTGCTAGTGAACTCCATTTCTGACCCAAGAAGGTAGGAG
>JAZKSP010000134.1:0-3659 GCA_036626005.1 Thermoplasmatota archaeon | reverse complement strand
TCTTTTTTCATCCACAATCCGGACGGGTAATCTTCATCTTTCTCAAATCCCTGTTCTTTCATGAAATCTACAAACCCATCTGAATAGATGTTTGGAGAGAGTTGCACTTTTGACCCTACCTCATCTCTACAGAATTCTAGAGATCTTTCCAGCAGTTCCTTCGATGTTTCATTCCGCAAATCTTCCTCTAGAACTAGAAAGTCCAAGGATGAATTTGCATCACCCGGCCTCATCAAAAGTATCGAGGCCCCGATCAGCTCGTTTTCTTCGTAGGCCATAAAGCAATGAACTTCGCCTAACTCCGACTTCAAATTGGCATTTTCAAATTCTTGAATGTTCATATCAAGTGCGTTAGGTCTCTCTCTTGCAACATTTCTCCAAAGTTGATAGAGTTCTTCTAACTCGTCGTCCTCGTAGCTTTTTATCTCCATCTCTATCGCTAAAGTAAAAATACGGATTCAAATAAAAATTTATCGCAAGACCCCTCCCCCCCCCCTTAAATTTATAAAGACATTGAAAATTATGAAAGCATGAAAATTGATCTGAGAGCTAACGATTTGGTCTTGTCGTACTTGGAAGACGAAGCTGGATTTGACGAAATATGGAATTCTGAGGCACTACAGATCATACGAGAGTTCGGTGATAGATTCAGAGAAGGGTTGTCAAAAGGAGAGATGAAGAAAGTTCTAGACGCAAAAGATGTTGATGTGTACGGACTCGGCGATATAGAGGAAAACCTACCTCAAATAGAAGAGCTACTCACAACCATCGAGACCAATAGAGAGGACTGGTTAGAGACCATGGAGAAAGAAATAAATAGAGTCTTACCGGAAGAAGATACCTCAGAGATAACTATACATCCGATACCGACATTTTTCTACGGAATAGGATTACAAGATGGTGCTTGTCTCAACATAAATGACCCTATTTTCTTTGAAGATCCAAGAGAATTCGTTTACCACGCCATCCATGAGAGCACCCATGTCTTATATGCTCGAAGTCATGGAGTTCCAAGCATTCATAGATTAGAGTCCGCTGAGGAAAAGGTCTCGTTTTTCAACACCTTTTTCCATACGGAAGGATTCGGAGTCTATGCCCCTCTAAGACTGAGAAAGGAAGAGGGAGCTGTCCGAGAGGAAGATCTCCCTATGGTGGAGACACCTATGATCGAGTCTTTTCAGGATTATCTGACCATCACAGATGAAACAAAGATGAGAAAAACAGTTGAAAAATACGACTCTCTGAGAGATGATTTCAAAAACATAGATGAATGGGATGTAGAGGAACTACTCGAGAGAACCATGGGACCGCAAAGGTACACTTACCGGGTAGGGGGCTGGTTGTTCAAAGAAATAGAGGAAAAGAAAGGTTTAGAAGAAGTGAGAGAAGCATTTTACATGGATCCAAACGATTTCGTAGAGGAGTACGATCATCTTCTCGATCGATTGCGGTAAAGAATCCTTATAAACTCATGCTGTTTTATGGAGTAAGATGATCAACATGTCCCCTAAGCTCCTTCTTGCAAGACTAGCTTATTGGCTTCTCAGTTTCAAAGAAAATCCTCATGAGGTATTCAATCGGATAGGAGTAGAAAAAGAGGATCACATCCTAGAGATCGGTTGTGCTATAGGCTTTCATACCTTCCCTCTAGCGGATCTAGCTGAAGAAGGTCATATCTATGCTGTTGATATCTCTGAAGAGTTCATCGATTTCCTTGAAAAGAAAAGGAAAAAGAAAGGTTATGAAAATATCACCCCTATTTGTGAGGATGCAGAGAAGATTGGTCTGAAGAATGAAAAACTGGATAAAGTCGTATGCTTCCGTACAATCCATGACATGCAAAACCCAGAAAAAGCACTAGAAAATTGGTTAAGTCATCTGAGATCCGGTAGTCTACTTTTGTATCGAGATCCGGAGATATCTATCGATTCAATAATTGAATATTCAGAAGAGGAGCTAGTGGAAGTAGATGAGATCGAAGATGTTCATCTTTTTAGGAAAAAATAAATAATCTCACAGACCTTAGAGGGGATCACTCTATGAATTCCAACAAATTAGAAATAAGGAAGTTCGATCAATCTGACTATCCAGAGATAGTTAGATTGAATAATCTCGTGTTTCCGGAGAGAAAAAGAGATGAAGAGTCTCTAAGATATAATGATAAGAACAAGGCGGAAAAGTGCGAGCATCAGAGGTATATTGCTGAGATAGATGCCAAGGTAGTAGGGCACGGCTATTATACACAATTGGAATGGAGCTACAGTCCAGGAAAGTTCTTCATAAATGGATGCATCCATACTGATTTTCAGGAGCGAGGCTATGGATCAGAATTTTATCGATTCTTGATGGATGAGTTGGGAGAGAAAGATCCAAAAAAACTTGAGGGCCATACAAGGGAAGATAAAAAGAGAGGCATACAATTTCTTGAAGATAGAGGCTTCAAGGAGACACAAAGAGAGTGGGAATTAGTATTAAATGTAGATGATTTTGATTTTGAAGAGTTCAGAGGTTTGGAGGAAAGATTGGAGAGAGATCATAGTATAAGACTAAAATCGGTAGATGAGATAAGGTTCGATGAGGAAGCAAAGAAAAAATTACACGAGTTATTCAAGGAGATAGCGAATGATGTTCCCAGGCCAGGAGAACATACAGATGTCGATTTTGATCAGTTCATCAGTTTTTTTGAGCGACCCGACTTCTTGCCAAAAGGTTACATAATTGCAGTGAAAGATGATGAGTTTATCGGATTTACCAGCCATCTAAAAAGAGGAGAAGATGAGGCACTTTACACTTGTTTGACCGGAGTTAAACGGGAATATAGAGGAGATGGTATAGCTACAGCGTTGAAAATCAAGGCCATAGAAGTAGCCGCAGATGAAGGATTCTCAAAGATGACCACAGAAAACGAAACCGATAACGAGGCCATGCTTCATATCAATCAGAAGCTTGGATTTGAGAAAAAGCCCGCTTGGATAAGTTATGAGAAAGTGCTTCAGAAATAGATTAGGTAGTCGATAAGATGAGAATCATCGAATACAAACCTGAATTTGAGGATGAATACATCGATGTTCATAATAGAGCTTTTGCAGGAGAAAAGAGCGTTTACGACAATAAAGCTCATGAATATGATGAAGAAGGAAGGATATTGAAGACATTTCTTGCAGAGAAGAAAGGTAAAATAGTAGGTTTGATCGATCTGGTAGAAGTCAAAGATGAAGAAGATACGGTGGAGATAGATCCTATCTCCGTTCTTTCCGAGCATAGAAACGAGGGTATTGGATCGAGACTGATCCAAGAAGGAATTGAGTGGGCAGAAAGAAAAGGGTATGAAAGAGTTAGGGCTTTGATAAGCTTTAGAGTTGGAGAATGGCTGTATGATTTTTTCGAAGAACACGGCTTTGAAAGAGCATCTAAAATATTTGCATCTAAGGACCGGGAGATAGTAGAGGCTAGTGTTGAAGAAGGATGTCCTTTCTCTGAAAAGGATTTCAAGGGTCAGGTATATGTTTATGAACACCGAATATCTGGAGAGGAAAATATTTAGTATATAAATAGAAAAATATGAGTTAAGTCCTCTTAAGAGAGTTTTTTAATCTGTATATTATCCACTTCTTTTAGTAACTCTTTACCGATCTCTTTACATTTTTCTCCATCCATCT
>JAZKSP010000133.1:0-3679 GCA_036626005.1 Thermoplasmatota archaeon | reverse complement strand
AAGCTAAACTTCCTCAGAAAGTCGGAGGCATTCTGCCTATTTCATGGTGTAAAAGATCTAGAGATGACGCAAAGATCCCTATAAAATAGAGATGATCCGCTCATAGTAATTTTTATAAACATTGGTCACGATATACGTAAATTGCTCTTTGGGGCGTGCAGTATCAACGAAAAGAAGATTCTTACAATAAACAAAAAGACTGTCAAAAAACAAAGAAAATTTTTCGGACCACCTCCAAAAATCCGTGATAATCCTTGAGGTAAGAAAAATGGAATGGAAAAATATGTCAGATGAAAAGAACGATTTTCCGTTCGTGGGACGCGAGAATCACTTAAATGAATTTATTGATATTTTAGAAGAAGTAAATAAAGGTAAAACCCATACTGTATTTATCGCCGGAGAACCCGGGATAGGTAAGACTTCTTTAGTCAAAAAGATTAAAGAGATAGCATCATCAAAGGGATTCATTTCATTCGAAGGGACGTGCGAATATGGTGATTCTACACCTTATGCCCCTTTCCGAGAAGCTTGGGAAGACACCCCCTTAAAAAATACGATTCAGGAAAAGGATACAGAAAGAGTTGAAGACAAAAGTATGTTCGATGCAAATAGAAATGCATATTTCTTCAAAACGTCTGAAAGATTGAAAAAGATCTCATCCGAGCAACCTATAATGTTGATTCTAGACGACATCCATTGGGCCGATAGAGGATCGCTTAATTTATTCCACTATCTATCGGATCGGATCGAAAATAGTTCGGTATTATTAGTAGGGTGTTACTGTCCTGGAGATACATTACCTGGAGAGGGTTTCTTGGATACGAAACAGCAGATGTCAAGGGATAATCTTTTCTCCGAATTTGAGTTAGGTTCTCTAGATATCGAGGAGACTAGCGAAATGATAAGTTATTTGTTGGATGTAGGAGAAGTACCAGAGGATTTCATCAAGAAGGTTCATGAGGTTACACAAGGGAATCCATTGTACATCAAAGAAAGTATTCTCCAAATGCGGGAAGAAGGAGTTATAACTGAGGAAGATGGTTTTTCTGGGGATTGGGATGAATTTGAACAACCTTTAGTTATACAAGATGTAATAGAAAGAAGGATATTTCGCCTAGAGGACGATGCAAGAGAGGTCTTACAGATCAGTAGTGTCATCGGTAAAAAATTACCCTATGAACTGCTAACTCATCTATTCCAAAAAGATGAGATGGAACTGCTTGATGCCCTCGATGATCTTGTGCAGAATGGATTACTGATCGAGGACGATGAAAAGGAAGATATCTATTTCTCCCACAACGTGATCAAAGATATAGTTTACAACGGCTTGGGTAAGTGGCTGGAGAAGAAGAACCTCCATCTTATAGTGGCTGAAGCTATCCGCAACTGTTACACTAAAGACAGAGAGGTTGATTATCATAGATTGGGGCATCATTATATGGAGGGAGAGAAATTCGAACTTGCCCTGAGATATTTTATCAAAGCGGGAAAACAGGCTGAAAAAGTTTATTCCCATGAAGACGCTATAGACAGGTACAAAAAGGTATTATCACTGGCAAAAAAGATAGATGAAGTAGAAAAAAATATAGAGATCGTCGATATTTTTGAAAAAATTGCCGAGGCTTATTCCCTTCTGGGTAGATACGATGAAGCTCGTGACTACTGGTATAAAGCTCTTCACAAAGTACAAGATAGTGGAAGAAAACAAAAAATCTACAGTAAATTAAGTATGATCTGGAAAGAACAGGGAGAATACGAAAAGGCACTAGAAATGGTGGAGCAAGGTTTGAAATTGGAGGAGGGAAGTACCGAGTCTAAAGCTCAGCTATTGGATAAAAAGGGATGGATATTTTTGAGACGTTCACAGTACCAAAGGACTGAGGAGGTTTTTAAAGAGGAGATCGAAACTGCTGAAAAGATCAAGGATAGTCGGGCTATCGCTCAAGCCTACCATAATTTTGGAACATTGTGTATTTATGTTAAGGATTTTGAAAATTCTGAAAAGTATCTCAAGAAAGCTAAAGAGATACGGGAGGAGGAAGAAGAATTAAAAGAACTAACTAAAACTGTGAACAACTTAGGAAGTTTGCACGAAAGTATCAATATGGAAAGGTCTCTTGAATATTACAAACAGGCTTTCAATATCAATAAGGAAGTCAATGATGTCGCTATGAAAGACACACTGTTGAACAATATCGGTAGAACGTATTACCATAAAGCGGAGTTCGATAAAGCTATAAACAAGCTTATAGAAAGCTATGAGATTAAGGAAAGAAGAGGAAACAAATACGGTATATCTCTCTCTTTAGTCAATTTAGCCCTTATTTACGCTGAAAAAGGAGAGTTCGATGAAGCCCGCGATTACCACGAGCGCAGTTTAAATATCGTTGAAGAGCTAGGTGAAAATTATTGTAAGGCGATAAACCTGAGAAATCTAGGATATATTTCCAGTTTAAAGGGGAAACTCGATGAATCACAGGAACACTACCAAGCGAGCCTAGAAGCGTCAACACAAGCTGGCGATGATGCACAAACCGCTGAGACTTATGCCGCACTCGGTGAGATCTACTTGAAAAAAGGATCGGTAAAGAAAAGCGAGGAAGCAGCTAACAAAGCGTTGAAAATCTCTAAGGAGATAAAGTCGGCAAGAGAAAAAGCTCTAGCTAACCGGATCCTAGGAAGAGTGCTTTGGGAAAAGGGAGAGGAAGAAAAAGGATTGACTAAACTTGAAGAAGCAGAAAGCTCATTAAATGAAAGTGGATTTAGCCTTGAATTGGCCAAGACTCAACTGTATCTAGGAAAATTTTTAAAGAACAGGGACGAAAATAAGTCTGAAAAATATCTAGATCATGCTAGAGATATATTCCAACGAAACGATATGAAACCATGGTTAGATATCTTAAAAACACTGTAAATCTACTTCTCAATTTCCTAGTTAATTAGTTAATCTTTGATACCGAGGCCTCACGTTCTTTTGAACCACTTCTTAATCTCCTTCTCGGCGAAACTGACGATAGTGGGCCTTCCGTGTGGACATGTATATGGATTCTCGAGCCGTCCAAGCTTCTCTAAAAGTTCCTTAGCACTAGTTATCGATAGTTTATCTCCAGCTGTAACGGAATCGTGACAGGCCATGTACTTTATCATCTCTTCCTTTCTCTCTTTGAGCGAATTGCTACTCCAATCGCTAAGTTCATCGATTACAGAGTGCAGTACCTCCTTTTCCTGTATCTCCCCAAAGATCACAGGGACTCCGCGGATCCTGAAGGTGGTTTTTCCAAAATGATCTATTTCGAATCCCAGCTTCTCAAGGAGATCCTCGTTAGCTCTTAACAAGGCGGCCTCCTCTGGTTTCAATTCAACCGTTTTGGGTGATACGAGTTTTTGACTGTCTATGCCATCTTTAGCTTTGTTCTTAAGCTCTTCATAATTTATCCTTTCATGAGCCGCATGTTGATCCACAACAGCCATCCCGGATGGCGTTTCGACTACTATATAAGAGTCTTTAAGGATTCCAACAACGCTCATATGGGAAAGTTTAGATTCTTTTACCTCTCTATCTTCTTCCATTTCAAGTCTAGACTGTTTACCTTTTGATTTCTTTTCATCCTCTACATGTTTTTTCTCATCAGACTCCACTTTCAAATCTTTTCTCTCATCCTCGGCTGATTTATCAGGC
>JAZKSP010000132.1:0-3680 GCA_036626005.1 Thermoplasmatota archaeon | reverse complement strand
AAAGAAAAAGTAAATAGAAAATAGGTCAAAATTAAGATTATTTGCTGATAGCGAGAATAAAGAATCTTCGTATTCGGATAATCTTAATAATCACAAACTTATTTTTGAAACGGATGAGCAAAGAAGATGATAGACTCTGGGAAATAGACTTTACCCGAGGGATCGCTATACTGATGATGATCACTTATCATGCCGTATTTAACCTGTATTACTTCAGCGAATACGGAATAGATGTCCATCGATTGGGATGGCGGATCCTAGGAAGAAGCACCGCGGTCCTATTTATCACGCTAGTAGGGATCTCTCTCACCTTGAGTTACTCTAGAGCGAAAAAAGAGAAGAGTGGGAAAGAACTTCCTCTTAAATACCTCCTCCGAGGTGCTAAGATATTTTCGTGGGGTATAATCATATCTGTCATAACCTATATTTTCATCGGAGAAGAGTTCATAATCTTCGGGATACTCCACTTCATCGGGACCGCTATCATTATCTCTTACCCCGTAGTTAGATATAGATATATTCCGCTAATCTTTGGGATTATAAGCATAATCATCGGGCTGTATATTTCAGAGATGTATGTTACATTTCAGTGGCTCCTTTGGATCGGACTGCGACCCTACGGTTTCACTACCGTAGATTATTTTCCCATATTTCCATGGATAGGAGTTTTACTTCTAGGAATATTTTTGGGGCATACCTTGTATCCAGAGGGAAAAAGAAAATTTGATTCTCCTGACCTATCGAATTTGTTGGTAATTAGAAAATTCTGCTTTCTAGGGAGAAACTCCCTCAAAATTTACCTCATCCATCAACCTATTCTCCTAATCTCTCTTTATATGCTTGGAATCATTGAAGTGCCGTTTCTCTAACCAAAGAAAGGTAAAAACACTCAAAAGATTTTTTTGAAGAATTCTATGAGCCTTTTTATAATCACAGGTATTATCAACCAAAGCATAACGACCATGAATGCTGCCTGGACCTGGAGGTATATAAGAGCCAAGATGGTGACTATACCAAATATCACACCGATGAGTACGGCGGTCTTGTCGATGTTGAACACGGTTGTAGGAGAACCATCTATTAATAAAAAAGTTTTAGTCGATAGCTAAATCGATTTGACCCTCTATTTTTCTCAGACAGAAAGGGCTAAAAGATAAAAAGTTAATTAAGTAGTATCTTACTGCCCTTAATATGCCTCCTAAGAAAGAAAAGAGTATAAGCTTAGCAGACGGAGCCGGCGGAGAAAAGATGGATGAACTTCTGTCGGAATACATACTTCCATTTTTGGAGAATGATGAAGGTGAGATACCTCTCTCTTCTCTTGACGATTCATGTGTAATAGATAATATCGTTTTTACCACCGACAGTCATACCGTGAAACCGATCTTTTTCCCGGGAGGAAATCTAGGCAGTCTCTCTGTGTCGGGAACTATCAACGACCTACTAGCTACAGGTGGTAAACCTATAGGATTGTCTTTAGCCATGGTCATACCTGAAGGTTATAAAATCAGTGATCTGGAAAGATTGTTGGAGAGCGCATCTGAGATATCGAAAAAGGCAGATATCCCGATAGTGACAGGCGATACCAAAGTTGTTGAGAAAGGAGACATCGACGAACCAATATTTACGACTGCCGGCATCGGCAAGAGACATCCGATGATGGACGACAATATGAAATCGGCGGGTGGCAGAAAATCCAGATGGCTTTCTGATAATAATCTAAATCCGGGTGATAAGATAATAGTGACAGGAACCGTAGGCGATCACGGTATAACGGTACTATCCGAAAGGGAGGGCTACGGCTTCCGGGGGGAAGTGAAAAGCGATGTAGCTCCTCTTCACGATCTCATGGAAAACTGTCTCCAGGTAGGCGGTGTAGCATCTGCCAAAGATCCCACCCGAGGTGGACTTGCTAACAGTCTTAACGAATGGACGGATAAGTCCGAGGTTGGAATAGAGATCGAAGAGGATAAGATCCCGATAAAGGATTGGGTTTCTTCCGCTGGAGAGATGTTGGGTATAGATCCTCTTTCTATCGGTAATGAAGGGAAATTCGTTCTAGCGGTTAATCCATCTAAGGCTGAAAAGATGTTGAGCACTTTAAGAGAAACGGAAGATGGAGAAAATGCAGCCATAATAGGAGAGGTCAAAGAGGATATCGAAGGTGTTGTACTGAAAACAGGTGTTGGCGGTAAGAGAATATTGGAGAAACCTGTAGGAGACCCGGTCCCTAGGATCTGTTGAATATCAGACCTTTAAGCAGGAAAGCACATATTGCTGTTATCGGAGTAAATAAAAAAGTCCATTTAAGAACTTTATACGCTAGAGACAGGTCTCTTTCATCTTTTATCTCTAATGTGAACGTATCAGTATTGTTATTGCCTCCTACGTCGTCCACGTAAAGGGTTATCTCTCGAGTCCCTTCCTCATCGAAACTCACGGATATCTGTTCGCCCTTTTTATCGTAAGTACCATCTCCGTCGATGTCCCATCTGTACTCTACGACCTTGTGGTCGTCCCAGCTGTTCTCTCCAGTCAAGGTGATTTCTTCACCTGCCTCTCCTACTCTGTCCCTCCCCGCATCTGCTATAGGCGTTATGTGATCTCTCCAATCTTCCAAAAAGATCTTGGAATAATATTCTCCAATGTTTTCGTTCTCAACGATGACACCGGCTTCTCTGTTTTGAAGAGGAGAATTGGCGTTCCAATTTATGCTAGAGACGAGAACCGTGTTTTGATCGACGATCATACCTTTGGTATGTGACTTTGCCAATCCTTTGAACTTGGACAGTAATCTTGCTTCTAAATTAACATCTTTCCGTCGAGAAAGATCTCTTACTTCCTCAACTATTTGATCATTTCCGTTCTCTTCCGTATTATAATACGTTGAATCTAGGAGTATTTTTACTTCAATACCTCTCTCCGCGGCATTTTTAATCGCATCTAGATAAGGGTTTTCTTTATTTTCCCAATGTTTGATATAGAACTGTTGAACGTAGATCGACTCTTCGGCCGATCTTATCATATCTTTGATAGTTGCTTCAGACATGCTGGTATCCGGTGCCAAAACAGGGGTCACATCGAATTTACCTTGGAACACGGTCCTGTTGGCGAAGGGAGAATAGTGACCCTTAGAGGTATCTAGTGGTTCTGTCTCCTCTTTAGAGGGTGAATAATTTTTACCAAAGTCCCAGTCGAAGTCGAAAACTTTTCCGTAGTGAGAGGCGAGTTCTTTTGTTTCCAATATGATGCCCCAACCCCGATTCCCGTAATTTGCATCCGAGGAAAAACCTGCCGATACGAAATTTTCAGTGCTGAGAAAAACCGAAGAATTATCTCTTATCATGTATTTTGGATGATAATAGTCGAAGGGATCGTATTCACTTTCATCTATCTTGCGGATCTCTCCACCACTATCTGCTATAATACCGAGGCAAGCCCTTTCTCTCTGTGGCATCCCTTGGACAGGATCGCCTTCTACTAGAATTCTGACGGAAATCCCGTTCTGGGAGAGATTTGCTACTTTTTCCGCGATCCTGACATTGCTTAATTGGTAGATACCTATATCAAGCGAGGAATTGACGTGGTTTAGAAAGTACATCATCGAGTCGAAAGAGCTGTCTGGAGAGGTGAATGCCGTGGCTTTTCCCTCATAACTGATAGTTTTTGGTTTGAAATCG
>JAZKSP010000131.1:0-3749 GCA_036626005.1 Thermoplasmatota archaeon | reverse complement strand
ACAGAGGGAAAAACGGGAGCTTCTCGTGCCCTGTATGATACCTTTCTCCGCAGAACTGTCAACATCGTAAATTGAGTAACGAGATCAGTTCAATGGACAAGGAAGGCCTGTGAGAGAAACGAGCGGCCGACCGCAGCCACCATGGAAGGGTTAAGGTTTCATATAGGGCATCGCTTGGCGATAGAGGACTTTCCGAAGCTCAGGGACGCAAGCTAAGAAGTACTTCGCGGCTTTGGCTGGCTCGCCTATCCGTTGTAAAGGCCTGTGCGTCCCGACGTTTTGACCGGCAAAGCGGGGTGAGAGTTATGCTAAGAGTTATTCTTTTTTCAAGACTGTTAGTAAAAAAACTTCCTACTTAATCTAAAACCTTTGCTAGTTTTACCTCTCACAGTCTTTCATATCCCGATATCAAACTTCGATAGCGTGGTTCGATAATAGGAAAAATAGAATATAAGACTTGTATCATTATACAGTCATACAAAGCTATCATACCTAACTATAGTCACCCTCCCTCCCTTTTTTTCTGTAGGGAGTCCGAGGGTATCACTCCTTCATCAAATCATGATAACTTCCCTCTCCCTTCCCTCAGCATATACTTGAAACTCTCCTTGTCTATATTTTCTTAGCATTCTCAGGCCAAAATTTCCAGATAGAACTTCCTATTACCTCTTTTTCTCATATCCTAGTAAATCTTCCACAGCAGAGTTAGAATAGGTGTGAATACCATCGATATCCATCTCGCATACCCAATAACTCATGGATTCGAGAAGAGAATGAAGATTTTTCTTTTTTATTCTCTTTTTTGAGTTCACTAATTTGCTCAAAATTAGATGACATCTTTTTAATTTCTTGGGGAATATCTTCTACTAGTCTAACAAATCATAATTCGGAAACGTCTGATTCAGATAAGGATTTATAATAGGGATAGGAGGATTCGGTTACTACCCCTTTTCTTTCTTTATTCGTGAGCATGATAAAAGGAATATCATCATCTCTCGCTTCATGAAGGATTTTCAGAAATTCTATTCCATTCATTTCAGGCATCTGGTAGTCTGAGGACACCATATCGAAGGCTTTCTCATCTAACATCTCAAGAGCTTTTTCAACGGTAGAAGAAGTGAAAAGCTCTATATCATGATTTACTCTCTCTAAAAACGCCTCTACCTGGTCTTGAAATGACCTTTTATCATAGCCGAGAAGTTTTTTAATAGCATTTACTATTAACTCCTTTGATATCTTATCCTGCGGATGAGTATATGAAGTCTTTACTTATCAACCAAAAAATGGGGTTTTCATAGGAATATACTTATAGGTAACCATCACTAGGATTCTTTTTTAAGAAGCACTTCAAACCTAGTCCACTCTGAATCAGTTCGGTTCACTTCCATTTTGGCTTCATTATGTTCTGCAATCTTTTTGATAATATAATAAAGAACGCCGCCTGCACCGCTGGTCTCTCCTTCATAAGTCTTTCCTGAAAAGATCTCCTTGATCTCAACAGGCAGGTCTTCTCCATCATCTTCGATTATAACTTTTATGCGCTCCCTCTCTTCCTCAACTTTTATCTTAAACCTATCACATCTAGAAACTTGAATACGTGTTTTCAACAGGTGGTTGAACAATTTCCTCAAAGAATAATCTCCTCTTGTCCTCAAATCCCTATCTGGATACTTTTCTTCAACTTCGATATCTTTTTCTTCGATAATAGAGGATAAGTCCCTTATTGCGTGCTGTATCTCTGTAGCGACGTCGAGTTCATCCTTCCAACCGATCTCCTCAATCATTTTGAGATCTTTGGCCATCTGCAGTATTCCATCTATTCTTTTACTGGCTTTTAAACCCTTTTCCAGATACTCTTGATTTTCTTCGGATAGACCATTCTGCTGGAGAAGTTCTAAATATCCTTGGACAATACTGTAATTGCTTTGTAAGTCCTGCCTTATCATTGTGTTAAGAAAGTTTTTCCTCTCTTCGGCTTTTTTAGTTTCATTAACATCTTCAAAAGAAGTTATCACCTTTTCGATCTCACCTTCTTCGTCAAAATAAGGGATCGCACTGATAGCATACCATTTGACCTCCTTGTTCCCTTCGGAGGCTATACCGATCATCTTTCCTTCATAAACTTCACCCGAGTTGAGAACTTTGGATACTGGGAACTCGTCTACATCCATGGGATTCCCATTTTCTTTGTAAAATTTTCCTTTCCAATCTTTGGGTTGCATTTTCTTTAAAGTTTCTTCTTCTATTCCTAGAGCCTCTTCTGCAGCAGGATTTGCAGATATGATATCCCCATCGGGTCCGTGAACAACTATACCACTTCTCAAACTTTTGAAAAGTTCCCTGTACTTTTTCTCACTCCGTTTAATTTTCCTCTCGTCGACTTCTTTTAAGAAAGCATAGAAGAAGAATACCCACAGAAGAGGTACTAGTGTTTCGATAAGATCTTCTAATGGGTCAAGTTCAGGATATCTAGACCATTCCGCTATAGTTATCATCCGATAAATCAAGATCAGGAATAGTAGAATGATAAAAATTAACTTAGTGTCTGTGTAAAATGTTTTCTTCCAGCCTTTGATCACAACCGCGATCCCAATAAAGATGACTATGACAAGAGCGATATTTATCAGAACTATGATGTTCATCATTTTTCACCCTCCTTTCCAAACGTCATCCAAGACCATATAACGATCCCTAAGGCTCCTATGAATAGAAACACGTGTTCTAATAAGTTCAGAAGATCATAAAATATGAGATGTTCAAGATTCGTAAAAAGCCAACTCACCAAGAAAAAAGAAAAAGAAGATATCAAGATATTCGAGTTTGGAAGTTCATCTTTTAATTTACGATTCAATAAAAGGAATACAAAAACAACCGTACCCAAAAAGAGGGCAACGAGTTCGAACGGTTCAAGACTATAAAAATCAATCATGTATCATCCGCCCTTTTCAACCTCACGTCGAATCTAGCACCATCCAAATCAGAATCCTTCACTTCCACGCTTCCACCGTAACTCTCGACTATCTCCTTCACCAGATACATACCCAGTCCACTACCTGCATTTTCACCTTGTTTGTAACCTCTTTCGAATATCTTTTCTTTAACATCATCTGGAATTCCCTTACCATCGTCTTCAACCGTCACCACACACTCGTCTCCTTCATATTCGTCTCGAATTCTGATCTTATCACAGTCCGAGTGAAGTATCGAATTCTCTACCAGATTAGATACCGTTTCTTCTAACAGAGTTCCTCCTTCCACTTTACATCCTGATGTTTTAACTTCAATATCTATACCTTCTTTTTCAGCTTGGTCTTTGTGTTCATTCAAAATTTGATCTATAAGAGAATCTATCTCTACCTCGCTGATTTCATCCTCTTGTTTTATCTGCTTGAGCTTCCTGACCTTTTCTATTATTTCATCACTCACATTTATAGCCTTCTTTGATTCTTGAAGATAGCCCAGTGCATCATCAGAAAGGTCTTCGTCTTCTTCTAACAGCTCGAGATATCCTTTCACGACTTGTGTTTTGTTTTGGACATCGTGTCTGAGCAAAGAGTGAAGAAATTCCTCTCTTTTTTTAGCCTCTTTCCGCTCACTGATATCCCTTATCAGTCCTATAAAACCTGTAATCTCACCATCATCATCTCTAAGATAAAATACCTTAGTCTCTCCTGGGAACACTTCTCCGGATTTCTTCTCATAATCGATAGTAAAATAAAAGTCCTCCTCACCCATATGCTCTTTTATCT
>JAZKSP010000019.1:0-18733 GCA_036626005.1 Thermoplasmatota archaeon | reverse complement strand
TCCGGGTCTTCACAAAGTTCCTATCCCGCATCTTTGCAAGGTGCTGAGATACGTTAGGTTGAGTAAGATCTGTATTTTCCGCAAGCTCCGTAACCGACTTCTCTCCATCTCTCAGAAGATCGATTATCTTCAATCTAACTTCGTGGGAAAACATCTTACATGCATCGGCGTGGATAGAATATATCTGATCCTCTTCCATCTTCTTTCACTCTCTTGTTTTCAAATGAATATCATAATATAAGAATATTTACTTTTGATGATAGAATCTCTTCGATCCGGCTATTAATCGAAAATGATTTTTACCTTGAGAGGATTATGGTTTCAGAGAGGAGGAAGAGACCGGACCGGGGTAAAAAAAAATGAATTGGGCTTTCGCCTTAATCTGTTTCTCATTCCTTCTTATTATAGGGATTGGGGTCATAGGTATATATTTTGTTCCTAAAGTAATATCGTTTTTACTCACCCCTAAATCTGGGAGCATGAAATCCGAGAATGAAGGAGAATCTGGAGAAACACCGTCAGAAGGAGTAAAGTCGGATAAAGTCAGGGTGAAAACGGACAGCCCTAAAGCATACAACTCAGGAAAATCTACAGAAGAGGAAACAAATCTATTTTCCAAGGTGAATCCTTTTAGCGGAAAGAAAAAGTGCAATGAGTGTGGAACTGAACTCGAGTATAAAGAGGAGTACCAGAGTTATTATTGCCCTAAATGCCGAACCTATAAATGAAGGGCGTATTTTCCTGAGGAACAAAGAAAGGATATAGCTGTGGAGAAACAGCTTTTTAGAAGGGTTGAAGAGATTCTTTTTAACTAGTTCAGGATCTGTATTTGAGAGAATTATTCGGAATTTTTCTTATCTTCTTTTATCAAATTTTTCAAGATTTTCCACACTTGTGAAAGAAGAAATATAAATAAAATACCAAGGAAAATCAATGAAATTAACAACCCTGCCATTGTTATTTTACTTGCTTTTCTCATTATTTGAAAGGTTTTTCTAGAAAAAAATTAATAACCGACCTTTATAGCTTGTAATATATAATGGATTCCGATCAAATCTAGAGGGAGGAGGATTTTCCTGGACATCGATAGGAAGTCTTTCACAGGTTTGTTGTTGATACTCTTCTTTTTCGCTTCCTGGAGTCTAGGAGTTGTGATGGATCTATCCCTCTCTTTCCCTGAGGGTGGTTTAAAAACTATTTCCAGCCCCGTTGATTTCTGGCCGATCCTAGTAGTAATTGGAATAACCGTAACAGTGGCCTTACTTTTAAGAGGCAGAACTCCCTCATATATAGTGGTCGTGTTTTTTTGGCCATCTGTGATGATCGGCGCGTACCTTCTCTTGATAGTTAGTGAGAGATGGTCTTTATTCCTGATAGCATTAGTGATCGGCATATCAGCGATAGCATTTTGGAAAGGATTCAAAGATGATAGTATGTCCGCTTACCTGGTTGGTGTTGCGTTGATGGGTGGTCTTTTTTTGGCTGGGGTCCTTTTCGGTCGTGGGGGAGAGATGATATCTGGAGACGAGGGAGGTAGTGGAGTAGCTCCTTTCATCTCCTGGGAGGATCCCGGTGGGTACATGGGAACCCCTTTTAGTGGCATCGGAACGTTCGTGCTGATCATCTTGGTCGGAGGGATAATTGCATTTTTGCTCTTTCAGCGAGTTATACCTATCATTAGATCTTCACCAGCGAAGAGAAAAGAGGAAAATGAACTTGAGGATCAGCTTTCCTCCACAGTAGATAGTGCTATGACGAAGCTCCGTGAAGGAAAGGACATCCATTCCACTATCTTACGCTGCTATCAGCGGATGTGCTTTACCTTAGAAAAAGAAGGTGCGAAGAACTTTGAATTCATGACACCTAGGGAGTTCGAAAAGCAGGCTATAAGAACTCTAGATGTATCGACTTCAAAAATTTCAGAGATAAGAGAGGTATTCGAACTGGCTAAATACAGCGGGTATCAACTTGGAGAGGAAGATAGGGACAAGGCTTTGACAGCTCTAAAAGACCTGAGGAAGGAATTGAGGTGAAATATAATGCCGAAGTCTATAATCCACTCAGATTTGATATCCAGTATTAACCCAGCAGAAATCCCTAAAAAAGATCAGGAGAACCTATTATATTACATCTTGATGGCGTTTATCGCCCTCGGGCTGATTTTAGGTATTATCTTTATGGAGGGGATGGTCCGTTTTACACTGGCCATCTTGATCCTGCTACTCATCGGTTTCAACCTTGTAATATGGTCTATAAGTCGAACAGAGTATTCGACGATCTGGAGTAGAGAAAAAGAATTCGATGAAGAGGTAAATCTAAAACTTAAAGAAACTTCTGACATTGTTAAGAGGGCTTTCAGAGGCATGGAGTTGAGTCAAGGCCTTTTGGAAAAGAGGATAAGGAATCTTTATCTAGATAAAATGATGGAGGGCAGAAATCTTTCCCAAGAAGAAGTTAAAGAACTTTTAAAGGAGCCTGAAGAATTTCGAAGAATGGTAGATGATGATATGATATCTGATTTCATATTTTCTAGAAAGGATGAAATCGGCTCAGTAGATGATCGAGAAAATATAGAAGATGAAACCCCATCTTCAAAAGGATTTGAAGGAGAGGACTACGATGAGCGGATATCTAGGTTGTTAAAGCGTATCGAAAGGTGGGAATAGGATGGAAGAGAGGAAAATAGGTGAGAAAAGATGGATTTAAGCCAAAAAAGACCTTTTGTATATCTTGCCGCTTTCGTGGTCGTTGGTGTCATCTTAGGTAATCTATTCGGTAGCTGGGTCTATTTTACTGTGAGTATTTTTTCTCTATCAATCATTGTTGTAGCTATCAGATCACTACCGCCTAAAGAATTCAAGATAGAGGTGAATAGAGCCTCGAATGAAGAAAGCAAGGACGTCTATGTAGATGATGAACTCGAGATAACAATAAATCTGGAAAATAAGGGAGAAAGGATCCGTTTTTTAGAACTGCGTGACGTCCTTCCAAACACACTTGAAGTCGTTGAGGGATCTAACCATCAAGTTTTAGGGTTGGATGAAGGTGAAGAACGAGAGCTGAGTTATAAGATATCATGTCCTATCACCGGGAATTTTGAATTAGGCACTATCAAACTCAGATATAGAGACGCCTTAAACCTCTTTTCTAAGGAACTACAGATCGAGGAAGAGATGGATATACGAGTTCTACCCAGGACTGAAGATATGGAAAAGGTAGATATCGATCCGAGTTATACAAAACATTGGTTGGGGGAAATAAAGTCTAAAAGTATAGGTGTGGGAAGCGAATTTTTTGCTATAAGAGAATATCACCCTGGAGATGAATTACGAGATATAAACTGGAAAGCTACCGCTAGGTATTTAGACCCTCTTACTAACGAATATGAAGGTGAGAAATCAGGCGACGTTATCTTAGTGGTCGATGGGTATGAAGAAGGTATGGTAGGAACCATAGAGAACAACACTATGAGAGCTTCTATCGGTGTTGCTGCTAGCTTGGCAGAAGTTTTGCTATCAGCCCGACATAGAGTCGGTCTCGTTGTATCTGGAGAATACATGAATTGGGTCTATCCTGGCACCGGGAAAAATCATTACCACAAGATAATGTCAAATCTAACAAAATTTGAAAGAGGAGGCATCTGGGGATTGGAAGGGATCAAATGGTTGTTGGAGGAATTCTTTCCCAGAAGGAGCATGATCATCTTCATCTCTCCCCTAACTATACCCGAGTACAGCGATACTTTGATCGATCTCAGTATGAAGGAATATGATATCTTAGTGATATCTCCTGACCCATTGAAGATCGAAAAAGAGATAATAGAAGAGGACGAGTATCAAGAAACTGCTGAAAGATTATACAGTGCTGAGAGAGAACAAATATTAGAGAAACTTTGGTCCCACGGGACCACGGTGATAGACTGGGACCCGAATGAGCCGCTTGAACCCACTCTAGAGGAGGTGTTAAGATACAGACCAAGACGCAGATGAAGATGGAAAGATGGATCGTTTCCATCTCGATCCTATTGGCTGCGGGATCGATGAGCCTATTTTCACCGCAAAATGTTTATCGAACTTTTCCACTGATATTTGGAGTAGTTTCTTTGACAGGTTATGTTTTGAAAAGATTCTTTATTTTTGATACCGGTATATTCCTCTCAGTTATCTCTTATCTCTTCGCCAATTCTGGAGTTCCTCCTAGTGTCTATAACTTACTTGTGATAATGATATTTTTCTTCCTGGTAATCGGAATTTGGTTCTACGCGAGGAACTCTTTGCTGATCAGCGGTTTTGAAGGAGTTGAAGGTGACAAATCCGATATCGGATTAGCAACTATTAGAAGGACATCTTTGAACGAGATCCTAAATACGCTTCTTATCGGAATTCTTCTCTCTATCGTGGCTTCCTTCCTAGCACTCTACAGCTCTCTAGAGATAACAATGGGTTCGATGCTCCAAACTTTGCTAATGGTTGTCTTTTCTGCTGTTGTATTTTTCATCACATTTTTAATCATTAGATTGTTTTCTTCAGAGAAGATCAAGATTAGAGACGAGTCGTAAAAGTTTGCTGTTAACCACTGCTTTTAAGACGATCTATTACCCCTTTTCCAGAGAGCGAGATCACATCCGTACGCGCTAATAGGTCACCGCTCCTGGTGGTATAGAAGGTGAGAAGTAGGATTTCTACAAGAAATATGATTAAACATAATATTGGGACTCTGAGAAGGTACTTAGTCGAGTTTCTCAAGATGGAACTTTTAAAAGATATTTTGGGTCCGGAATTATCTATCACCTTGATCCCAAAGACCTTCTTACCTATCGTTTGTCCGCCGATCCGACCTGATTCCAACACTATGAAATAAGCTAGGAATAATCCACTGTAGAGGAGATGGACGACTACATCCTCTAGTGAGTTAAGAAAGATCATTCCTTCTAGGGTTATACCACCACCACGCAGAGGAGCCAATCCCTGACCGAGATAAAAATAGATGCTCTCACTCCAGATATCAGATATCAATCCTCTAGTCCTCAACAGAAAAACTATCCCCTGAAAAGCATACCGAATTATAACCGCATCTATGAGATAAGCAAAGATTCTGAATAGAGGATTAGCTTTGACCCTTGATCTTTTTGATTTTAGATCTAGCGATCTGTATTTCCCCGTTCTACCCATATGTCAAATCTAAATATTTTTAGCGCTAAAATATTTTTTCCTAGAGCCTTTATAGTTTCGATGTAGAGGGCTAATTAGAGATCGGCTAACCTGTATCCATCTTTTTACAGATGATTATCTGGGTGGCAGAATCTTTCGAGAACTCGGAACAATCGAAATCTCCGTACTTCTTCTCTACATTTAATCCATTGTACCTCAACAGTGCATCGATCTCTTTGGGAAAAAGTATCCTCAATTCCCAATCTTTCACTACTTCTAATTCATCATTTATGTAGTAAAACCAATCTAGATTTAAAATATGGGTCTTAGGATCATAATCTCTTTTCTCTGTTACCTTGACCTTCCCATTGCCGTAAGGGTCTTCGTACTCGATGACTTCGGATTCTTCATCAGAAGCTTCATCCAAAGAATCGGTCAATATTTCGAAATCTGGATTGAATATTTCAAATATGAATCTGCCTTCCTGGGACAGGTGCTGGTGCACATTCGAAAAAAGAGATTCGTACTCTTCTAATTCGATAAGGACTTGAAGCGTGTTAGCTGGTAACAAGATCGTATCGAATGTTTTATCCAATGAAAAGTCCCTCATATCGCCTTTGATAAGTTCGATATCGACTTCTTTCTTTGAGAGCTTTTCTCTTGCTCTCTCTAACATCGACTCAGAGATGTCGAGTCCAGTGATCTCGAATCCTTTTTCAGCTAATGGTATAGTGACTCTGCCCGTTCCGCACGCCAATTCCAGTGTCGGGTCTCCGTATTCCTCTATACAACACTTATAGAATCCGATATCCTCTTCTATCGGATGAATTTCATCATAATGTTTACCATCTAGATATGGAGATTTATGTTCTTCCATATAGCGTCACCCTAGGCTCTGATAGAAGGGAAATTGAATAAAAGATATAAAAAATTATTGCAAAAAAATTAATACAGATAAAATTCAAAATAAGGCGATCTTTACACTGATGTCATCGTAATTCATTTGGTCTATATATCGAGGTATAAAAGAGCTTATAAGCGCTTTAGTGGATTATCTCAGCGAATACCTCGTGAGGAGTTATGCATATATGGGGCATTATCTCTTTGAAGCCCTGCATGATCTCATCGATATCGTGGAACTTCTCGTGTGACTCCTTATCTTTCCAATAGGTCAGCATCACGTATTTCGTGGGCTTCACCTCTACCTCCTCGTATTCACCAGGGATCATACCTCCACCGAAGGAGATATTCGTTGTTCTGAAGACCTTAGTTCCGATAAATCCTTCCTTGTCCACCGTCTTCATACAAAGGTCCTCTACCTTCTCTTCGAACTCTTCTTCATGACCGGGTTTTACGGACAAATAGTTGATCGCCGTTACCATCGGCTTACCCTTCCAGTCAAAATCATCTAGTTCGTCAGTTGGTATCTCTTCTGCATCTATATCTTTTTCTTCTAAAAACTCGACTGCCATCTCAGAACGTTTTCCCCTAGGTCCGCAGTAGACCTTTACCTCCTTATCTTTCAAAAAGTCGAGATAAAATTCTAAATCCCAAACAGGTATGTTCAAAGCACCCTCTATATGGTTCATATAGTACTCTTCCCTGGTTTTCACATCGATTATTATACTCATATTATCCCAATTTAAGAAATGAGTGAGACGATATAAATAACTATGCATGTGGTATTTTTAATCAGATGACTATATATTCCAGGGAAATCCAGATGATGAATATAGTGAACACGCCTAGAAGAAAGAATAGAGGTCTGCCTTCTTTTTCTCTAGGGATTACATCTCTACTCACCATGAACAGCATCATACCCAAAATAAATGCCAATATACTCCTCTCAAGATGAGAGCTGAGCTCAAAGAAGATACCGATCAGGGTACCGATCACGAAAGAACTCGATAGAAATACCTTATCTATTTTTCTCCCTGAAGTTTTGTGGATACTATTCAGTGCTATAGTCGAAGATAGCGTGTGGATAAAGAAGGGTATCGCCGTTAGAAAACCGAGTATAGGTTCGAGCACTATTATAGTGACTAAAACAAATCCTTTGATGAAGTGATCGATGAAAAAACCCACTACGTGAAGGTAGTATAAATCCACTTCCAAAGACTCAGGGTCTTTTACATGCTGATAAAGATATTTTTCTGAGATGAAGAAGGAGACGAACCCGAAGAGCATCAAGGGATATACTGCCATAGTGGGAGTGAAGTGTACTGTTTCCGGCAAAAAGACCAAAAATATTATCGCCAATAAAGATCCTCCACCAAAACTTAAAAGGATTTCATGAGATTTCGTGACGCATGCAGGCAAACGATGGCAGAAAAGATGGAAACTGCTCAAGAAGGCCGCATAGCCTAAAACTAGTATTTCTACCCCTGATAGGATCATGACTTTCTATTTGATGCATGATTTAAATAATTATTCTTAAGAGGATCTCTTTAAAATCCCGCAGTTTCTAGCAAATACATAACGGTCACAAGTATAAGAGAGAAAGCCAGTATCACCCACCACGGATTTACCCCTAGTGAGTCAGGAATCGTCACAGGCCCCATATCGCTATCGGACATTAAATCTAAGATGTATGGGTAAACGGAAGCGAATATACCCGCTCCCAACAGCATGCCTATCACTCCGAAGACCGCGTGCACGGCACCCGTTCCCATGGCTCCAGCTGCTGTCCCAGGACAGAGACCTAAAATTGCGAATCCGGCACCGAAGATCAGACCACCGATGATGATAGGTCTCCATCGGCACGGCTTCGGTTGGAGATCAGGAGGGAGATATCTTACGATGAGATGAACACCGATCATACCAGTGATTATCGCCGTAAATATTATCTTCAAAACCCTGAAATCTTTCAGTAATAGCTGATTTACGATTATATTGAAATCCGTTGCTCCCCCTCTATCTAAGAGAAAACCGAAGCCAACACCTATCAAAAAGCCGAGTAAGAGCTGTTTTCTCCTGTTCTCATAAAGTTCTTCCCACATCTATATCCCTCCGTATAATAGCAAAGCGGTGAGTATACCGCCGATGAAGAAGAACACGAACGCCAGCCAGCTCCCTAATGATAGCTGGGATGTACCGCTTATGCCGTGACCGCTTGTACATCCTCCCGCCATCCTTGCTCCGAATCCTAAAAGTATTCCTCCGATCAAGGCACCTACGAGCCTGAGTACCAGACCGGAACCGAAGGTGTTCTTCCAGATCTCTGGAACCGTCTCTATCCTGAAGCTACCTGAAAGTATCGATGATAGGAAGGCCCCTACAACCACACCCAAGACCAGCATCCACTCCCAGTCTATTTTCGGAACGAATTTTTTGTAGTACGGTTTGTCTTTGACTTTATCTCCCCTCACCAGCTTCTCGCCCATACCGGAGGTCCTTGCGTATGCAGTCGAACATCCTATAGCCTTGTTGGAAAATACAAATCCTAGCCATATCAGAATGCCGATACCTATCCCTACTATATAAGGAGACCATAGATCAGATGCCACTAAACTCATTGTTGTAGTTTACTTATATATCTGAATGTATATCAGTTTTTTTATTTCATATCTATTTTTTTCATATGTTATAGGATCTCTTTTTCCAATCTAAATCAGGTGTTTCAATTCATCTAATATAGGATAATAGTTTTTTGAATTTTCAGGATCTTTGGTAACTGAATCTATGAGGATAAAAAATATATATACAAAAATTGATTTTCTCTTAGATGGAGATATGAGTGAAGAGTTTGACATAGATAGATTGAAGGATATCGAGTTCTCAGACAATGAGTCGAAAATCGATAATTTGAACCGCGCTGGATTTACAGATAGATACGCTGCTTTTAGGGTCGATGGAATCATATTATTTTTCATATTTTTTACCATATTCTTGATCATTGCATACTTTTATCACTATATATCTCTCTTTTTTCTTTTTTTCATATTCCTTTTTATAGGCTTATTGGGTAGATTCCTATACTTTTTCATATTTGACTATCTAGGAAGATCGTTGGGAAAAGATTTGATGGGACTTAAAGTCGTAGATAGATCTGGACAGACACCCTCTTTGAAACAGGCCCTAATCCGAAATATAGAACGTTTAATTTGGTCTATACCCATCTTGGGTCAATTTATTTTATATTTTAGCATTGATTCGATGAAGATGGGAGATCGGCGTTTTGGGGATGAATGGGCTGGTACTTATGTTGTTGAGATTAAAGATAGATCTAAAAAAGAGGCCTTCAACACTGATCCCAAGAGTAGTCAGTATATGAGGTGAATATCTATCACCTCCTCTACTTTCCCTTCAATTTTGAATTCCGATACCTTATTCTAGAGATCGGAGACAAGAGACCTGAATTATGAGACAGATCAATTTTCCTCGGATGATTCCTCAGATGATAGGATATTGAGAATCAAGTATATTATAAAAAATAAAGCAGTAGTAAATACTAGGCTCAATATAATTTCGATAAAACCACTTGTGTTCAATCCTAAAAATCCTACCATGCCCATTACAGAAGCAAGAGTTGAAAGCACTGCTCCAAGAAGAAGATTGCCTAAAATCTTGTAAGACGTAGCTCTTTCCAATCTATTCACGTATCCTTCCTCGGGACCCTTCCTAGTGTTCGCTTCGACCTTGTCGATCAACAGTAGATACCTGCCGAAAAACCAGATCCCTATGAATAGAAATAGGATCCCTATTAGATTGAGTAAATTGAGAAGATTAAAATCTACATTCATATTCAGGACAAAATAGGAAAAGACGGATAAGATTATACCGCTTTCCATGGTTGAAGAGCTTTTCTTTAAATATCCGACGATAGATATCGGTACAAAGAGCAAAGGGATGAAGGAATAATAACTCCGTAAATGGATTAAAGAGGACAGACAAGCAGCTAATGTCACTACTAGGATCATAACTGAAAAAACGATATTCACATTTTTTCTTTGTATCTTAACACCTCCTTGAGGGCAGGTTCGAGAGGATCATTTGGGTTCCAGTCCACCACTACTGTACCGTAGGTCCAAAGACTCTCGATAACGTTCTGTCTTTGAGTTCGGTAAAGCCCTTCGGCGGTTTTGTCGGACTTTTCCAACAAATCTTTTTCGATCTTAAGTGGATCTGGAGACACAACCATCACTTCATAATCTTTTCTAGCTAGTTCGATGATCGTTTCGCCAAATTCCGGTATAGTCAGCGGCGAAATAAAGATGATCAAACTTTTCCTAGGAAAGAAATCTTCTAGAAGGTTTTTTACTCCTTCTAGACCCCAAGACCCGCCTTTTTCGAATTTTGTTAGATTTGACATTATCTTATGATAGTGATTTTTACCTGTACCAGGATAGACCCAATTCATGTATTCCCCAGATACGATCAGGCCGACTCGATTTCGAGCTGAAAGTATATTAGATGCAAGCGAACCTGCTGCTTTCACAGAGGCACGGAGGGTATTGTGTCTTTTCGTGCCCACAGTTCCTTTCTGGTAACCATCTACGACCAAGATAACGTCTCCTGATTTCTCATCTTCAAATTCGTTAGTCATCGGGTCTAATCTTTTCGCTGTAGCTTTCCAATTTATATCTCTAAGCTCATCTCCGGGATGGTATTCCCTGATAGAAAAAAATTCATTTCCTACTCCTATACTTTTAGATTTTATTTCACCCAACCAATGTTTGGTATAGCTCGGATGGATTTCAACACTTTGCATATCTTGAGTTATTGGTAGCACGCGAAGGAACATCTTTTCTCCAGAAAATAGGTTTTCTGAGAAAAAGCTGAGTGGATCTCTATATCTGACCTTTACAGGACCTAGATCGACCTTGCCAGTTACTGGACAAGATATCTTATAGATCAACTCTTTCTTTTCTCCCCCTTCGAGCGTCATGAGACGATGATTGTACCCTTTTATGACCTCTACATGGGAAGGGAGGATGTCCTGGACCTCGAGAAGGAGTGATCTATCCTCCTTGTTTTCTAGGACTATCGTAACTTCGACCTCGTCATCAACGTATACCTCTCTTCTTTTATCGGATTCTCTAGAGACTTTTACGTTAAGATCACTCGCGGGTTTTACTTTTGCGGAAATAACAAAAATTGCAAGCGAGGATATCGTTAACAGGAAAAAGACCCAGCTCAGGAATAATTGACCGAGTATCGTTCCAGCGACTGCTAATATGATCAAAATAACAAAGGTTTTATTCATCTTCACGGTCTCTTCACCTCCAAACCCAATAGATGATTGTTCACAATCATAATCTAATCCCATTCGCTTATCTCTTGGATTATTTTTCTTATCATCTTTTTATACTGAACTTTATCCATCTTCTCTAGGTCAGAGTTAGATTCGTTTTCTTCTTCGAGAGATAAGATGAAATCCGATATCATATCGTTCTGCACGATGCTCCGAAATTTCTCAGGTTTTTTCACCATTCCACGTAATTCATTCTTGCTCAACCCTTCTTTTTCTTTCAATTTGATAAAGAAGATATCTTTTATATTATTATGAAGCACCTCTTGGCTTCTTGTCTTTCCATCCGAGGCCCTTTCTAAAAGAGTCGAGATCTCTTCGATCTGTAGATTCCTATCAGTATCAAATTCTTTGCTTTCCTCAAACACTTCGGTTTCTTCCGTTATACTAAAAGACCAGTTCACTACTATATAGGCTAGGATTATGAGAATAAAGAATCGGATAATCCTTGCTAATGCACCCGATATACCCGTTATACCCTCTCCCCCTGCCATGATAACGATGAGAAAAAGAATCGTTAGTAAGCCCGCTATAAGAAAAACTAACTTTGTAACGCTCTTTTGTTCCAAGACGTTTTTATTTTTCTTGGCTATTTTTCCTACGTTACTTCTATATTTTTTCATTTTAACTCTTCCTTAAGTGCTTTAAGATCTTTTATAACTTCATCTTTGTCTTTCTCTCTCAACTCGTGAGAACTATACCTAGCTAATTCAAATATTTCCCGTATACGAGAAATATTGGAAGTAGGTACATCAAGAGTATCATTAGCTACTTTTTCGAACTCCCTAGTTGTCAGGTACTCCTCGTCAGATACTCCCTGTTCTTCCAAGATCAGACACATGTGTTCATAACACTTCATGATCGTCGACTCGATATCTTTTCCTTCATATATCTCGCTTATTGCACTTTCCACGGTAGAGGAAATTTCACTTTCGATACTCTCTTCTTCTTCTTCGAAATAGTCGGTAAGAGCGGATATATCATACCTTCGATAAATGAAAAAACCGATTGCGAAGATAGAGATCAAGATGAATAAATAAACGCTGTAATTAGGTCCCCCCTCTGAAACTGGAGGCCCTAGGTTAGCTCTTCCCTCAGACCCTCTAAAGAAAAAGTAGAACGCAGCCACTCCTATAGATATCATAATTCCGTATAAACCAAAGAGTATTTTCTTGTTTATGTAGCCCTTCCAGAAAGCTACTGTGATAAGGACGAAACCCAAAATTATGAGACCTAGGTAAAGGCCCGTAAGGACATGATACAATATCGGGGTTGTTAGCCAGAATAGAGCACCGCTGAAGAGCAGGAAGAATATTCTAGTTCTAGCTTTATAGAATATGAAGGCCGGTACAGCAAATATGAGTATGAGGGAGAGCCAAGTGGTAGCAAAACCAATGTCCCATCCCATTTCCCCACTTGATCCGAACCGAAAATTCATCATATTCCCTGCAAGCCAAGAACCGATCAGGAAGAGGATGAATATCAAGAACACGGACCTTTTCTTTTCCAGTTTTTTTCCTCCTTTATTTGTTATTGCTATCCCCTCACTAAATTTTTTGTAATATATGTTTTTTGCTAGACGAGGACTTCAATACCAAATGAAGATCTTTACTCTCATCTTTTCGAGTAGTATCAGAAATCACTACTCCAAAAGACTTAAGATTAAAGGGGACTATAGAATAGATATGTGGGAATGGCTGAATAGAACTATTGGTAGATTATCGGTCATAGGACTCCTGATGATAGTGTCAGGATTCATAATCGACGGAATGTACGGCGCTGTAATCGCTGCCTCCGGGGCAGGTACGATCGCGGGAGTTTTTATCGGGGACCAGATGGATGGTGCAGCGGGCACTGTAGTTGGATTGGTCGGTGGCTGGTTCTCAGCGATGTCCTTCGGCTGGTTGATTAATGAAACCCTTGGGGGATTGATCGGAGGGGTTGTAGGTGCATTCATCGGGATGTTTCTTGGAGGTGTCATGGAGAGTCTTAATCAGGAAAAAGATACCGATTGGTTCTTCGGTGTTGCTAGTGGAGGTATCAGCGGAGTCCTCGGTGGATTATTCGCCTTCAGCTATATCGGTGATGGTCTCTTAGGTGCTTCAGGTCTGATTGTAGGAGGAGGTATAGGAGCTGTCCTCATGGGCATTATCGGAGGGAGTCATCCTCCCATTGGGGTAGGGATCCTCATAGGAACGCTCGTGGGTTTGTGCTTCGAGAGTGTACTAGCTGTTTTGCTTGGATTTTTGACGGGTTTGTTCCTAGGGTTTTTAGTAGAAAAAGTAAGTTGAAGATCATTTTACCTTGATTTCAGCAACTTTGCTCAGTGCCTTTTTTCCCTTTTAGCATCTGTAGAGAACCCGTCAGAGAACTTTAATGCTCCTTAGAGGACTCATCAGCCTTTTCTTCACCTCCCTTCTTTTATCAATGTCTCAGTAAAGTCGCAAAGATATCTATCTTGGAGCCTAAAAGGAGCGATATATTTTCAGCTAGTTCTAGAGATTTTTCAACGGTCTTTTCTTCATGTCCATTTCTGATTGCCGCTCTAGAGAACTTGCTTTATGCACTTACTCTTCCAAGAATAATAATAACTTTTTGTAGCTTCCTATTATATGATATTCCAGCTCATGCTACCGTCGAAAAAAACCGGGTGAAATTCGACGCTCAGTTTTTTTGTCTAAAGATCAAGATCCAACGGAGCATCGGGCAAGATTTACAGATCGAGTCGTTTATAGATTAGATGTTTGTTCTTAGGACTAAAATTAAATATGTGTTAAGGAAAATGTATAGATATGAAGGTTGATAAAGTTCGCGATCAGCTTGAAGAGATCGAGATAAGAGACGTTGAAGAGTTGGAATCGCTGTTGGCTAGAGCCTACTGGATAGAGACCGGATTGGAGGAAACCCTCGAGTGGGACGCTTATACTATGGTTAAAGAAGATAACAGGGACCTGATCTACAAGCTATCTCACGATTCTCAAGGGCACAAGGGAGTTATAGAAAGGTTCGCAGACAAGATCGACGGCGTATCGAAAGAGGCCTTAAAGGAAGCAGGGGGTAGATCGACTTTTAAGTTGACACAAGGGACTCAAGACTCGGAGCTCTTCCAAGAGCTTCTCAAAAGAGAAAAACTGGTGATTGACATATACTCACGCATAAAAGAAAATACCGACGATCCATTGGTAGATAAGATATGGTCTGGGGATAATCAAGAATTTTTCATGAACCTGCAGTATCTGATAGACGAAGAAAAGAAACATATAGATATGATAGAACCGAAAGTAGGGAGTATAGGGAGGATCAGGTGAAAGCTTAATAGATTCCTCAAGATTCTTCTCCGTCGGTAAGGTTATACCTTTCTGTTTTGCAGGTGAGGATTTGAAAGTATCGAGTGCACCTCGATTTTTATGGAAAACAACTGCCGGGTTGAGATGGTATCAAGAATAGTTACCTACCGTATTTGATGTTCGATTGATATATCTGCATTTTTTCACAGAGGGCGTATCAAGAAGTATTGGATAGTTTCGTTGACTTAGGACTCTCTTGGTGAGAGAGGTTTTTGTTCTATGTAGGGACCTTTTATTTCATCATCGCGAGGAGAGAATTTTTTATCCTCGTTAGCTTTTGAGGCATCTTATAGAGCAATATGACTGAAGGTAACGATATAGCTAGGTATCCGAATTGTACGATCACTCTTAGCCATTCCATCTTGGTAGAGTAACCGAACATCACGGAGAGTATCGATCCAAGGATACTGTCGTCGTGTAATATGTGTCCTTCAGATATGCTGATTTCAAAAGCGTTCATCCCCATCCATCCACTGGGCTCGTACACTTCTATCAATTCATGAACGCCATATCCGGCCAAACCAGAGGCAACGAATATCAGTAAAATACTGCTGAAGTAGAAGAAACTCTTCAAGTTTATGTTAATACCTATCTCAAATATTAGATAGACTAGAACCAATGCGGTGATCAAACCTAATATACCGCCCAGGATAGTTCCCGTAAAGTCTTGAGTGGCCAATGGAGTCAAGAATAAGATCGTTTCGAGGACTTCCCTGAAGACGACTATGAATGAAAAACTGATCAATCCGATCGCAGTCCCTTTAGTAGCCACTTTGTCCACTTTCTTCTCTATCTCTTCCTTGATATTTTTTCCTTTCTTTCCCATCCAGATTATCATGGTTGTAAGCACGGCAACAGCTATCAGAGCGGAGATACCTTCGAAGAGTTCTATCGCGGTCTCCGACAGACCACCGTATATGAGAGATATCGTGAAAGCTATTATCGCTCCAGTGATGAGAGATAAGATGGTCCCCTGCCAAACGTAATTTTTCAGGAACTTTCTATCCGTTCTCTGCATATAGGCGATTATTATACCTATTATAAGACCGGCCTCCAATGCTTCTCTGAACGTTATCAAGTACTGACCTAACATCGTTATCGACTATTTTTAGGTGCACCTAAAGTATTATAAAAAGGTTGTGGTTACGGATCAAAAGTTGATGTATTCTCTATTTTAGGTAAGTTAGAGTAAAAATAGGTAGTGATAAGGGAGTACCCAGTGGAAGTAGGAATCACCATGTCTTATTCTTGTACCTAATCCGAGATTATCCGATCAGCTTTTTCTTTTTCGGGACCACAATATGGTTATCAATATGACAATAAATAATATTTCAGGCATATTGAGGCCCGGGGTAGCTCCACCATCGGCGGAGCTCTCACCATCAGAGGGATCACCTAATCCTTCATTGCTTGGGATATCTAAATCAGATGAATCAACGGTAAAAATGAATGACGTATAAGGAGTAACGAAGCTGTAATTGGTAGCGATAGAGACAATCTCAGATCTGATACTTTCGTTTTCTCCCTCAACGACCATCTTGTCCATCAAATGATTGGTGTACTTGTAAGCCCAAACTCTAGGGATATGTGAATTTGATTCGTTATGGGTCACATCCCAAGTATCGTTGACGTAGAGTGTGCCGTTTTTGCTGTTTGCTTTGAATTTCGATTCGATTTTTTCGCTATCATTTTCTATTTTTCCTATAGTTATGATCTCACTACCCGAAAACAACGTTTTGACTTTGTTGGAATAACAATCTTTCGTGTTTTCATATTTGAGATCTATATCCCTCAATAAGGGTGTAGAGATGGCATCATAGAAGCCCACTATCTGTTCTTCAGCATCGTTTCCTTCGTAAATCCTCTTGGAATAGCCATTGTTTTCCAAACTTATCGATTTAAGGAGATCAAAATCTACATCGCTTCCAAAACCGAGATTAAATATGCTTATGCCTAGGTCATTAGCCTCATTGATGTTTTGCCGTATAGATGCCGTGTTCGTCACACCAGCGGTAGGAAGCCCGTCGGTCAGTAAAACGATCATTGCTGCTCTTTCGCCGTAGCCCAATTCTCGTTTGTTTATAGTTTCGATACCTTTGAGGATAGCTCCATTTAAATTCGTTGAGCCGCTAGCTTCTATACTGTCTATATATCCTTTAACATCGCTTTTGTTACTCGATCTCGCTTCTAGCATCTCTTCAGAATAAGAGTCTACATTCTCATTGAAAGTTATCACGTTGAATCTTTCTTCTTTTTCTAATTCTCCGATTATATGTTTAAAAGAGGCTTTCATTTGCTGGATCTTTTTACCTGACATAGAACCGGATCTGTCCAAAACAAATACGATATCTTTGGGTATCTTTTCCATCTCATCTACATTTGGACGCATCCGATGCATGAAATAAGAACCTTTTTTATCTTCATAAAAGCTCATGTTCCCTTTTAATCCAGTGACCATCACGTCGTAATTTAGTGTGTATTCACCCGGTACTAGTTCACCCGAATATCCAACCTCGGCCTCGGAAGGGCTTATATAATTTTTATAACTCCCATCTATCATCTCGCTCAAGTCTATAGTTTTTATGGGCTCACTGTACTTAATATCTATATCATAAGAAAAATCTTCAAAAGAGGCTTCATCGTACTGAGAGAACAATTCCAAGTTCATATCATAGTAGTATCCACCTATCCGTCTTTTTAGGAAACTCTCGTATCTCACGATCACCTCAGCTTCCATACCTGATTTGATATTTACCTTCTGGGTGAACAAACCACCTTTCTCGTATTCGCCTAGGACAGCACTCCTGTTTTCTTTGACAGATTCGTTGTATTTCTCTTTAGCCTTCTCGCTTTCTACCACGTCGGCGTAGTACACTTCACCATTCAAAACTAAAGTCAGATTTGATAAAAAGGCCTCCTCCGGAACATAAAAGGTCACATTAGCCTCTAAAGTTTCATCTGTAGGATTGCTCAAAACGGTTTTAACATTGGTCACAGCGTAGGACTCATTTATGTTGACCTGATAACTCAGACTTTTATAATTAATACCGTCCGTTTGTTCTACGGTATCTTGTGTATTTGAAGGTAAGTTCTGACCGACTGACCCTATAGCCGAAACGGTCAAAAGAGCTATTACGATAACACCTAAAAAAGCCTTCATGGGTAAACTAAATTTATCCTTCATATTAGCCCTCTTGGTTTATGTATATATTAAAATAATATAAATAATTTTTGTGAGTGACACCCCTTTGGGAATTTGACCTGAGATAGAAAGCTACGATTTGGCTAATAAGCTGTTTTGGTAGATCTAAAAGCTGATGAAATAAAGATCAGAGAGGGCTTCCCTAAAATGCACGTTTTGGTCAAATAAAGTTTGTTATCTAAACTTTCTGTATTTTAAGGTCTAGTACGGATCTAAAGTCTAGAATTTTAATCTTAGAGAAGTATATCGTGGATTTAAGGTATTTCGACGGATGATCATTATCTAGTATTCTTTTTTCTTAAAAAACAACCAGTTTTCAGTTTCTTCTTAAGGTTTGAACCTGATCAGGACGTATTTTCCGTTCAATCTTTCACCTTAGATGTCGACTACTATCTTATTTTCTTTCCATTCGATCTTTTGGTATGTTCCTTCATCCCACAATTCCACTTGTCCAGCCCCATATCTTCCTTCCTCGATCTCTCCTTCAAAATCGGCATAATCCAAGGGGTGATCTTCAGTCTTTATCGCTAATCTTTTGTTGGATGGATCCTCTGATGATCCTTTCGGGATCGCCCAGCTCTTCAGAACACCGTCTTTTTCTAATCTAAGGTCATAATGTAAGGAGGTCGCGTCGTGTTTTTGAATAGAGTACATCCTCTCTTTCTTCTCTGAAACCGTATCTGAAGATGGATTCATATCGAGTTTACCTCTGATCCTCATTCGGCGATCCCTTACACCATGAAATAGGCAGAATGCCTCCGACTTTCTGAGGAAGTTTAGCTTC
>JAZKSP010000018.1:0-18753 GCA_036626005.1 Thermoplasmatota archaeon | reverse complement strand
ACTGTCTGTATTCTCTCCCTGAAGGAAGAGGCCTTAGACAGTATTTAGGTAAATTTTCTTTACCACACCTGAAGAGATCAAACTCTGGGAGTATAATCAATATGTCCTCCCAACTCGCTTTCAGCGGTTCGGACCACGGTACTTCTTACGTGGTCAGCAAATCAGCTCTATTGGGATTGACACGAGCTTTAGCTCTAGAATTGGGACCTGAAGGGATCACGGTCAGCGGTATAGCTCCCGGGACTATCGACACGGACATCATCGCTGGATATTCTGAGGAGAAAAGGAAAAAGAGAGCTGAAAGCATACCAATCAAAAGGATCGGTAAACCGGAAGATATAGCAGATGTAGCTCTATTCCTAGCCTCAGAAGAAGGGGATTATGTCCATGGAGATGTAGTAGGAGTGAACGGAGGGTCGACGATCCATTAAACAAAAGATTATAAAAATATATAAAAGAGCAACCTATGGTGATTATCCGACAACGGTGATAAATTGGTAAAAAAAGCTATAGTACTAGCGGCAGGTGAAGGGACTAGACTGAGTCCGATAACGAAGGCTATCCCTAAGGAGATAATCAGGGTAGGAAAGAATCCGGCTATCGAGCACGTTTTGAAAGTTCTAAAGGCGGGAGGCATAGAGGACGTTCTTCTGATAGTCGGTAGAAAGAAACACGCCTTGATCGACTATCTGGGATCCGGAGAAAGACTCGGTCTCAAGATATATTACAGGATGCAGGAAGAACCTAAAGGTACCGCCCATGCCGTCTCGCTGGGTGAAGATTTCATCGACGAGGACGAGGACTTCGCGATAATGTACGGAGACAATTACTTCACACCCTACGAGACGATGGAAGATATCGTCGAGTTCCACGAAGAGAAAGGTGGAAAAGGCACCCTTGTTTTACATCCTGTAGATGATCCTACGAGGTTCGGTGTGGTAGATATCGATGAGAACAGCGAGATACACGGTATGGTGGAAAAACCGAGCATGGAAGAAGCCCAGCCTTATAAAGTAAACAACCACTGGTTGAATATAGCCGGATTGATGATAGTCAATTCGGATATCTTCTCCTATATCGATAAGACAGAGCCCGGAAAAAAAGGAGAGATCTGGTTGACCGATTCTATCGAGATGATGAGAAAGGACGGGAACGGTTTCTACGGATACAAGTTCGACGGTAAGAGATTCGATATAGGTACCTTCGAATCCTTGAGAGAAGCGGACGAATTGGAACACCAGAGGAAAGAGGAGAACGACCTATGAAGAAGGTTGGCGTAGTCGTCGGGACCAGACCTGAGATCATCAAGATGAGTCCGGTCATAAGGGAACTCGAAAAGAATGATGTGGATTATGATTTGATCCACACCGGGCAGCACTATGACGAAGAAGTATCCGGCATATTTTTCGAAGAACTAGAGATAGAAAAGCCCGATAGATATCTCGATATAGGCTCGGGTTCTCAAGCTGAACAGACCGGCAACGCGATGATCGAACTTGAAAGAACTTTTGAGGAACTCGGCACCGAGATCGTTCTTGTCCAGGGAGACACGAATACCGTACTAGCGGGAGCATTGGCCGCCACAAAGATGGGGAAAGAAGTCGGTCACATCGAAGCGGGCCTCAGAAGTTACGACTACCGGATGCCCGAAGAGTATAACAGGAGATTGACGGATCACGCTTCCAGTATCTTATTCGCTCCCACGGAGGAGAATAAAACCATTCTAAAGAAGGAAGACGTTTGGGGAGATATCTTCGTCACGGGCAATACGGTTATCGATGCATGTATCCAAAATCTTGAAGTTGCGGAGAAAAAAGCGGATCTGGATTTCGAAGTTCCAAGTAATTTCGTTCTCGTCACTGCCCACAGGGCCGAAAATGTAGACGATCTGGATGTGTTAGTAAACTATACCCGTGTTTTCGAAGAGCTTGCTCTTCCCGTAGTATATCCGATACATCCAAGAGCGAAAAAGATGTTCAAAAAACACGATCTACTGAAAAGGATGGAGGAAAACGACGATATATATTTGGTACCTCCACAGGGGTACCTAGAATTTCTTCTCTTGATGAAAAGATGTAACTTCATCCTCACAGATTCAGGCGGTATACAGGAAGAGGCTACAGCACCCGGGATAAAGAAAAAAGTCTTCGTACTTAGAAAGTCCACAGAAAGGCCCGAGGCGGTCGAAGCGGGATACTGCACTGTTGTAGGTACAGAGAAAGATGATATTTTAGAAGCGATAGAGAACTTTAATAAAGATGAATGGGATCCAGAACCGTCTCCATACGGCGATGGGAAGGCCTCGAAAAAGATAGCGAAGATATTGGAAGAAAGATAACCAAATAAACCACACCTTCAAAATACGGGATTCCAATAAACCAGCGCGATAAAAACGAGCGTTGATACACATAAGATAGTGGCTATAACCCCAACTTTTGTCATCTCGTATGTTTTGAAATAGCCGGTCTTGTACGATAGAGCATTAGGCGGTGTATTGGCCGGTAACAAGAAAGCCATGCAGGCCGCCATACCCGCTACAGGAGCCAATAAGAGAGGTTCTATCGAAAGAGTCGCTGCCAATGATATCGCTACCGGTACGAATGTGCTGGAAGTCGCTGTTAAGCTGGAAAATAAAGTTATGCTGAAGGCAGTAATGAATGCTACACTACCAATAATGAGCAAAAGATTCGCATCCGCCAGGAACACTTCCATCTGACCGGTTATCATGCCTATGACCCCTGTCTTCTCCAATCCCGATCCCAAAGCAAGACCGCCTCCGACGAGTACAAATACACCCCAGCCTATCTCATCAGATGCTTCTTCCCAGTCAAGGACTCCTATGCCGGGGAATATGAACATCATGGAAATCAAAAGTGAAGCTATATAGATCCAATCTCCCGGAAGTGGTAAGAAGGCATCTAGAGGGTCCAGCAGCCACATGATCACAGCTATCGAGAAGAGTAGGAGGACGTGTTTTTGTTTACGAGTTAGCTTACCCATCTCGGCAAGTTCTTTTTTTATATCTTCCGTACTACCTTTGATCCTCTCAACTTCTGGTTTATAAATTGTGACCATCAGTTTCCATACTATCGGGATAGTGAGTAGTATAACTGGTATAGCTCTTATCATCCAACCAGCAAATGAAACGTATATCCCTTCTTCTCTCAAAAAACCCAGCGTTATCGGAACCGGCGGAGTTCCAACCGGCGTTCCCATCCCACCAAGATTGGCTGTAAAAGCGATCCCGATCACCATGGCCTTACCCATGTTGGTGCCTTGTGGGTCATCTATCGCCTTTTTTATTATCCCGATACCGATAGGGAGCATTATGGCAGTCGAAGCTGTGTTCGATATCCACATGGAAAGAAAAGCGGTTGCTATCATCACTCCTAAAATCAGGTTCTCCGTCTTTTCACCCATAAAAGAGATGAAACGAAGCCCGATCCTTCTATCGAGGTCATATTTTTTGAGGGCTGCAGCGATGATAAAACCTGCTAAAATCAGAGTATTCACCGGCGTGGCTATATATGCGAGTGCTTCATCCAAAGGTTGTATACCCAATATCCCCTCAAGAAGGATTACCAGCAGTGCGGTCACGGAGATAGGTAGAGCTTCAGTGACCCATAGAACTGCTGCTGAGAAGGCGATAGCGATCATTATCTTTTGGTCCGCAGTTAACGGTAAGGGTGATAAGGCGAAAATAGAAGCTACGAAAAACGTGAGTATTATGATCATCAGTTTTTTGTTCAACTTAATCATGTTTATCTCCGGATTTTCTTTTTCAGACTATCAATATACTCAATATCCTTGCGAAAATAACCATACCAAGTAAAGCGAACGGATAGGTCGAACCGTATCCCGCTCCAACATCTTCTGTACCGGTGGACTCTATCGCGGCACCTAATCCAGGTGTCGAAGTCATACCGCCAGTTATCGCTCCGGCTGTCACTATCCAATCCAGGTCCCATAATCCCCTAAGAAGCAGCATGCCTACAGCGAGGGTTCCCAATCCTACCAGGAAGGTTATCAGCACGAGTACAACTCCAGAACTCATCACTGCTTCTAAGAATCCGGCTCCACCCTCTATCCCAACGACAGCTAAAAATAAAGCAAGGGTCAAGGATCTTATACCGGACAAAACTTCGTGAGACATCCTGGTCTTGATGGGGCCGATCTTGCCCACATATCCTACTGCTAGAGCAGCGGGAAGTACTCCTCCAGTTATCCCAAGTGTAACACTTCCCAGAGGCCCCAAGGGTATAGGTATCTGTCCCAGGACACCACCTAAAACCACTGCTAAGACAAAACCTCCAACGCTGAATGTTACGGTGTCTTTGTCCAATTTTTTCTCCTCGTCAGAAGTCGCTTCATCGATCCTCTTCTTAAATTTAGCCTTCTCAGCCTCGAGATCGATATCTCTTATCTTCGGCCATAATTCTTGGAACACGATGACCATTATCACACCGAAAGGATATGCTACGGAGTGGCCTATCGTTATTTGTTCCCTAGCGGTATCTGAAACACCCTCGATATGGGCACCAAGGCCGGGTGAGCTGGTCAACGCTCCGCTGAAAACCCCCTCGATGTATGTAGGCTCCACCACCCCTATATTCCCCAAGGTCTGAGCTCCTACATAAGTCAATAAGGCGGCTACAGCGGTCATCAAAAAACCCGCGATGATAAATTTAGTGCCGTGTGCTTTGACTACGCCTCCGATATCTCTAGCCGCCATCAAGCCTACGGCTGCAACGAACAACGCAAGAGAAATTATGAAATAAGGGTCCTCTACGGTCGCACCGAAATGCCCAAATAGCAGACCTGCAAAAAGGGCGCCGGATATACCGAATCTGAATCCCTTGATCTCCAATCTGCCCAGCAATATACCTATCAGTACGGCAAGCGAGACTATAAACAGACTATTTTCAAATAATGCCGTTATAAAATCCAATATCCCACCTCCTTTGATGAATGGATTTCACACATTTTATTCATCTGCACGATTTCGATATCCTCTACATCTAGTCATTTAAATATCTTTTCTTTAAGATATGAGCTCCTGTGAAATAAATAATTTCCTAAACACTCTATTTCGTACCCTCCAATACCCAAATCCTCCCATTTTAAATATCCAAAATTATTAGTACTGACGGTACGATAAAATTCTAGATAGAGGAATAAGTATGTTGGAAGGACTATTGGGAAAGAAGTTGGATGGATTGAAGAACGAGGACATACTGGTAGTCATGGACGACGGCTTGGGATTCCTAGGTGAGCTGAAGGAATTCGATAAAAAAACGCTGGTCTTGAAAAAGGTCCTACAGTCCAATTTTGAGGAGATAGATTGGAAGCAGATCTCGGTCGACTCCAAAAAATTTAGGGAAAAACGTCAGAACGATAAAAAGGTGGGTTTCGCAAACTGGAGTCACGTAAATCTAGAAGAGGTCTACATCAGGACAGACCACATCTCGAGGATATGGCCTTGGATCAAAAAGGAAAAAATACCCGAAGGCCTCGAAGGAGAGACAGAGGAAGAAAAAAGACCCATTTATTTCGAGGAGGATTATCTCTAGAGGACCCTCTTTATTTGATCGGAGCTCATTAAGGAAAGAGATTAGCTCTATTTCTAAACAAAAATTTCAGATAAGCACAAAAATTACTTATATCAGCAGCCGAGATAGAAGGTCGGAGGAGGTCGATGAGCCTCGAAGAGATAAACGTCCTGTTGGTGGACGATGAACAAGATTTCCTAGAACAGGAAAAAGAGGTCCTCAAAGAAAAAGACGATCGTTTCGTCATCGAGACCTCAGATAATGTTGAAGAAGCTTTAGAGCTTTTAGAAAATAAGAACATGGATGCAGTGGTTTCAGACTATCAGATGCCAGAAAAAGACGGTATCGAATTTCTCAGAATTCTGAGAGAGGAAAAAGAAAACAGGATACCTTTCATACTCTTCACAGGGAGGGGTTGGGAAGAGGTCGCGATGAACGCATTGAACTATGGAGCGGACAAGTATATATGGAAAAAAGAAGAACTGAATCTTTATAATAAAACACAAGATGAACTAGTAGAGCAATATGAAATATTAGCCCAGGAATTAGTAAACGAAGTAAAAAAATACGAAGATGAAAAGACGATGGAGCTTATGCGGCATACTATAGAAAAGGCGGAAGACGGTATTTTTTGGGTGAGTCTAGAGGGTGAAATATTGTATGGAAATGAGAAAGTCAGAGAGATGGTGGGATATGATCAGAAGGAAATTCAAGATCTAACTATCTATGATATAGATACTAGCTTTTCAGAAGACGAAAGAGAAGATGCTTGGGAGAAACTCAAGGAGGAGGGTTCGAGAAGATTCGAAACTGAACATGAGGCAAAAGATGGTACCACTTTCCCGGTAAAGGTGACCAGCAATTACATTAGTCACGAGGATAGGGAACTCGAATTTGCCTTCGTAAGGAAGATCGAAGATTGAAATACTGAAAGGGGAAATTAGCTACATCACCCTCTCAAATGTTTTATAGCTCTTCAGACCTTACAATTAAAAGATGGAAGAAAATAGGTTCAGAAAATTGATCACTTCTCAACTTAAAACTTTGAATACAGGGATGGTCTCCCAGAAAAAAAGTCTAAAGACCCTATTGAAAGAAGAGAAACCTTCTGTGAAAAAAAGAGACGGTGAAAAACATTCTTTTGAAAAAGATCATCTTAAAGAAGTAGACGAGCACGTCCCTATACACAAGAAAGACGAATTGAAACTCCCTATAGTGGTTTACAACGACCCAGCGCTGGATCGATGTTATGTAAAAGCAAAAATCGAAGGAACAGTGGTTAAAAAGATGGTAGGACTAGAAAGTAAAACCGTTCGAAGAGATAAGACCTGGTTCTCTAAACCTCTGATAGCAGAAATGATAAGGGAATACGACGACATCTTTCAATTCGTTTGGACTCCAAAGTTGAACAGAGATATGCCGTCTAAAAGTTTTGAAGATAATAAAAAAGAATTTTAAGAGATTTTTGTGTGAATCTTGTCACTTTTTGAGTTTCAACTCTTCTCCACAACATCTGAATTCACAGGTTGCACAAGTGCCTTCTTCTTCACCCTCACAGCATTCTCCGCACTCGCTGACAACTTTCATCTCAAAACCACACTCTTCACACATGTAAATCTGTCCTTTCTTCATATCATGGCATTCCGGCATATTATCACCTATTACAGTGTAATGAAATATTGTAATTAAATTTTTGGTACCTTCTGTTTGAACAACCTCAATCGGCAGATGAAACTACGGGATAACCTTTCTTTTTCCAATCTTTCATCCCACCTTCATAGTCTACCACATCCCTGAATCCGAGCTTCTCCAATTTTTCAGCGGCCTTAGGACTCGCTTCACAATCGAAACTCTCACAGTAGAGGATTATCTCTTTATTCGGATCTAGTTCATTCTTTCTCCTGCCGATCTCTCCAAGAGGTATATTGATAGAGTCCGGTATGTGTTCTTTCCTGAATTGTTCTTCGGAAAGCACATGGACAAGCATGAAATCTTCCCCCGCATCCATCTTTTCTTTTAATTTCTCCGCAGATATAGTCTCCATAATTCATCCTCCATAGATAAAGTAAGACTTGGAATATTAATATCTTTTCTAAGACCAATTAGGGGGAAATTATGTATAAATTGAAGGAAAACTTTAATTATAACACCGATAGATGAGATGAATTGAAATCGATTGTTGGTGTAATTGATGAGTAAATCTTCAAAAGAAGGATCAAAGAAAGATAATCCCTCTACAGCAGAAACTCAGAAAGTCGACGTTGCTCCTATAGATGAATGGACAGAAGAGATGAATATCAACAGTACTGAGGAAGTCGAAGTTCCCGATCTTTTAGCTGACCAAGTCATAGGACAGGATGAAGCGGTCAGTGTAGCTAAGAAGGCGGCCAAACAGCACCGCCACTTGATGCTGATTGGTCCTCCCGGTACCGGTAAATCTATGATAGCCAAGGCGATGACCGATTTTCTATCAAAACAGGAAGTCGAGGACATACTGTGCTTTCCAAACGAGAAGGATGAAAACGAACCTAAAGTTAGAACCGTACCTGCGGGGAAGGGCGAAGATATAGTCGACGCCCACAAAAGAAAAGCTAGAAAAAAGGAAAAACAGAAAAACCGAGGGATGCTCGTAATCCTTGCCTTGATTGTTGGAGCGGCTGTAGCCATATCAATTTGGCAAAGTAATTTTATGATCATGTTCTTTGGTATCCTCGCCGCTGCTATGCTTATGATCGCGATGAGAGCTAACCCACGGGGGTTCGGAGATGATGGTGATTCTCAAGCTCCAAAGCTTTTGAAAAATAGCAAGTCCGGGGAGAAGCCACCCTTTATAGACGCTACAGGCGCTCAATCAGGCGCCCTTTTAGGTGATGTGAAACACGATCCCTTCCAGAGTGGAGGTCTCGAAACTCCGGCTCACCAGAGAGTAGAAGTCGGGGCGATACACGAGGCACACAATGGTGTGCTTTTCATAGACGAGATGAACATGCTCGGTATGGATTCCCAGCATAGTTTACTCACGGCGATGCAGGAAGGAGAGTTCTCCATCACGGGTCAGAGCGAAAGGAGCAGTGGAGCTATGGTTCAAACGGAACCGGTCCCGACGAATTTCATCCTTGTTGCAGCTGGAAATCTAGATTCAGTTTATGGACAAAAGGATGAAAAAGGCAGGCAGCACGGAGGGATGCATCCGGCTCTAAGATCACGGATCAGAGGTTATGGTTACGAAGTCTATGTCAATGACACTATGGATGACACGGACAAAAATCGTAGAAAACTTATCCGCTTCATAGCTCAGGAGATCGAGAAAGACGATAAGAAAATCCCCCATTTCACTAAAGACGCTATCAAGGAGATGTTAAGAGAAGCTCAGAGAAGAGCTAATAAGCGTGGAGAGTTGACCTTAAGACTGAGAGAACTTGGAGGATTGGTAAGAGTCGCTGGAGATCTTGCAGAAGAGCGTGGACACAAGATGACCACTGCAGAGGATGTAACCGACGCGAAAAGCACGGCAAGATCGCTCGAACAGCAGGTCACTGACAAGTATATCAAAAAGAGAAAAGAATACAGCATGTACAGAACAGAAGGAGATATGGTGGGTATAGTCAACGGTCTCGCGGCCATGGGTGATGAACAGGACGGGATGTCCGAATATTCAGGCATCGTTTTACCTATTGCAGCGGAAGTGACCCCCGCACATTCTAGTGAAGAGGGAAAAGTGATCGCGACAGGAAGACTCGGAGATATCGCTAAGGAAGCTGTTCAGAATGTCTCGGCGTTGATCAAGAAGTACACCGGAGAGAACATCTCTCAATACGATGTACACATCCAGTTCATAGGCACTCAACAAGGTGTTGAAGGAGACTCCGCATCGATCTCTATCGCCACTGCGGTCATTTCTGCTTTAGAAAATATCCCGATCGATCAAAACATTGCTATGACAGGGTCTCTGAGCGTTAGAGGACAGGTCCTACCGGTCGGCGGTATAACTTCGAAGATCGAGGCCGCCGCAGAGGTAGGGATGGACAAGGTGTTGATCCCAAAGATGAACGAAAAGGACATAGTGATAGAAGAGAAGTACGAAGACGAGATAGAGATCGTCCCCGTAGAGAACCTGGGAGAAGTACTAAAACATGCCTTGGTAGGTGAAAAGAAAGATAAACTACTCGACAAATTGGCTTCACTTTTAGAGATAAAGACCATACCGTTCCCCACTAGCGAACCCACACCTAAGACATCCAACAATTCATAAAAGAAGGTGAAAGATAAATTGGGTGCTTTTGATCTTTTATCGGATGATATAAAGTCTGTATTGTCGAAACTCGATATTAAAGAGGAAACTAAACCACAGGAAGACGCTATCCCACCGATACTGAACGGGGAAAATACGCTGGTCATCGCTCCTACAGGCATAGGTAAGACTGAAGCCGCATTACTCCCGATTCTTGAAAACATATTGTCTGAAGGGGATGATGGATTTTTACTGCTTTACATAACACCTCTAAAGGCATTGAACCGGGACATGATCAGGAGGATCAAAGAATTCTCGGAGAGATTAGATTTCAGTGTTGGAGTCAGGCATGGTGATACGAGCCAAAGAGAGAGGAAAAAACAGTCGGAAAATCCACCAGAAGTGTTGATAACGACTCCTGAAACACTCCAAATAATGTTTACCGGGCATAAATTGAGAGACGGTTTGGAGAACGTCAGGCACGTAGTCGTGGATGAACTGAACGAACTGGCGGAAGATGAGAGAGGAAGTCAGTTGGCTCTGGCTTTAGAAAGGTTGGCTGAACTCTGTGGAAGAGACTTTCAGAGGGTAGGTCTCTCAGCAACCGTAGGATCTCCCGAAAAGGTCAAAGATTTCTTAGTCGGTGTGGACAGGGATGGGACCATAATAGAGACCTCCGGTAAAAGAAAATTGGATATAAGAGTAGAAAAACCCGTTCAAAAAAATGAAGATGAAAAACTTTCCGAGATAATGAGGTGTGATATAGAAAAGGCATCTTCTCTCAGGTTATGCCGAAACTTGATAGAAAATCACATATCAACATTATTTTTCGTAAACACTAGAGATGCGGCCGAATCACTTTCCTCTTCCTATACACTTTGGAAAGAAGAAGGTACTGAGAGCGTGGACTTTCCCATCGGCATCCATCACGGATCGCTCTCTAAAGACGCGAGAATAGATATGGAAAAGCGTTTCAAAAAGGGTGAACTGAAGGGTCTCATATGTACCTCCTCGATGGAACTGGGTATAGACGTTGGGAAAACTGACCTCGTTCTGCAGTACCAGTCACCTAGACAAGTAACACGATTGATACAGAGAGTGGGAAGATCCGGGCACAAGATAGATGAGACCTCAAAGGGCAGGATAATCTCCACTACAAAAGACGACATCATGGAAGGGGGGGTTATCTCCAAGAAAGGAAAGTCAAGAGATCTTGAAAAAACAGATATCCCCGAAGAGCCCTTGAGCGTGCTAGCGAATCAATTGATCAGCACTGTTCATACAGAAAAGGAGATCGAATCGGATAATTTTTTTACCTTAGCTAAAAGGGCCTATCCCTTCAAATCGTTAGAAAAAAGAACATTTGATGACTTGATAGACCAACTCGCAGAGATCAGGGTCATATGGCAGGAAGACGAAAGGATAGGGAAAAGAAGAGCATCTCTGAATTACTTTTACGACAATATATCGATGATCCCCGACGAAAGGACTTACCTATTAAGGAACATCTCTACAGATTCGGTCATCGGAACACTCGATGAGAGTTTTGTAGCCAGCAATATCGAAGAAGGGGAGGTCATCACGCTTCAAGGTAAAGCCTGGCGTGTAGTCGATTTGAAGGAGGAAGAAGTACTGGTAGATAAGGTGGGAAATATCGGAAAGATACCCGACTGGACAGGGGAAGATATTCCCGTTCCTTTCGAAGTCACGCAAGAAGTGGGTAGATTGAGAAAAGAGGGGTCAAAAATCGAATTAGATGAGTATCCCATCGGTGAAGCCGCTAGAGAAGCATATGAAGAGTACTTGAATAACCAGAGAGAACACGAGATGCCTACGGATTCTAAAATAGTGATAGAGCTGGAAAAAGAAACAGCCGTGGTCAATGCCTGTTTTGGGACCCTGGTCAATGAGACCCTTGGACATGTCTTTGCCTCTCTTCTGTCTGCAAGACTAGGAGAAAGTGTAGGTCTCCAAACCGACCCTTACAGGATAATGATGAATCTCCCTAGAAAGATCGATACCTCCAATTTAAAGGATGTATTGTACGACACAAAGCCGGAAAGTCTAGAAGGGTTGATGAAGAAAAGCTTGAGAAACTCAAACTTCTTTAACTGGAAATTTCTGCACGTAGGAAAGAAGTTCGGAGCTATCGAAAAGGATGCTGATTGGCGGAAGATAAATATGGATAAGATAATAGACACTTTCGAAGACACTGTACTTTATAGAGAAGCGGTCGAGAAGACTTTCCGTGACAATATGGACATCGATAAGACGAAAAAAATTTTGAAGGAAATAGATAAAGGAGAGATCGATGTGGTCATCTCTGAAAAGGGCATCTCCCCTATGGGAGAAGCAGGTTTAGAAAAACATGAAGAATTTCTTAGAGCCGATAGAGTGAGTAAAGCGGTCCTAGATTCTTTAAAAGAAAGACTTGAATCTCAAAAGATAATCACGAAATGCCTTAGATGCGGGACCAGGAGAAGGAAGCGAGTGAGAGACTTCAAAAGACCTAATTGTCCACAGTGTGGGTCGTCGATGGTCGCTCCGTTAAGACCGTATGATGATGAGGGTCTTATCGATAAAAAGAATGAAGATTTGACTGGAGAGGAAAAAAAAGAATTGAAGAAATATTATAAACTAGCTGAATTAGCGAGGGTACACAAAAAAAGAGCTGCCATGGCTTTGTCTGCGAGAGGTGTAGGTCATCAAAAAGCTGGGAGAATACTTTCAAAAAGACACCGGGATGAAGAGAATTTTTTGAGAGATATCCTTGAAGCGGAGATCGAGTACGCTAGGACTAAGAGATTCTGGGATTGATATGGTCACATCTTTAGTATTTTCTCACAAAAAGTTATTAATGAGTTGATATGTATGAAAAATAATCAGTTATAACTATGATTCAGAAATAAAAATTGTGATGAGGTAAATTTATGCAGGAAGAAAAAGGTGCCTCTGAGGAAAACACATCCAATGATCTGACAAGCATCCCGTCAGTCGGAAATCTGACAGCTAGAGCCCTTATTGATGCGGAATATGATTCTATCTCAAAGCTCAAAGAAGCTGATGTTGAGAATCTCTCTTCTCTTGATCATATAGGAAAAAAACTTGCAAAGAAGATTCTTGAAGAGGTCAATGAGTCATCGAGTGATCAGGAAATTGATGAAAACATTTCTTCAGAATTTAGATGCCCAGTTTGTAATAGCTTCACTTGGTCCGAAGGAGATGAATGCCGGGAATGTGAAGAGCCTATCGAGTTTATCTCCAGCGTTGTCCTTCCCGAAGAGGGGATAATCGAAGAGCCAAGGAAGACATTAGCGGAAGTAGAGAAGAAGATATTGAATGACGGAGGAGACGCTGAAAGCTGGTTTATCAGAGGATCGATACTGGAAAGTATGGGAGCGAATCGTAAAGCTCTAGAATCTTATGATAGGGTTATAGAATTAGACCCTCTCTATGATTATGTTTGGAATGCGAAAGCTCAAGTCTCTCTAAAGATCGGGGAGACAGAAGAAGCGGCTAAAGCTTACAAACTTGCTTTCGATTTCCGCAAGGCACCAAAAGATATTGCAGATCAAATCGAAGAAACGAAACCATCGGCCTCAAAAGAGATCACAAAATTTGAAGAAAAGGAGGATATAGATAAGGAATTAGATGAAAAGATCTCTAGGGCCCGAAAACTCTTGAGAAGATTAGAATGTGAAGAAATAGAAATCTCTGAGATGACGACTAAACTGGATACAGTAACGGAAGAAAGAATAAAAGGAAATAAAGAAAAGGCTCTAGAGATGGTCACGGACATAATCGAAAAATGTGAGTCAGAATCAGAGATTGAGGAGGAAACCCAGGAATTATTAGATAAGATAGAAAAAGTGGATGGGTTTTCAGAGGAACTTTCCGAAGAAACTAGAGACTTGATAGGAATAAAAGATGATATTTCTCGAGCAGAGGATGCGGTAAAAGAAGGAAAACTAGAGGAAGCATCAGAACTGATCTCCAGTTATCTCGAAAATAAATCGAGTTTGAGGTATATATCTGAAAACTTAAACGAAATGAAGGCCATGAGGGATAAGATAGAAGAACAAAACTTGAAGTTAGACTTCTTAGATGGGTTCGAACAAGATTTTGAAAAAGTAAAAGAGCTGTGTAGAAATGAAGATTACCAGGAAGCTAAGGATGTATCTGAAGATTTGATAGATGAACTCGAGGAAAATTTAGAATATATAGAGAAGGTAACAGAAGGATATCTGAAGGAGATAGAAGAAACTTTCGAGAAGGGAGAAAAGAAAGGTTTCGATCTAGAAACAGTAAAAAATGAATTTGACGTACTGATAGAAAAATTTGAAACTGGAAAAGAAGAGCGGGAAGAGATTATCAAGCAATTCGAAGCGCTTAAGGAGGAAGTGGAAAACACATTTTCACTCAAATCTAATATCTCTGAAATCAAAGATCTGCTGGACGAGCACCAGGAAAGTCTGGATATGACTGAATATGAAGAAGAGATTGACAAAATAGAGGATATTTCCAAAGAAGGTGACTTCGAAAAAGCAATAGATCTCTCTAAAGAACTGAAAGAGGATATTGAAACGGAGATAGAGAAACCTGAGGAAAAAGAAGATCTGGAAAGTAAAGCAGATTCTAAAATCTCTGAAGCTAGAAAAAAACTATCTGAATTAAGAGAAACCGAATTCGATCTCAATAACTTGAAGAGACTTTTGAAGAATTCAAATGAGTCCAAAGAAAGCGGTGATCTAGAAAAAAGTATAGCTCTAACGGAAGAATTCATCGATTCAGCGAATAAAATGATCGAATTATCTAACATTATCGAAAAAGCAGATAAGAAGATCGAGGAATTAGAGGAAAAAGATCTCGTAGATAAAGAGAGGATCAATTATGAAATCGATCAGTATAGAGGATTGATACAAATCGAAAAGTACGGATTAGCTGAGAAATTTTTGTCCGAGACTTTAGAGGAACTAAAAGAAGCTCTTGAAGAAGAAAAGATAATACCCTCACCGGAAGAAAAACTAGATAAATCAGCTACCGAAATTCCTACCCAAATAAAAGAAAAAGTGAGGAATGTAAAAGAACTCAATAACCTTGTAGAAGAAGCCGAGATAGAGATCAAGGTCAACAGGGAACCATTAAAAGACGCTATCATCAAGATAAAGGATCTAGAGTACCAGGAAGCTGACGAAATACTTGTGGATTGGAAGGCAAGCTTGATAGATAGGTTGAACTATGAACTAGGAGATAGATTAGAGACCTTGAATAGAAGAATGGATGAATCAGACATCACATCTATTCAGCGGAGAGGAAAAGCTATATTAGAAAATGTTGAAAGAAAATGGAAACTTAAAGAGTATGAGGAAGCTCTTGAGACACTCGTCTATGCTTCCAGTTTTATCCAAGATATCAAAAGAAAAGATGCGAAAGAAGATAAACAGATATATCTGAATTCAAAATTGATCGAAGATATTCAAGAATCTGATGAGAGTACAAAAGAGATCGAAGATCTTTTGAGTAAGGCAAAAGAAAACAAAGACGAAGAAGTTTTGGAAGAAACTTTTGAGGATATCAAAGAGAAGACTATAGAACATCTAAAAGATACCGTAGAGGATGAGATAGAAGAACTCGAAGACAGACTCGAAGGGTTGAATAGAAAAAAAGTTGTAGAGGCCATAAGCAATCTCATAGATGTGAAGTCCAGTTTGGATAAAGAGAATCCGGAAAAAGCTGCCTGGTATTTGAAAGAATACAAGGACGTCATAGAAGAGGTCTGATCGTAGATTGAAGATCGATAAAGAGTTGGATACCGAAACATATGAAGGTGTATACGCGCCTTCGGACGATACCTATTTATTGTTAAGTATTATCGATGTGGAGGGGAACGAGAAGGTTCTAGAGATCGGCTGTGGATCTGGAATAGTTTCGCTTCACTGCAGTGCTCGTGGTTGTGAGGTACTCTCAGTTGATAGAGATGAAAATGCTCTCAAAAATACAAAATCGAATGCTGAAAAAAATGACCTCAATGTATCGGTGAGAAAAAGCAATCTTTTTTCAAATATTACTGAGGGGGATTGGGATATCATAATTTTTAATCCGCCATATCTTCCAAAAGATAAATTTCTGTCCGAAGATGATAGGTGGGATGGCGGGGAAAGAGGTGACGAAATAGTGGTAAAATTTCTCGAGAGAGCTAAAGATTATTTGAAGCGAGACGGTAAAGTGTTTACATGTTATTCAAGTCTATCACCAACAGAACGTATCGAGGAGGTCATAGAAGAAAGATATGAAATAGACAAAATTGAACAAAAAGATTTCTTTTTTGAGACTTTATACTGTGTTAGATTAAATAAAAGAAAGGAATAAATATTTTCTGCTTACTCTACTCTATGTAGCCATCTTTGGTATTCCTCGATATCTCCCTTCACAGCTTTCATGTACCTCTGTTGGATCTCATCTGTTACTGGGCCTTTACCGTCAGATATCTCTCTCCTATCGACTTCCCTTATCGGAGTGACCTCCGCAGCTGTACCGACGAAGAACGCCTCGTCCGATATGTATATTTGATCTCTAGTGATTTTTTCAACGTTCACAGTATAGCCAAGGTCTTCGGCGATCTGTATCACGGAATCTCTTGTTATACCTTCTAATACATCTGCGGTCTGTGGAGTATAAAGCTCACCATCTCTCACCAAGAATAGATTCTCTCCGGTACCTTCAGCCACATAACCTGCAGGGTTGAGCATTATCGACTCAACATAGTCGTTCTCAACCGCTTCCATCTTGGCCATAACTGAATTGAGATAGTTACCGCTGGACTTGGCCTTGGTCGGGAAAATGTTAGGGTGATGTCTAGCCCAAGAAGTGGTTTGAACTTTCACACCATTCTCAAGTGCCCCCTCGCCGAGGTACTCTCCCCAAGGCCAGACCGCTATGCTTATATTGACCGGGTTATCTAGAGGATTGACACCCATACTTCCATAACCACGGTAAGCTACAGGTCGTATGTAACAGGACTTTAGCCCATTCTTTGAGATCAGCTCATCGATTATAGATATCAATTCCTCTTTATCGTAGTCTAAATCCATATTGATTATTTTAGCAGAATTGACGAATCTTTGCATATGCTGATCCAATCGGAAAACTGCTGGAACGCCGTCGTTGTTATAGGCCCTTATACCTTCGAAGACACCCGTACCGTAATGGATCACATGACTCAAAACATGGACCTTTGCGTCTTCCCACTGAACAAAATCACCATCCATCCAGATATAATCTACTTCTTTCATGGTGCTGATTTATCTTTTTAGAGATAAAAAACCTTTCGGTAGATTGGAGGACCAGGATTAAATAACGAAAAGATGCTATAGGATTTTATGAATAGCAAAATACTATCCACTGGAATGGTAATGCTGATATTAGGACTATTCTTAATATTGGCTTTTTGGCCTTTTGTCGGTGTATCAGGTGAAGATCTAGCCGATGATCAAGTGGATCTCCGATATGAATCTTACGAGGAAGATGACACGGTGATCGTTTATGGTACTATTACAGCAGTAGATGAAGATCCTAGCTACATAGGAGAAATCCTTAAAAATTTAGCAGGTGGGATACCGGTAGAGCTAGAGGACGAACTTATCGTGATACTCGCAAATCAAAATTCGACGGATCTTGAGGTCGGTGATGATGTCTACGGCCGATTGACCCTTAATGAAGGATTAGGTATAGAATACTGGGCACATGACGAGGATCTGAGGTCTAAACGGATCATTGACTATTCCTCGTATGGTTTAGTCGGTGTTGGGATCGCCTTTGCAGCGGTAGGAGTTATCAAGGATTAAGTTAAAATAATATCGGACTCAATCTCAAAATACGATGGAAGCAAAATCAAGGAGGCCTTCTCATAAATACCAAGATTGGACTGAAAAATACCGGCCTCAAGACCTATCCGATGTCGTCGGAAACAAAAAAGCCATCCGAGAGTTGAAAAGTTGGGCTAGCAAGTGGGTTTCGGGCAAACCATCTAAAAAAGCCGTGGTACTCGCTGGCAAACCGGGAATAGGCAAAACCTCTGCTGCTCTTGCCCTAGCCAATCACATGAATTGGGAAGCCTTGGAGATGAACGCCTCAGATCAGAGAAATCGAGAATCTATACAGAAATTCGTCGGTAGGAGTGCAGTAGACGACACATTTTCAGAATCGGGAGAATTCACACCTTATAAGGATGGAAAACGTACGCTTCTCGTGATGGATGAAGCAGACAATATTTTTGGAAAGGAAGATAAAGGTGGGATAAGTGAGATCTCTTCCGTTATCAGAAAAACCGAACAACCTGTTATCCTCATAGCTAATGATTATTATGACATGACTAGGAGGTCTAACGAGCTTAAAAATCTATGCAAAAAAATAGATTTTGATACGGTCGATAAAAATGAGATTAAAACCCATTTAAGGAAGATCTGTCAGAGCGAAGGTATAGAATATGAAAGAAAAGTTTTAGACAGGATCGCGGAGTATTCTGAAGGAGACATGAGGTCCGCGATTAGAGATCTGGAGAGTGTGGCAGCTGGAAAAAAAAGGATAGAGATCGATGATCTGACAGTTTTAGGTAGTAGAAATCGAGAGGCCGATATATTCCCCACTATAAAGAAGATCCTGAAGAACAAAAATATATTAGAAGCTAAAAAAAGCGTTCGATATCTCGATGAAGAACCGTCTGATCTGATAACGTGGATAGATGAAAATCTTCCCCGTGAATACGAGGATGAATCAGAACTCTATGAGGGTTACAGATGGTTGACCAAATCCGATGTTTACCTCGGTAGAGTGAGGAGAAGACAGGCCTACCGACTCTGGAGTTACAGCAATTCTTTGATGACAGCCGGTGTTTGTTCGGCTAAGAATCACAGCCACAGCGGATGGACGAGATATTCTTTCCCTCAATGGATAAGAAATATGAGTCAATCTAAG
>JAZKSP010000130.1:0-3785 GCA_036626005.1 Thermoplasmatota archaeon | reverse complement strand
ATAGATGGATTTTCAACCATCATACAGTTTAGGAGTCTGAAATCTAAACCTGATCAAAGAAAATTCAAGTAGATGTAAACAGATAATATCGATATCGAGAGAAGATAAAGCAGATGATCGTAAAGATCGTAGTTCAACTCTATCAGGCTTGTTCTTTCCCCTATGTCGTCGAAGTCACGAGCTTCTAGAGATTCAGTAAGCTCATAACCGTACCTGATAATCGACGCTAAAAAAGGTATCAGCATAGGTACCTTCTTTTTGGTTTTTTCTATGGGACCTCCAGTCATCTTCAATCCTCTTGATAACTGAGCCTCTTTGATCTTTCTGTACCTTGTTTTCATCTCGGGTATCAGCTTCAAAGTCAGAGAGAACAAGAATGCGAGTCTCCAGGGGAACTTCAGATCGGCCAGTGCGGTTTCGAGTTCTATAGGTTCAGTGGAGATGACAAACAATGCCGCAGTAGCAGCTATAGAAAAGAGTCTTAAGAGAATAATTACAGATGTGAGAAGGCCACCTTGAGTTATCGAGAGAGTAAGGAAAGAGAACTCGAAACTCCAGAATATCTTTCCCTGGGCATAGAAGAACAGGTTGAGGAAAAATAATAGAGGTATAAGGATTTTGAAAACTGAAAGATAGGACAGCCATTTCTTTATCGCTTTTCCAAATGCAACTAAAAGAAGAGTTACGATTATGAGGCCGATCAGATACTCCATCTTCGGCACGATGATAGCTAGGACCACAACTATGAAGGAAAAGAACAGTTTCGATCTTGGGTCCAATTTTTTGAGGAAACTTTCCTTCACTCTTTCCCCTCCTTCACCAATCCGACTGCCTCATCTAGACTTGAAGGTACTTCTCTAGAATTATCTCTAGCCCATCTCACGAGACCTGGGGCCCTGATACCGGCCTCTTCCAGCTTTTCAACATCCGATAAGACCTCTCGTGCCTTCCCAACGTCCAGTATCTCACCTTTCTGTAGTACGATAACTTCATCAGCGACCTCTAATGCAAAATCCGAGGAGTGGGTGGAGAATAAGATCGTTTTCTCTAACTCCTTGAGAACGTTTCTAACCATCTTTTCGCCTTTTCTGTGAAGACTGTGCGTCGGTTCGTCGAGCACTAGAATCTCTGGAAGTCCTGAAAGTACTGAGGCGATAGAAACCAGTCTCTGTTCTCCTGAAGATAGGAGGTAAGGAGATCTTTTTTTGAGATGAGTGATACCTACCTTCTTTAGCGTTTCTCTAGCGATCTTTTTATGATCCAGTCCAAGATTTTTCGGATAAAATCCCACCTCTTCTTTCACAGTTTTCTCGAAGAATCCAAGTTCTGGATCCTCAGGAGAGAAACCTACCTCGGGTTCTTTTTCCTGAAATATTATCCTTCCGGAATCCGGTTCTAATAGGCCCGAGATCAGTTTCAAAAGCGTAGTCTTTCCCGAACCGTTCCTTCCAATGAAAGCGTAGTTTTTTCCTTCTTCTATAGTAAGGTTGATACCTTTGATGGTTTCTGTCGCGCTTTCCTCATAACTGAAATGGATGTCTTCCAGTCTTACCATCATGATCTCTCCTCCTTGGCTTCGAGCTCTAGTTCCCAGCCGAAAGGTATCTTGATACCTTCTCTATAGAGCATCGTTTTGTTTTCTTTGGGGTCGCCATCTTCCAAAATATCTCCATCTTTCAGTAAGATCATCCTGTCGGAGAGATCGATAAGATCTCTTATATCGTGTTCAGCTATAACTATAGTCGTTCCTTTTTCCCTCAATCTTTCTAAGATCTCAAGAAGCATCTTTCTATTAGGATGATCTAGAGAAGATAAGGGTTCATCGAACAGTATTATATCAGGTTCCGTCACTAGGGTGGAGAGGATGGCGGTCTTTGTAAGTTCACCGTGAGATATCTCATCTATATCTTTATTCAAAAGATGTTCAGCTTTTAGGAATCTAGAGTACTCTTCTATCTTTTTCTCTATTTGCTCTCTAGAAAAACGGCGGTTTTCAAGGTCGAAGGCAGCCTCCATCTTTACATTTCGTCTGACCATCTGTTTTCTAGGTTCCTGAAAGATAAGCCCAACTTCTCCTTCCGTTTTGATATCTCCTTTCTTTTCTAAACCCTCGCTGACCAATCCCTTTATCGCTTTCAACAAAAGCGTTTTTCCTGATCCGGGTTCACCACAGATGAGCGTGGTCTTTCCTTCTTCGATCTTCAGATTCAGATCGTCGAGGAGTCGATCCTCATTTCTATCTATTATAGATAAAGAGTTTATTTCAATCATGGTCGAGTTGAGGTACAAAATCCTGCAGTACTTCCGCTACAGGTAAACCTATCGCAGCGCCTATGGAAGCCTGTATGATATCTATTGGAAGTTCGATGAAGAGAGCCGCAGGGACCCCTTCAAAGTAAGCTCTCGCCAGCGTGTAACCGATGATCATGATAGGCGCACCTGTTCCAACTCCAAGTATCTTGCTTTTTACACTCTCTCCACTGATCTCTCCTACTACGAAACCTTCTAGACCTTTAACAATTAGGGTTATCGGGGCATAAAAAGCGAATCCTAAATACACATCTGCGGCAGCTGCACCTATACCTCCTGCCAATCCACCCACTAGACCACCGAAGAGGAAGGCAGCGGTAAAGATAACGATTTCACCGAAGTTGAGATATCCCAGACCGAATGGTATCACTATCAAGATGGTTGCGACAGCAACACCGGCCGCAAACACCGAACTGAGCGCAACCGTTTTAGCATCGAGTATTTTTTTAAGTTCCATTATAACCCTTTGATATCCTGATGGTGAAGTTTGTTTTAATTATTTCGGAATTCATAGTTTCACTATCGATTCGATCACTAGAGATCCCAAGTTCTCCCTATTGGTAAAAACTTATAATCGTTTCAATGCATATCATGTAACGATAAGATGAAAACGATAGGTCTGATCGGAGGGATGAGTTGGGAATCTACGCTTGAGTATTATCGGATTATCAACGAAGGGATGAAGAGCAAATTGGGTGGAGAACACTCCGCGGAAGTGGTCATTTACTCCTTCGATTTTTTCGACATAGTGAGTCTACAAGAGCAGGGCGAATGGAAAAAACTGGAAGATATGATGGTGGAAGCGGGTAAAGGTCTGAAAGAAGCCGGAGCTGACTTTTTGTTGATATGCGCGAATACGATGAACAAGATGGCCGATAGTGTGGAAGAAAGAGTGGGTTTACCGGTGATCCACATCGGAGATGCTACCGCGGAAGTAATAAAACGGAGAGGTATGGAAACCGTCGGTCTTGTAGGAACGAGATATGTGATGGAAGGAGATTTTTACAGGAAAAGGATGAAGGAAAATCACGGTATTGAGGTTCTAGTTCCCGAACAGGATAATAGAGATAAGGTACACGATATAATCTATAATGAGCTCTGTAAAGGGGAAGTAAAAGAGAAGTCGAAGGAATCTCTTCTAAAGATGCTCCAAGAACTGGTCGATCGAGGGGCGGAAGGAATAATATTGGGTTGTACAGAAATTCCTTTGTATATAACCGAGGATGATGTAGATATCCCTCTGTTCGATACCACGGCGATACATGCTGAGGCCGCGGCGGATCGTGCTTTTGAAGGTGACTGATCCCAGTTCAAAGTGCAGAAGGATCGACCATCTGTTCCTTGATGATCTCACGCATCAGTTCGAAGGCCTCAAATATCTTGTCGTTGGCTATGGAGTAATAGATCTGCGTTCCCTCCTTCCGGGTCTTCACAAAGTTCCTATCCCGCATCTTTGCAAGGTGCTGAGATACGTT
>JAZKSP010000129.1:0-3793 GCA_036626005.1 Thermoplasmatota archaeon | reverse complement strand
CCTTCTAGCTAGGGCCTATTGGATAGAGTCTGAATTCGAGAATGTAGTACAGTGGGAAGCTTATGCATCGGTGGATGATAAATACAAGGATCTCCTGTTTGAATTATCTCATGAATCTGAGGGGCATAAAGCTGATTTAAAAGAATTGATTTCAAATATCAAGGGTTTGGACTTTAAAACCGTCAAAGAAGATTCTCGCGCTCGTGATAAAGCACAGTTCGAAAAACAAACAAAAGACGTTAAGATACTATACGAAGTATACAAGAACGATAAATTAGCTTTCGATCTTTACCAAAAGATACACTCGAATACATCGAAGGAATTAATCAAAGATGTGTGGGAAGGTTTGGATTCTGATGAATTCTTTGAAATACTTTCTAACCTAATTCAAGAAGAGAAGAGGCACACTGCTAGACTTAAAAAATATGCTCAAAAGTTTGACCCCTTCATATGATTTTAAATCGACCTACAAGATCTCTTCAATTCGGCTTTCCTAATTTAAAATCTATCTTAAATTCGGAGTCTCTCGGGATGAAGACCGATTTTTACTAAATATTTATAACGAGGTTATGAGATTAATTTATGAGAGATGGTGGAAAAGGAAGTGGTCTTTGCTTGGAAATAGTATCGGTCTCTGAAACAGGATTATCGGGAGACGGATCTCTATCTTCTCGTTTCTTACACTCAAAAAGCCGATGGTGTCCGTAAGTTAATTTATTATAATTCCCCCCAATCCCAATTTTCATCATCTTCATTTTTTCCAGTTTTCAACACGTTCGTATACAATACCAATATGAAGCTGAATATGATCCCCAAGGTGATACTAGATATTATAGGATCTGCTATACTGGGTGTAATTTTAAAGGATCTCAAAAGAGATTCGCTGATACTCAAGATAATAAGACCTACTTCGATGCCTAGAACGCCGAAGATTCCAATAAAAATTATACTCCAACCACCCATACCAACAGATACATATTTATCCAAAAGAAGGCCGACTATCAAACCAGATATAAACATGAGGAAATAAATTAGGATACCGATATATAGGTAATAACCGCTGATGAAAATCCCTGCAAAGACGATTATACCAAATACCACGATCTCTCTTTTGTACCATCCGATATCTTTTACTAGATAAAAACCTAGAAGGAATCCGATGATCACCGAGGTGAACCACAGTATTGCTTGACCACTTACGATATCGGCCAAAAATAAGATGATCAAAAGTACTAATACTAGTGAAGTTATCGATATCCCTATTCTTAGCACCTTGTTATTCTCCATTTAGGACCTCCATGAACTTCTAATCTAGAGCTGATTTCTAATATCGTAGTTTTTCCTTTTCAGGAGATAATAATTAAGATTAGATAATCAATAAAAAATCTTCGTATCAGATTTCTAACAAGGATAAACGAAGAATAGATGAGGGGTCTAAAAGGAGAAAGAACCCCTAGAAAATAAAAATTTAAAAGGAGATTTTGATCGGACCTGTTTTAATCCGCTTTTATCGCATCGACCGGACACGCTTCTACAGCATTTTCAGTACACTCTATATCCTCCGGTACTTTTCCTTCAAAAACTCCACTCCCCTGATACTCATCGACCAGTTCCGCTGTACCCGTTCCGTCGTCCTGGAATACTTCCGGACAGATCGCATAGCACTGTCCGCATTCGATACAGGTGTCCTGGTCTATAACTACATTTACCATTTATTTTCACCTCTCTAACGAGAATATTTGGTTTTTCTCGTATAAACCTTTGTATCTTATCTATCCTATCTTGAGTGCTCCCGTTAATACCAACACTATGATGGCTATTACCATCGCCCACAGTAGGCCAAATACCCACCAGCCAATGATGAACGCTATTACAGATAGTATCGATATTTTTGACCAATCCATTGATATTTCCATACTATTTCACCTTTTTTTCTGGAGATTATAGAGGCCTCATTAGAGTAGGCAGGAAGGACTCTATCACGAAAGCTACAATCCAGACGACTACTGCCGTTATGATCGCTTTTAACCAACTCATCTTGTACAAGCTTGCTATTGCTATCGTCCAAACTATACCGGCCAATATAGACGCGATTATCCCACCGCCCAAGAAAAAAGATGCCAAGGCATATATTATTGCGCCCGCCAGAGCAGCTATTATCGCAGTTCCAATTCCCTCTTTTTCTCCGAACACCTTCGTTACCACCAAGATGATTATCGAGGAAATGACCAGCGCTATAAGGAAGTAAACCAATGCTAATATCAGATCGTCAATCATTTGGTTCATCCCACTCTTCACCTACCACATTATTTTTCATATTCATACCTCCAACTATTTTATTATTATATATATAATTAGCACTTAAAGGTATAACTAGTTATTTCAAAATCATCAACAATTTAGTGAATATTTTGATACAATTTCTGAGGGAAGGTTATATCAGGTGAAAGAACGATTTAAAAAAATGGCGAAGAAACTTTAACCACTTTTTCTTTTTTTATTTTAATGGAACTATCAGTTCAATCAATCTTTATCTCTTCTATCGACTCTATCACCGGTATGTCCATATCTAAGTTCTCAGTATACGTATTGATATATTTCAAACCGTTACCCGTATTGTAAAGAAGGCCCTCTTAATCTTTTTCCAGATATCTTGCCTCACTTCAGATTTCTTAATCATATCAATCATACCTCCTCAGCAAGGATCGTCTCCAACTTCTCTTTACACTCCTCACAGAACTCGGCCTTTTTCCTATCGGTGTGCTCTATCCTATTAGAGAAGGTCATCACGCATCTCATGTTTTCACAGTGTTCTAATCCGAAACTGTGGCCAAGTTCATGGATCGCCTCTTTAACCGCTCTATCCAGAAAGAGATCGCGTTTTTTTTCGTCTCCCCAGAACTCCGGTCTCAACCTGTGGAGAGATATCAAAGCGAACTTTCCGTGTTTCTGTGCCTGACCGAATATGAAGTTGAGTCCTTTGGCATAGAGGTCTTCAGAAGTTATCGCCAGGACCTTTCCTTCTTTGGAGGCAAATTCAGACGATAAATATTGAAGTATCACTTCCGCTCTGTACTGCTCCCTTCTAGGATCGTAGGTCTCTGAAGGCGGTTCAACTCTTTGTTCCACTTCCATCCCCTCTAATATTGAGGAATAGACTTCCTTGATCCCTTCAGATATAGACCTCAAGACAGTTTTGGGTATATCTCCGATAGGGATGATATGTATTTTCAAGATCTCGATAAATAAATTGGTCAGAACGTTAATTTCTTTTTCGGTTTCGCTCGGAAAAGAGACTATTTGTAGGTAAAAAATCACAAGAGGTATATACTCACCTTTTCATGAGTATCGGAGTTGAAAATATGTTGAAAGTTTTCAGATGCTGGATCTGTGGTGAAACTTATCTCGGTGAAGAAGAACCGACGGACTGTCCATACTGCGGTGCTGATAGAGAATTTTTGAAGCCAGGAGAAGAGTATGAGTTGCCGGATGTTGAACTTACTGAGAGATCGAAAAAGAATCTTGAAGAGGCTTTAGAATTGGAAGTTGATAACGCGACTTTCTATTACTGCGCCTATAACAAAGCAGAGGGGCCCAAAACGGAGGGCATGTTCAAGAGACTTGCAAAAGTTGAAGCCGAACACGCTGAAGCTATCTGCTTATATCTCGATGTTGAAGAACCCGAGATCCATAAGCATATAGACAAGTGTGCAGAGGAACTGCCCGATAATCTAGAGGATGCACATTCGAGAGAATCGAGAGCTATAGAACATTACCAGAAATTTGCTAAGGA
>JAZKSP010000128.1:0-3972 GCA_036626005.1 Thermoplasmatota archaeon | reverse complement strand
CTAATCCGAAAGTAAGGTTATCTTCCTTATCTTCACCGATCTCAAATTCGATATCATCGCTAGAAGTGATATTATTGTGATCGGTCATCGTGGTGTTGATCTTCACTGATCCTGAAATAAAATCATTATCATTGGTCTTTATCTCATATGGAGTCTTTAAAACGTAATCTGAATCCTCGTCTTCCTCCGCTTCCTCCAGCGTAGCGTTATCTTCCTCTACATTGAAGTCCTCTAACATCGCTGGAGACTCAATACTTTGCGAATGAGACCATTGGATCGAAACATTATTCTCAAAGTGAGTTTCCGAATGAAATCCGATGGTTTGATTATCTGTTAATATTTCCTCTATCTCTTCTTCATCCAATCCGAAACTAAAGTTACCTTGCTTACCCTCACCGATCTCAAATTGTATACTGTCACTAGAAGTGATATTTCCATCATCACTCTCCAATGTTGTATCGATATTGGCCACTCCTGAGATAAATTCATTATCGTTTGTTTCTATCTCATACGGAATCTTTAAAACATGGTCTCCTTCATCTCCCTCTGTTGCTTTTTCTAGGGTGGCATTTTGATCATCCATTTGATAGTCCGCTAGTATCGGTTTATATTCAAAACTTTCTTTTAAACGCTGTGAAACAGTAGTGACAGGAAGATCCACATATATCTGTAAGAGAGGGACATGGACTTCTATAATTGCCTCCACACTCCCTTCCTCTTCTAGAATATAGTCCTGAATCTTTTCGATATCATCTTCGTTATCATTTTCGATCATCATAGATAGGGTACTCACACCCCCACCATGAATCGTCTCTTGATATATTTCTCCCTTATCGAATTCGATATCCTCCTGTGTTACATCATTAGGTTCGATCATCAACTCGTAGTCCAACCTCTCGATTTGGACACTTGTAGATGTGGGATTCTTGATATCGATTTTGAGCTCCATCTCTATTTTCGTTATATTTTCATATCCGTTATCAGTTACAGTGGTGTATTCCTCGACATAAGCATCCTCGACTTCGATTTGTTGTGCGGTCTGCTGGAGCAAATAACCTTCATACAAAAATAAAGGTAAAAGTAGGATAACAACCAAGTATATGAAGATAGGAGGGACATTCCCTTCATCGTCTCTTATTATCCTCTGCAAAGTTTACGTTATCAATAACTATTATTATCCCTAATAACACTTTTCCAATCTCAAATACACATTCTATATTTTCTTTTCGAAACATTTAATATCATAGACCTCCTACTATAGACTGGGCGAAAACGATGGAGGATTATGAAGGGTTTGGAGCATCCGAAGTGCTGGTAAAAAATATAATGTCAGAGAGCCCACTTATAATTAGGGAAGATGAGAAAATAAAGACCGCCGCTAACTTGATGAGCGAAGCTAATACAGGAAGTCTCGTAGTACTCGACAGCGATGGAGAACTCTCAGGGATCTTGACTGAGATGGATATCGTGGATGAACTCGTTTCTGAAGGACAAGATGCCGAAGAGGTTTCGGTGAAGGATATAATGTCATCTCCAGTCCATATCATCGAGAGCGGTAAGCCGATCCAGGATGTCGCAGAGACTATGGCTGATCTTGAGGTCAGGAGACTCCCTGTTGTCGAGGATGGAGAGATGGTTGGTATAATAACAGAAAATGATATATTGGAGATATCTCCAACCCTGATCGACATAACTAGAGAATATAAGAAAATCAAAGGTTCCGGTGAAGATCAAGAGTACAGTGAAACCGTGAAAATGGAAACTACTGGATACTGCGAGAGTTGTGGTGTCTACTCTGAACGGCTGACGTTGGAGAACGGCCAACTTCTCTGTCCGGAATGTGAATGATCTTCTTTTTTGTGAGAATTCCACCTCAAAATTAAATAGACACCTCTTATATCGACAATTAAACTAGACTATGGAATACTTAGATTCGCTCAATAAATAAGTGATATGATGAATGATGGAATTAGAAAAGTGCTGAGGACCCTAAAAAAAGAAGGAGTACTCGGCGTAGCTTTGGTCGATAAAAAAGGAAACCTTATAGAATCCGATTTGCCTCCCGATGTTCACGATGAAACTTTTGGTATGATGAGTGCTACAATTATAGGTGCCTCATGCAGGGCAAGTCCTAAGTTGAGTAAAGGAGGCGTAGAAAGAAGTATCGTTCATTCAAAGGAAGGTAACATAATCCTTAGTAATACGGAAGAAAATATGATACTTTCGGTTCTGGTCGAAGAGTCTAAAGAGATAGACCCTTTTATCGAGAGAGTAGATTCGGCCCTAAACGAGATAAGTGAGCATTTTTAATCTTCTAAAAGTTCGATTATCCATCTCAAGGCTTTTTCAGAAGTCTGTTCTTTCACATCATCTCTGTTCCCAGAGAAATGAAACGATCTGTTTTCTGTTTTCTCTTTAGTTGATAGTCCTAGATGGACCGTACCGATTGGTTTTTCTTCACTCCCTCCTCCCGGACCCGCTATACCAGTAGATGCTAGACCGATTTTAGTACCTCTATTTTTTCTTACGCCTTCGGCCATCTGTCGGGCCACTTCAGGACTCACCGCGCCATTTTCTTTGATCACTCCTTTGTCAACGTCGAGCAGATCCATCTTTGCCTCGTTGCTGTAAGTCACGAATCCGGCCTTGAAATAGTTGGACGATCCAGGTACCGATGTCAACCTATTGGCGATAAGACCTCCAGTACAGGACTCCGCCACGGAGATCGTTTTATCTTTTTTTGTTAAAAGGTGTGCAGCTCTTTTTTCGCTTTCAGACGATATGTCGACTTTAGATTCGACCCTATGTGTCATATCTATATCACCTAAATATTCGACAACCTCTTCAGGGACGAGATCTTTCCATTCTTTATTTTCCCTTATCCTCCTTCGGATCTCAGTTCCTGATAATTGTTCTCTTTCTACCTGGTTTATCTTACCGGTCTCGTGCCCGATATTATCGAAAAGATCTAGAACTACTTCAGAGTTTCCATAGACCTTTTCAAACTCCGGCAGTATAGCCTCCACATAATAAGGCCATGCAGGATGGCAGTTAAGGTCCGGGATAGGATAAAGTTCCGCGGCTTCTATTTTTCTACTTTCAATAACCCTTTTTATCATGCTTATCCTTTCTCCTCCGGACAGAGGATTTACTGAGGTCCGTTCTTCTTGGGCGCTTCCTATACCGATGATAATCGAATCGCATTCTTCAAGGATTTGTCTAACCGCTTCCAGATGACCTTTGTGGAATGGTTGAAACCTTCCGATGAAAAGGCCTTTCATAGTATTGGAACTTAAAAACCGATTATAAATATTGTGCTGGGAGTCCTTAAAAACAAACTAACATAATTCGAAGGTAAAACAACTAAAAATCAAAATTAAAAACCAATAAAGATATATATACCGTACGCAGTATAGATAATGATAATATGTTACCACCTATTTGGGCAATCGTACTAATAATTGGACTGGTGCTATTAATATCAGTTACTATGGCGATGTTCGGATTGATCGGACTCGGATTCTGGGTAATTATATGGCTTATAGGTGCAGTGGCAATAGGTATTGGAGGATATGGACTGATAGAAGAGGGGTTTGGAGATTTAGGCTCATTTATAGAATGGATCGGGGAGCTCACAGGATTAGAAATCGCGGCAGAAACACTGCAGATACTTACGGCGCTTGTGCTATAACAAGAAGTACTAAATCTTTGAGTACAAAGACCCATTACAATTCTCCAATATTTGTTTCATGGATATATAATAAAAATTTATAAATTAATATAGGTGATCAATAAATTTTCTAAATATACTTAAGCCCAACTTTCGAGATGTTTTGGCATGATCTAGAGATTTACCGGTAGAGCTGACAAAATGAGAGAAAATATAAAGAAAAACAAAATGATATTAAATTGAGTATCTTAGGAAGTCAAAAAACCTTTCTTCCTTAAGATAACATAGCTAAGAAAGAAAAC
>JAZKSP010000127.1:0-3980 GCA_036626005.1 Thermoplasmatota archaeon | reverse complement strand
CTATATCTCCACACACATGCAGAGCAGTTTTCGGATCAACATCTGTTATCTTTTCTACGAGTTCTTTACCATTTTCGGGAAAATCGACAGAAAAGTAAGGCTCATCGACCTGTATCACGTCGCAGAACTCTGCTAGGATTTCAGCTTCTTTTTTCAAAGCCTCCGTGGTATCTCTCACAGCGCTCATCTTAGAATCATAATGCTGGTTATCGACACTGTTTACCATCGTCCAAGGCCCCGTGATGATTCCTTTAACGCCGTTAGAATCGGGGATCATCTTTTTTGTTTCTTTTGCGTCCGCTATTGTTATGGGTTCGGTGTGTTTTATATCTGAAACTATCTCTATTTTTTCTTTGATCCTGAAACCTTTCAGACCTTCGGCGAAGATCTCGACCATTCCCCCTCTTGTTTGTCCATCTGATAGTAATTCTATACCTGCATGTAATTGGGCATCTACCGCATCTCTTAGACTGTCCAGATATGGATCCGTCTTTTTGTAATAAGAATTCGCTAGTGACTTTTTAGTGGGTTCGCTCGGAAAACTTCCGACCACAGTAGCTATCAGTACCTTATCGAGATCCATACGGCACTATATAGAGGTGGTAATAAAAAAGTATACCGGAATCATATACATCTATGAGGATGGTTCTCACTGACCTCGATTCCAAAATAGTCTTCTGCCCCTTCGGCTATGAGTTTGTTTACCATCGCCATATTAGGGAGCGCTAAATCTGCATTTTCGACCGGGCCGTAGTATATGAAATCCGCTCCAAGGAGAACAGGAAGATTATCGATAGAAGAATCCATACTCTTGAAGATCTTTTCTTTGCCTTCGTATCCATCCAGCCATTTCCACGATTCGACCGTATTATGAAGAGAACAGCCGGTCGGCAAACCGAACTCATTTTTGAAGACAGGCACCGCTCTTAAGGTCTCACCAGCTTTTTCACCGAAAGGAGTTGCCGCCGTATCCAATAGAGTATAGTCGATGTCGCACTCTCCAGCTAAGGTCAAAAGACCTTTGTCCATCAGGGCTCCCCCATCTTTTACGATATCGACTCGGCCTTGAGTGTTGTTCTTTTGAGGATTGTAACCGAGTAAGATTGCCCCTTTAGGTGTATTTTCCCTCAATTTTTCCTTCTCTTCTTCCGTGACGCCGAGATTCAAGCTGTTGTATATTATCTTATCCAGAGCCCCGATCTCTTTGAGATGCTTTAGAACTTCTATCCTCACCTCTGATTCCGGCATGTCTAGAGAGAAAATACCATCGATGTGCTCTAAAGCGAAGTCAACTTTCCATTCGATCTCTTCTTTTTCATAGATGAAGATGTCCACCAAACTGGGAATAGAAGTTTTTTGAGAAAGTTCCTCTTGTTCCTGGATGAGCTCGACGGCTTTCTCTTGTTCCTTTTTTGGATCTTCAAACTGGTCTTCATAGAATATCGTCCCTACCATGAGAGTCGGATGAACTCCGGGTTGTCCACCCACTTTGATGCCATTCAAATCATAGGTGCTTTGTTCCCGAGTATAACTGAACATTATTTTTCCTCCATAGACGATATCTTTCCCCAAGGTGATATCTTTAGCGAGGAATGAAGTGCAAAATCCGCTTCGAAAGCGGTCTCTTCTTTCGTCTCTATTTTTACGGCTGTGTAGGGTTCACCGAAGGAGCCTGGATCTTTGTCTATACATCTCTCTACTGTCTCATCGATCTTCTCTTTTGAGGTGACGTCTAAAAGATCTATAACGTCAACCTGGTCCCGGAAACGGTCTACTGCTTCATGAGAGATGTTTTCTATATAAGGAACTGCACCTTTAGAACCTTTGATCCTGCCGTTTCCTTCCAACCCGTTTTTGATCAGAGCCATCATCGATTGACCGGACCTGTGTCCCCTGATCTCTTCTCCACAGACTACGATAAATCTTATTTTAGGGTTGGAGAGGACGTTAGCGATGACCTTCTCTATCCCGAGGTTTTCAGTTTTCATCGGACCCCAGATCGCGACCTTCTCTGACTCGAAATCGAAGTCATCTGATAAGGTCACGATCGCTACGGGAGACTCTGTATTCCCGATCTCATAATCTCCCGGCCAAGGATAGAGTTCGCTCATATTTCATTCAACCTCTTTATCACTTTTCCCGATATCCCTTCATACCTCACAGGTATGATATGAGCACCGACTTTCGTATCTAGACCCCTATCCTGCATACCGTCGATTATCTTTTCGTAGAATTCCATAGTGAATTCCAATGATTCCTCGCCAAAGTCGTCCGCTTTAGAAAGTCTTTTCCTAACACTACTGGGTATATTAACTTGAGGCACGCTGTCGATCAATCTCATCATCTCTTCAGGAGAAGAGAAAGGAGTCGTGCCTACCAGGATAGGTGGAGTTTTATCTATCCTATCTTCTAAACCTTCGATGAAATCGAGAACTTTGATCGCGTCGTAACTTATCTGGGTCTGAAAAAAATCTGCTCCAGCTTCCACTTTACGAGCTGTATAATTTTCCTCTCCAGTCCTTTCCGGCAGCGCTACACCGCCAACCTGAAAATCGGTAGAGTCCTCTAAATTTTCGATTTCAGTGAGATATCGGTTCCTCTTTCGGGAAGGGCCCACTGAAAGCTCAGGCATCAATTTTCCTTCATTCAAATACTCTTTTATGCCAGTTATCAGCTCTAGAGAGTTTATATGATCCACTTTTTCTTCAGCTGGATAGTCACCGACTGCATAATCTCCCGTCATAGCCAAAATCGTCCTCACTCCTAGGCTTTGAGCCCCTAACAACCATCTCTGAAGGCCGCTTAGAGTGGAATCCCTACAGGTAAGATGAGCTATAGGTTCAACTTTTATATCTTCCAGTATCCTTCCGGCATAGGGTGCTGGGTCGATCCTGACTATACCTACGGGGTTATTGCAAACGTTCAGAGCAGTGACCATATCTAGAAAATCGTAATCTCTGATCCTCTCTAGATATCTCTCTACATCCCCTCCTCTAGGAGAGGGGACCTCGAAGGTTATGGGGAAATCATCTTCCTTCACCCTGCTGACGAAGTCTTTCATCGTTTTTGTTTATGGTTTACAATTTATTTAATTTTTCCCATTTCAAAAAAATCACAAAAAAGATATAGGTAAAGTCATAGTATATCATCATAGAGCCATGGAGGAAAATGAAACTGACGATAAAGAATGTCCACACATCTCTACCGATAGTGATTGGCTTCCTCTGCTTCGAGAAGACACAGAATTGACGCTGTCGCCGCACCCATACTGTGATCACTGCGGCATGGTAAGGAATGTAGGACCGGATAGACCGAGAAAACTGGGCTATTATGTAGATAAACTCTCCGAGCTTGAAAGGTATTTGAAGAATGAAGATGAAAAGAGAGGGAAAAACAAACTCACTGAAGTCCATAAGCGGTTAATAGTAAAGGAGCTAGGAGAGGAAGAAGTTTTCAACGACCTTTATGGAGTTTTAGCGAGTACTCAAGAAAAAAAATTTGTTGAAATAGTAAAGAAATACAGACCTGATCTAGAAGAATGTGTTATCAGGTACTATCTCGAATGAGTTCATGGATCGATCTGGTGAGAGGTAATTTAATATGCTTGAGATCAAAGTCCATAAGATCGAAGGAGATTGTCCCGTTTTTGAGGAGGGAGACAAAATAGTTGTCGATGATCCTGAAGTAGACCTTGAAAAGACCGACGCTATCTGTACACATGCATTTGATACGATACTGCATTATACGACTGCCTTGGAAAATGACGTAAGCCCAGTAGACCTAGGTTTGAGCAAGTCGGATGAAAAGACAGCATTTATGCAGTGCGTAGACCCGGGCAAAGAATATACGGATGGCGGAACGGTAATATTCAAGTGTAAAACCGATTAATTCTCTCTTGTTCACATCATGCCTATCTCTTCGAGTTTTTCTGGAAGATAAGTTTCTGTGACGTAATCCAATCCATACTTCGCCAATGCCTG
>JAZKSP010000126.1:0-4014 GCA_036626005.1 Thermoplasmatota archaeon | reverse complement strand
GGCCCAACAGGTGAAAAGCATCTGAGGATGTCATTCTGCGTTTCCGAGGACATGATAAACAAGGCCTTCGACAGGATGGAAGATTATTTCCTGTAGGGGGATTCTTCAAAGGTAGCGGCGATAACATGCCTGAAGATATGCCTGAAAACCCAGAAGTTTTGAAGATCGTAAAGGAAGATATATTAGAAGAATTAGGGAAGAGAGATAAGGGGGCTTTACTCACGGAGGTTGAACCTGAGATAAAGGTTTCACATACCTGCATATCTAGGGCAATAGAAGAACTTAGGAGTGAAGGTTTGATCCAAGTAAAGAATAAGAGGATTTTTTTGACTGGGGAGGGGATGAATAAAGCAGAACTGTTAGGTAGGAAGCATTCAATACTTGAAGATTATTTTAGTAGGTCAAGAGATGAGGAAGATGCGTGGAAGGCAGCCAGCTTTCTAGAGCATTACATCTCGAAAGAAGTTATAGATAAGTTAAAGGAGATATCTACGCTAAAAGAAGATAGTTCTCCATTGACAGAGGTCAAACAAAAAGAAGGTCTAATCACCGATATCATATTTGATACTGAGCTGTTTGAAAGGATGGTTTCGATGGGTATATTCCCCGGAAAGAAGATAGAGATCGTAAACAGGATCGCTGATAGCGTTATCGTTGAGATAGGACAGAAGAAATTCGTTTTAGCTGAGGAGATAGTAGAAGGGATCAAGGTGCTACCAGATGAAAGATATTAAAGTTCTTGTAATTGGACAGCCAAATGTTGGGAAATCGTCCCTGCTTGATTCCTTAGCTGGCTCAAGTGTAGAAGTATCCAACTATCCCGGTACCACCGTTGAACTAACGAAGGCTAAGAAGGTTCTCGAAGATACAAGGATAACCTTTGTTGATACCCCGGGTATATATTCGATTTCCGACCGTTCTGAGGAGGAGAAGGTTACCGAGAAGGCTCTATTCGAATCCGAGGTGGACGGAGCTATAGTGATTGCTGACGCAGTCTCTTTAGAGAGAAGTTTGTATATAGTCCTGCAGATCCTAGAGGCTGGAATACCTGTTCTAGTTGCTTTAAATTTTGTAGAAGATGCTGAGGAAAGAGGGATAAGAATTGATCGTGACAGATTAGAAAAGCTCCTCAATGTTCCAGTCACGCCTATAAATCCTCTAACGAAAATGGGAACAGACGAGCTTTTAGACTTGGTTAAAAAGATCGATGAGGTCCCAGGACGGACCTATGAGATAGAATACGATGACCATATAGAACGAGCGATAGATAAGATATCTCCCTATGTTGAGAGCAGGTTACCCGAGAGATTCGTGTCTATAAGAGCTTTGGAAGAGGACGAACATTTCTACAAATATGTGAAAGATTTAGACATAGTCGAAGAAACTAAGGAGGAATTAGAAGAACATCCGGAGGTCTCAAAGGACATTTCAATAACAAGATTTGGGACTGCTTCTTTTATTGCAGAAAAAGTTACTGAGATGAAACCAATAAAAGAGGAAAAAACATTTGAAGATAAGATTGATAATTTTTTGTTAGATGATGTATGGGGTCCTGTCAGTACAGGGGTTTCTTTTCTAGTAATGTTTGGAGTACTTTTATATCTCGGAAATTTTACCCAGGATATATTGATGAGATGGACTGAAAAATTTTTGGGGACAATCGGAGGGACTAGTTCTTTTCTATCAATGCTATTATTCCAGGGTTTAACAGGATTGATGGCGGGTATATCTATCGCTCTACCCTATGTGTTTTTATTTTATATCCTATTGGGGCTGTTAGAAGATATAGGAATTCTACCACGATTTATCGCCAACGTTGATAGATTTTTTAAAAAAATTGGTCTGCCGGGGAAATCATTCATCCCTCTGATGCTAGGACTAGGTTGTACTGCACCAGCGACTAGAGCTACTAGGGTCTTATCCTCAAAGGAAGAACAGTACCGCACTTCCTCCTTCTTTGCTTTCGTGCCCTGTTCCTCGAGGATTGCCATAATCATGGGCGTGGTTGGATTTTATGGAGACGTATGGTTGGCTATTTCTGTTTTCGCCACTCTGCTGGTAGCCGGTTTGATATGGGCTTATGGACTGAAAAAGATCACTGGTTCTAGGGGCGATCCACTGCTATTGGAACTTCCTCCCTACAGAAAGCCTAAGCTTAAAAATGTTCTAACCAAGGGTTGGATCAGGATGAAAGATTTCGTTTATATAGTGATTCCTCTATTAGCGTTGGGCGGGATAGCTTACGGCGCATTAAAGACCCTAGGATTCACCCACATGATAGTTGACCCTCTCTCGCCAATAGCAGTCTGGCTGGGTCTACCAGCGGTACTCATAGTCCCTCTATTCTTTGGTTTCCTTCAAAAGGATCTGACAGGGGCTATGCTAGTATCGGTTCTAGGTGGTGGGGTTTCTTCTGCTCTTACTTCTATTCAACTATATACATTCGGTGTGGCGGCTTCGATTGGAATACCGTGTATAATTGCTTTAGGGATGCTTTGGAAAGAATTTGGAATCAAGAAGGCATTTTTATTAACAGGTACTACCATAGCTTATGGCCTTTTAGTTGCTGGGTTGATCTGGAGGATAGCTTCAGTTCTCTAAATAATCTTTTCTTCTATGTCTCATTTTAGGGAAAAATCTATGTCGTTTTTCTACAGTTTCTAAGGAACTTTTTCTTTTATTCTCTTTACCCAGTACTTGCAGGCATCGAAAGCAGGCTTACGACCTAAGATCGTGACGACGACACGCACAATATCACCACTGATATCCAGCTCTCCCCTCTGTGTATAAGAAAAATATCATTAACATTAAAGTTATCGGCCCCTCTCCATTTTTATTTTGGACCAAGCGGTTGAAAACTAATACAGCCCTATCCTCTTCTAATACCACTTTCTATTTAAGGTCATCTATCTGAAAATTCTCTCACCTCACTATCACTCTATCTTCCCTTTTGTCATCCCTGTCGCTCACACCAATATGGTTCTCTCTTCTGTATAGCCTCAATGAACTTATCTTTTATGCCTTTTCCTTCTTCAAGTTCTTTTCTCATACTCACGTGATTATCTTTCCTCAGCAAACATGGTTTTAATTCGCCCTCAGAAGTGACTCTAAGACGGGTACAGTTCATGCAGAAAGTAGAATTGTGCATCGACCTGACCAGTTCGACTTCCACTTCTGGATCTTTCAAAAAGTATTTCTTTCTAGCGTGCATCTTCCTTCTCTTGGTCCCTTTCGCCTTTTCCTCCAGCTCCGAAGCCAAATCTTTTAGCGAATGATGATATTCCTGGTAAAATTCTTCTTCAACCTCCTCTTCATTTCCGGTCAACTCTATGACCTGTAATATAGCATCAACTCCACTTGCCCAATCGACCATGTCCCAGACTTCATCATCGTTCAGTCCGTCTAACAGCAACATATTCAGCTTGACCGGAAAAAGTCCTACCTCGACTGCCTTTTTAACACCACTTTTTACTTTTTCGAGAGCTGCCACACCGGTGATCTCTTCATAAGTTTTAGAGTCGACAGTATCTAGACTTACGTTCGCTCTATCTAGACCTGCTCTTTTCAGCCTTTCCGCCTTCTCTTTAAGGAAGACTCCATTCGTCGTTATCGAAACGTCGTCCATATAGTGGGAAGAATGATCGATGATCTTTTCAAGTTCGGGATGCAGTAGCGGCTCACCGCCAGAATATTTTACCTTGTGCATGCCGAGGTCCGTGGCGGTCTCTACAATCCTTTTGACTTCTTCAGCTTTTAAACTGGTCTTTTTGTTTCCTTCCTCCCCTTCTTGATGACAGTAAAAACAGTCTAGGTTACATCTCTGGGTAAGTGAAATTCTCAGGTTTGTTGTTTCCCTACCATAGGAGTCCTTCATTCAAGATGCTTAACTGAGCATATGGAATATAATCTTTGTCCTTTTCCTGAGGTTGATCTACGGAAGCAAATTACTTTATAAATGGGCAGATTAGAGTCATAGATGCCTTCCGAGGACAGGTATATTCTGTTTGAGGATAA
>JAZKSP010000125.1:0-4017 GCA_036626005.1 Thermoplasmatota archaeon | reverse complement strand
ATAATATCTTTGTCGGTAGATTTATATAAGAACATGAAACTCAAGAGAGGATGATGACCGAAAGTATAGACTTGGTCGAGGGTTTGAAAAGTTTTTTAATTATAAGTAGAGCAAAGATACAATTAGGTACGCCGCCACATCCTCTTTTGGGTTTGATCCTCGGAGCAACGACACTCTCTCAATTTTTTTCTTCTATCTCTCTCGTCTACCTAGCGCTTTATTTCCTTCTGATCACATTTGCGTGTAATATCAATTGTCTCTATGATGTCAAGATAGATGAAAAATATAAAGAACATATGAGTAACGCCGTGAGAACCCTTGGTAAGGACAAAGTAAAAGTTTTCATAATTTTTGAAGCTGTAGCCATATTGGGCCTCGTTTCATTCTTACTCTACAGGGGTTATTATATCACCTCTCTCCTGTCATTATCTGGATTGACTTTCGGGTATATCTACTCTGCAGAGCCCATCAGGGTTAAAAAAAGGGGTTTTTTCAGCCCTTTACCGGTATTGATAGGTCTGTACACTCTTCCAGTTTTGGGTGGATGGTTCATCTTTCAGAATACACTGAGTCTTTACATCGTGGTATTCTGTGTCGGATATGCACTTCTAAATGAAGGGATAACCCTGGTTAATACTTGTGAAGATTACAAGGAGGATATGGAGGAAGGGATCAAAACATGGGCTCATATATTCAACATGAAAAATACCATGAGGTTAGCCTTCATTTTCACTACTTTTGGCGGTCTTTTAGCGATAATCGGTGTGATATTGAAACCTCTAAATATGGGATGGACATTTTACAGCACCTATTCTAGTATTCTCTTCATAATGATGGGGATCATCAATACGATAATGATATTGAGGATCGGAGGAGGGATATATGAAGCGGGTAGTAAAGAGGATCTGGAGAAATCCTGTAAAAGCGCCGCTAAAAACATGCCCAAGTGGTTCATATCGTCTAGGTACCCTCTTGTTATCATGACACTCCTGCTGTTAGTGGGGATGTAGATCTACGGAAGGGTTTGCTAATATGATACAACTTGGTTTGGAAAAAGCTAAGAGCTTTGGAGAAAAGAATACCGTTCTTTTTCTGGTATCATATCTACTTTTTGTAAGTTCTTTAGATTGTGGGTTAAAAGTATTGTTAGGAAACGATCTGAATTTATCTTTATCCTATTTTTATCTAAATACCCTAGTTTTCGCTATCTTGTTCTTTCTTCTTCTCGGTATCATACACTCTTTTTCCGATAACAAGTCGATAAGTAGATCGATCTTGAACCTTTCATCGATTTTCTGGTTATTTGCACTCGCACCTATTATTACAGTAATATTTGATGGAACGATCTCTTATCTGAACATGATGGATTGGTCCAGAACATTGGAAGTTCTTTCGATCGGAACCGAAATGAATGTGGGACTGATGATCATCTATCCTATCATATTTCTGATCGGTATTCAAATAGGGAGATATTTAGAGACCTCTCTACTAAAAAAATCAGCTTACAGTATATCTGGGGCGATATTATCCTTCATGGCGTTTGTAGTTGTCTTCTCTCAGCTCAATATCACATGGATCGAAGGAACCGAATTTTCTTCGTTTGCTTTTCATCAAGATCTCGCTCTACTTTTCCTCCTGTTTTTTATACAACTCTCGGTGGTTGTATCCATAATCCTTTCCCTTTGGAAAAGGAACCTGTTTAAAAATTACGTTTCAAATATGAAGATCTTTAGATCCCTGCACTTCGCAGTCATGACGATAATAGGTTTTGTTGTTCTATACCGATTAGATCACAATACTTTTACCTTCACTGACCGGATGAATATCCCGATACTCGTCCTTGCTCCATTATGTATGATCTTGACCTGGCAGTTCACCGCCATGATCAATGACATCTTTGACAAAGGGATCGATAAGGTGGTTCATCCAGATAGGCCGCTTGTCACAGGCGAGATAGATCTTAGTACTTACAGGAATACAGCCATCACCTTTGCGTTCTTGTCCCTCCTCATCAGTCTGTATTTCGGTGTTCTCCTCACACTGTTGAATATGACTTTTATCATCGCAGCTCTTCTTTATTCTATACCACCGGTAAGATTGAAAGAGAGAGCTTATGGTTACATCTGCGTTGGATACGCTAGTGTCATAGCTCTCCTTTTCGGAATTTATTCACCTATAGCATGGTCCGTTTCTATCGAAGAGGGAAGGTTGTTTTTACTGGAAGGTCTCCCGTTTTTCGATGATGTCCTTCCGATCTCACTGATCATCTTTCTAGCACTTTCGATCTCACCTTACATCAATGCATTGTCAGATTATGAAGGCGATAAAAGATCTGGAGTTAAGAACATATACACCATATATGGTAGGGACAAAGGGAAAAAGATAATGACTGTATTGATCGTAGTTCTTTTCCTCAGTCCTATAGCCCTCCTGCAGGGCACATTAGACCTGATAATTATTATACCGATCTCATTGATCGCCGCTTATGTCTTCTATGTCCACGAGGACCACAGGCCGATATTTGGGATGTACTTTCTGGTGATACTTTATTCAATTATCCGATACATTGGATATCTCTGACCCGCTTTCCTTCGTGTCCCTTTTTCCGGCCTCAGGTTTTTCATCGGCTAGTTTTGTATCCACGCCTATATTGGATAATATGAAGTCCTTTATAATCTTCTTTTGTGTTTTTATGTGGCCGAACCTATCTTTTCTACATAGATAAAAATTTGTGGGGGACTTTATGAATTTAGTTCTAGGATATGCTTCTTGGAATCCCCATTCTAATACATCGCTGATTTCTCTCTGCGTTAAATTTGGATGATCCCACACAAGGTGTTTAGTGTCCCATTTACTCCAATCCTCCTCGATTATTCCGTATTTCTCGGATATCTCATCCCATAAGGGGGTCTGAGGGAGAGGTGTAACTACACAAATCTGGAGCATATCTAGAGAATATTCGCTCAGTTTTTTTATACTTTCTTTAATATCTGGGATAGTATCTTCTTCGAAACCTATCATATAATAGCCGATCATGAATGCATTTTTTTCTTCCAATCTTTCTAGCAGGTCGAGTGTCTTCTCTACATCTATCCTTTTTTCTACACTATCAAGAGAATCTTGATGCAGACTCTCAATTCCCACATGAGTTCCAGAAAAACCCTTTTGGTACCATCGTTCTAGATTGTTATCTAGTATATCTACCCTAGCCATCGCATACCAGTTCATATCGTATTTATCCAACAGGTCTATCACTTTTTCTGCATGCTTTTTCCGCATGCCGAAACTTTCGTCTTCTATCAATATCTCGTCTACTCCTGCATCCTTGTAATTCTTTATTACTTCCTCTATCGAAGGAAGCGGTATCTTATAAGGCTCGGAGCAAAATACAGGAGTCTGGCAGAACTTGCAGTTCTGGTTGCACCCTCTATTAGTAAACAAGATGCCCAATGGGAACCCTCTCACTCCGATGGGAGTTCCTATATAATCCACGATCATAGGATGTTTTAATTTATCTATTTCAACCCCCAATTCTTTGGCCACTTCTTCCTCAGAATATCCTATGAATATCTTATCGAATCTCTCTTCCATCCCGTAAGTCAATGCTCCATAGTTTCCAGCCCACAATTCAGGATCGTTCTCTTTTTTTGCTTCTTCTACCATTTGGAGTATACGTGGTATTTGATATGTGAAAAAAGAAAAGCCCAAGACGTCATAATCTTTCTTCAACGCCCTTCTGTATTCTTTCCTAGAGGGGAATTCTAGTATATCTATCTCTGGTATGTTTTTCTTTAAAAATCTCAATCCGTTAGAATTTCTTTTATCGTAGGTATATCTTATCCATCCGGATACATTGCTTCCCCAGTACTCGTATTCTTCACCCTTCTCTCTGTAAGGTGTCGTTAAAAGCACGTCTTTGTTGGGGCTTTTCATGGATTATATAAGACAGATAGGAATTATAAATGATTTTGGTGCACTTTCACTTACACCATGAAATAGGCAGAATGCCTCCGACTT
>JAZKSP010000124.1:0-4049 GCA_036626005.1 Thermoplasmatota archaeon | reverse complement strand
AAACCTTCATTATGAGTACCTCCTCTAGGACTAGTTGCGTAGCTCAATCCAAGACCTTTTTTCCCTCTAGGCTCGTGCATCGGTATCTCTTGTCCTTTAGATGTCACCGCAAAATCAGCGCCGATCTTATCTGCGAACTCGTCTATGCCTTCAGCTAATGATTCTCCTATCCCCTCTCTATTCGCAATCTTATCGATCAGATCTATGATAGCTTCTGGATCACCCCACTCGATATCCTGATCGATCATGTCTTTCTCTGACGCCTCCATCAGGAAAGCTATAGTATCACCTGTACTAATAGTATCCAACCCATACTTGTTACATTTTTGATTCGCTAGTGCGATAGATGATATATCGGAATTCATGCATAAAGAACCGAAAGCCGCGATGGTCTCGTATTCTGGGCCTCCATACCTTTCTTCCACTTCTTCGCCGGCGAACTCAGTTTTGACCACTCTCTTACAATTAACCGGACAAGCAGTACAATTGTCTCTATCCTCCAATATGGTTTCGTAGAGAGTTGTACCGTCTATCTTCTCGGCTTCATCGAAAACACCTTCCTGAAAGTTCTTCGTGGGTAATATACCCAGTTCATCGAGAGATTCGACACCGCCTGATGTTCCGTACTTACCCCACTCAACCGTACCGGATTCCTGAAGTTGATCAAAGAATTCTTTTTTCTTATCTGTTAGGAGGTCTTTGTCCTCGATGGGAAATTCCTTTGTGCCCTTAGCTATAATCGCCTTTAGATTTTTACTCCCCATTACCGCTCCAAATCCCGGTCTACCAGCAGCTCGATTTCTATCGTTGATTATACAGGAGAACTTGACCAGATTCTCTCCAGCTTTACCTATAGCCGCAACTTTTCCTCCGTCATGTCTCTCTTTGAGTTTTTCATCTACATCTGCAACTTCTTCTCCCCAAATATCGTCAGCATCGTTTATGGATGGACCGTCTTCATCTAATGAAAGATAAACAGGAGTCTCCGCACTCCCCGTTATCATAATCCCGTCGTAACCTGTCGTCGCTAACTCGTGAGCAAAAAACCCACCGGCGTAAGAGTCACTCACAGATCTGGTCTTAGGAGACTTGGAAATTACCACGTGACGTCCGGAGCCAGGAATACGAGTGCCTTGAAGAGGACCAGTAGCGAAGATCAATATATTTCCTGGACCTAGCGGATCTTCTCCACTATTCATCTCTTCTAACAATATCCTCGCTCCAATGCCTCTTCCTCCGAGATGTTTTCGCATCCATTCTTCTGGTATTTCGTAATCTTCCAAAGAACGCTCTGATAAATCCACCTTCAAATATTTGCCGAAACAACCCTCCATTTCAATCCCTCATCACTTAATACCTTGTCTTTCTATATAATATTTTTTCGAGAATTATGTGAAACTACTTAAAATATTGATCGAGTATCTTTATAGAACAAATTCTTTCTACTCGTGTCTACCGTCCCCTATCCCGACTTTCTCGGCCATCAATCTTTTCAATTCTTCCCGATCCCGAGCTTCTAGACCGAAATACTCCTGGAACTTTGAACTAGTTCGTAAAGAATACGTCCGTCCATCTTTTTCCGTTAAGATCAAGCCCTTATCCTCTAAGGTATCTACATGATCGTATGCCTTCTCTCCGACCTTTTTCTTTAGTTCACTCTGCCTTATCGGTTGATAATAAGCTATGAGAGCGGCAGTCTTCAAAAGAGACTTGCTTATCTCCTCGTCCATCATCTCCATCCCGTACTTGTTAAATTTTGACTTCAATTGTAGGGAAAATTTTCTGCCTATTTTGACGATCTCTAATGCTGTCTTTCTATTCTGATACATCCTCCGGACCTTCTTTACGCCATCCCTAACTTCACTTCTTGGTCTCCCCACGGCTTCTTCTATCTCGGGAACAGTTAAAGGATGACTAGAAGAAAAAAGCACGGCCTCTACAACCTGTTCGATATTTTCCTCATCTTGAAATTCTTTCTCAGAGATAATCTGTTCTTCATTCTCTTGTTCCGCAGTATCAGGTGAGACTTTTTTTTCGGCGTCTTCTGTCATATGCGTTTTAGAAAAATAATTTAAGTTATATTAACTTACCGAAGTTGTTGGTGGAATTTTTTTGAAATTTCCTTCTTCTTTATCCAAAAATCCATATATCTCGATTTCTTTCGGGAAAACATGCCCGTAATATCGGTAAACTCAGATGAACTGTTGGATCTCACTAGATCAGATCAAGTCACTCTTTTAGATGTATTGCCGAAAATAGGCATAGAGATAGAGAAAATAGAAGGTGAAGAATGGGAATTAGAGGTAGATCCGAACAGGTGTGACCTTCTTTCCGTAGAAGGGATAGGAAGAGCAGTAAGAGGCTTTCTCGGAGAAGAAACAGGTCTTTCAAATTATGAAACTAGTTCTTCCGAAGTGGTAACCAATGTCGAACTCAGTGTTCAAGATGTAAGACCTTACATAGTAACGGCTCTGATTAAAGATCTCGACCTATCCACTTCTATTCTAGAATCTATGATGGATCTACAAGAAAAACTCCATCTGACCATTGGAAGGAACCGGTCTAAAGTTGCTATAGGAGTTCATGATCTCGAACCCATCGAACCTCCTCTTACCTATAAAGCTGTCAAGCCGGAAGAGATCAGTTTTCTGCCATTAGAGAAATCTATAGAGATGAATCTCCAAGAGATACTGGAAAGGCACGATAAAGGGAAGGATTTTGCACAAATATTGGAAGGCAAAGAACGCTATCCCATAATACTAGATTCTAAGGACGATGTTCTATCTTTTCCTCCAGTGATAAACGGACAGATGACTCAAGTTACCCCAGAAACTGATTCACTATTCATAGACATGACCGGGACGGATATGAGAGCATTGGAACAGACCCTGAATATCCTGTGTACCATGTTTGCAGAAAGAGATGCGGAGATCTATACGACCGAAGTGAAATACGGTAATAGAAGCATAACTTATCCAGACTTCATACCAGAAGAGAAGGAAGTCTCACCTTCAGAGTGCAGGAAAATACTCGGTTTTGATATCGAGAATGAAGAGATCGTCGATATACTTGACAGGATGAGATACTCTGCTAAGGAAAAAGAGGACAATATAGAAGTGAAGATACCTCCTTACCGCCACGATATCTTACATCCATGGGATATCATCGAGGACATAGCGATCGGTTTCGATTATGACAATTTTGATGGCACTTTACCGGAAAAGGTCACAATCGGGGAATCTCTAGATGATTCGGACCTTAGGGAAACGATGACAGAACTGTTGAACGGGTTTGGTTTCAATGAAGCGATGAATTATATCTTGAGTTCCCCTGAAAAAGAATTTGAAGACATGGATATAGTAAAAGAAGAAGAGATACCTAGGGTCGAGAACCCGGTAAGTGAAGGCAGCGTTTCGTTGAGAAGATGGATTTTACCCGGCTTGTTAAACAATTTGAAAGAGAATAAAACGCAAGGACTACCCCGAAAGTTGTTCGAGATCGGAGATATAGTTGCTCCCGATCAACAGAAAACCAAGGTAGCAGGGGTGATTCAAAGTTCTAAAGCGGGATTCACCGAGATGAAGTCCATCCTTGACGGCCTACTCACCAATCTGGGTTTCGAGATGACTGTAGAGGCTAAAAAACACTCTTCATTCATAGAGGGGAGATGCGCAAGTGTATTTGTGGAAGAAAAAGAGATCGGATATTTCGGAGAGATATCTCCTAGAGTGTTGGAGAACTTTGAGCTTGAGAACCCAGTTGTAGGATTTGAGATGGATTTTGAGACTTTACATGAAATAAAAAGTGAATAATTCTGACCCGAAAAAGGGATAAAAATTATTAATAATCCGTATTAAGACTAATGGTATCTGGATTTAAAATCCGGAGTTAATCATTATAAGCATACTGCCGAGGTAGCTAAGTCTGGACCAAGGCGCCGGCCTTGAGAGCCGCCGAACAGGAAAGAGTCCTCGCGGGCTCTTCCTTACATCGGGAAGGAATTCCCGGTGGTTCAAGCAAGCCGGTGGTGCTTCGCACCTCAGGAGTTC
>JAZKSP010000123.1:0-4066 GCA_036626005.1 Thermoplasmatota archaeon | reverse complement strand
GTTATTCAATACTGGTTAAACAGAAAATTTTCTAATATGTGTCAATCTTTTTTATCTTTATTTTACTCTATCCTCTGAAGATGGACGTCGAACCTAGCGCCACCTAGCTCAGAATCTTTGACTTCTACGCTTCCGTCGTAACTCTCGACTATCTCCTTCACGAGATACATCCCTAGACCACTACCTGCGTTTTCACCTTCCTTGAAACCTCTATCGAATATCTTTTCTTTAACATCTTCTGGAATCCCCTTACCATCATCTTCAACTATCAAAACACACTCGTCCTCTTTACATTCATCTTTGATTCTGAGCGTATCACAGCCCGAGTGCTTTATCGAATTCTCTACCAGATTAGAAATCATTTCTTGTAACAGTGTCCCTCCTTTCACTTTACATCCTGATGTTTGAACTTCTATATCTATACCTTCTTTCTCCAGTTGACTCTCATGTTCAGTCAAGACTTGATCTAAAACGGAATCTACCTCTACCTCGCCGATTTCATCCTCTTGTTTTATCTGATTGAGCTTCCTGACCTTCTCTATTATCTCATCGCTTGCCTTTGTAACTTTCTCTGCTTTCTGAATATAGTCGTCAGCTTCGTCAGGAAGATCTATGTCTTCTTCTAACAGATGAAGATATCCTTTCACAAGTTGTGTTTTGTTTTGGACGTCGTGTCTCAGCAAAGAGTGGAGAAATTCCTCTCGCTCTTCCATCTCTACTCTTTCCAAGGCTTCCTTTACATGATCCATGAGAAGTTCAGCCATCTTCAGATCGTCTTCGTTGAAATATCCTTTCTCGTTAGATATAGCCTGAAAGACTCCCTTTCCAGTTATCGGTACGCTCACAGCCGATTTGTATTCATCTTTCACGGGTTTCGCGTCCTCATAGGCTTGAAGATCATCTACCATGTAGCTTTCATCATTTAGAAAAGTCTTACCTCCCAAGTGACTTTTCTCGGGAAAGGCCTCCATGTAATCCTCGCTAGACACCTCCTTTGAAGCAGCTTTCACAACGAACTTACCGCTTTCATCTACAAGGTCAATACTGCAAACAGAAAATTCAAGAACATCTTCGGCAGCATCCACAGCGGTTTGGGTGACCTCCTCTTCCGACTGTGCATTTTCCAACTTTGAGACGACTTCATGCAGTCTTTCTATCTTTTCTTTGTTTTTCCTTACCTGGTTCTCTGCTTCTTTTCTTTCACTTATATCTCTGTAAACACCGAGATAATGAGTTTTCCCATCTTGTTTTATTGGTCTCCCAGTGATCGCTACAGGAACTTCTTCACCATCTTTTGTCAATCTTACCGTCTCATGTTTAAAATAGCCTTCTTTTGACTTCTCATCAAGTTCTTCTGCTTCTTCACGTTTATCTTCTGGTACAATCAAATCATTAGGATTTTCTCCCTTTATTCCTTCTTCTTCATAGTCAAAGAGATCTTTGAACTGTTCATTCACAGAAACGATTTTGAAATCCTCATCGACTTCCACCACACCCTCAGGATTCTCTTCAAATAGAGTTTCATATTTGCTCTTGCTTCTTTTCAATTCTTGTTCAGCCTTTTTACGCTCCGTGATATCAATGTGAGTACCTGTCATCCGTATCGGATTTCCTTCGTCATCCCACTCTACAACTTTTCCTCTATCGAGGATCGAGACCCAATGGCCATCTTTGTGCTTCATCCTCCCTTCGAACTCATACATATCAGTTTCTCCTGCGAAGTGATCCTCTAACAATTTTTCAGATCTTTCTAAATCTTCGGGATGGGCTAGTTCTCTCCACGTTTCGATGCTTGTAGGTTCGAGCTCTTCAAGCTCATAACCTACAATCTCGGCCCATCTTTCATCGAATACAGTTTCACCCGTCTGAACGTACCAGTCCCATATAGCAGCTTTTGTCCCCTTCAAGGCTAGGTCCAATCTCTGTTTACTCTCTCGAAGTTTTTTCTCTCTTTCCTTACGATCTAACGCACTTTGGATCGTCTCTCCAGCTACCCTTAAAAGGTTGACAACTTCTTCAGACCATCTTTTCTCTTTTTTTACCCAATCGAACCCGATAAGGCCTTGGAGTTCGTTATCAGAGATTAACGGAAGCACGAGCAATGATTTGATGTTCTGTTCTTGTAAAACTTCTTCAAATTCTTCTGCTTCTGAAGGGAGATTGTCTACTTTTGGTACCTTGATGTTCTCGAAGTCCTTAACCTTCTTCATCAGCCAGGGAAGATTGTCTGTAGAAAAATTCTGCATATTTTCTTGCTGTGGCTCTATTCCTTCGGCACACCATTCGTGCGTCATATCCATCTTTTCTAAATTTTTATAGAACTGAAAAAAATAGCTGCGGTCAGCACCTGCGAACTCTCCGATCTTCTTCAAAGCCTGAAATATAGTTTCGTCGATTTCTTCCACTTCGGTATTGACAAAACCGGTCGAGGCTTCAGTTATTATCCTTTCTAGATTCTCACGATGCTTTATCTCCTTTTCTGCCTCTTTTCTTTCTGTGATATCCCTTATCAATCCTATAAAACCTGTAATCTCACCTTCATCATCTTTAAGATAAAATACTTTAGTTTCTCCTGGAAATACTTCTCCAGATTTTTTCTCATAATCGATAGTAAAATAAAAGTCCTCCTCACCCATATGCTCTTTTATCTCTTCAGCCATCTCTTCATATTGTTCTACATCGTGATATACGTATTCTGTCTTTTTCCCCTCTATCTCTTCTAATTCATATCCGAAGAGATCAACGAAAGCTGGATTACAGTTAATTATATTTCTATCAGTATCTGCGACTAGTATAGCGTCTCTTATACTGTTGAATAATGTTCTGTACCTTTCTTCACTTTCTTTTAATCTCTCTTCAGCTTTTTTCCTTTCTGTGATATCCTCAGCGAAGGCGAATTCGTACTCTTTCCCATCAAATTCTAGATGACTACTGGTTATCTCAACGGGATATACTTCACCGTCTTTAGTTTCATGTTCGGACTCGAAATTGAGGGTGCCTTTTTCCTTCAACATTTCCCATCTTTCCTCTCTGATATCTTTATCATGATTTGGATCCACATCCCAGACATGCATATCTTTAAGTTCTTCTTTCGGATATCCCAAACGCTCGGAGACGGTCTCATTGGCAAATATAAATCTTCCTTCAGGTGTTATCCAGTATATCTCCAAAGAGGCCTTATCAAGAGAAAAATCTGAAAGTCTCTGTCTCTTCTCGTCCTGCTTTTTACGCAGTATAATAGACAACTGACTCCCGATAGTCTCTATAGCCGATTTAAACCTGGGGTCACCCTTTTTAGATTTTAATATTGTGATCCCACCATAGGGTTTTTCCTCTAAGGAAAATCCCGCTGAATAGACCTCTTCCACCCCGAATAGTTCTTCAAATTTCCTTGCCTCTTCTTTCTTCATTACTCCTTTTACCAACGAGTAGAGCCCTTCGGGCATCAATTCTAAATTCCCAGACCTGTATTTCTCTTCCCATTCAGCTAGCATATCAGGATCGAAGGTGATCTTTTCTTCGCCAGAAACAAACTGCTCTTCTATCATCTGCTCATGCTCATCGAATCCAGCAACTGATCTTACACGGATCGCCTCTATATCACGGTCATAGAGAGCCACTACAACGCAATTTTCTTGGTTCAAAGAATAGACCTTCTCTGCAATGTAATCACAGATCTCATCTACGTTTTTCATCCTAGCTACGTTGATCATCACATCGTTCAAAAATTTGAGCTCTCGTGTATACTGCATTCTCTCTTTCTCAGATTTATAATGTGAGGTCTCCTGCTTTATCGCATCAGCCAAAACACCGAACTGCGTCTTCGGATCACCACCTTTCTGCAGATACCGATCAGCGCCCAAATTCAAAGCTTCCATGGCCACCTCTTCTCTACCTTTACCGGTGAAGATGATGAAAGGAATGTCACTCTCTCTTTCCTCTCTAACTTCCTCCAAAAATTCGAGTCCATCCATATCCGGCATCTGGTAGTCAGAAACCACAACATCGAACTCTTCTTTCTCCAACAGCTCCAACGCCTTTTTTGGAGATTGAGCGGTGGTCAAAT
>JAZKSP010000122.1:0-4342 GCA_036626005.1 Thermoplasmatota archaeon | reverse complement strand
TCTATACCCAGTTTCTTATATTCTCGCTCTGCGATATCTAAACTTTTAGGTCTGTATCCTTTGATCCCTTCATCGATAGTGATCCCATATAGTCTGGTATCTCTCCTTTCCTCAACTATCTTGTGAAGCATACTGAGAGCCACGATACTATCTTTTCCACCGGATACCGCCACGCCGATGTTCTTTTCTTGATTTAGGTCTACCTGCTTTCTGAATTCCTTGAAAACTTTCGTTTCAAAGAAATCTTTGAAGTGTTTCCGGCATAGATGTTCTCCACTATATCTTATGTGTATGACCGCCTTCCTTTCACATTGGCTGCAGTCCATCGGGCTTGATTTACCCATATCAGTATATAAATGTTCGCGAGGAGAGTTGTCTAAGTTTTTAAATAAAAGATCATCTTATATTATCTAACTCTGATCTATAACATCAAGGCATCCGACCCCGCCTAGGAAAAAACCATCATTTGAAATCTTATATAGTTAGTTAATTTTAAATATGAGAATAAAATAGAAGGATAGACATTGGTGTAAAATTATGAGGTTTGATCGTATATTGAGTATATTTGCTATAATAATGCTCATATTCAGTGGACTTTCTGTCATTATTCATTCTGTTAACGGTGAAGAAATCGATATCAAACAAAATGAAAAAGGAAAAGAAAGGTTTGAAGATGGTTCTGAAGAAGATAAAATTTCTGAAAAATCAGAATCTAAAAAATCAGAGGATGATATTCGAGAGAATCGTGAAGAGAGGGGTGAATCTAGAAGAACTCTAGATGATACTCAAAATTTGGGAGAAAAACAAAATTTTGATGTCGAGAGAAAGATTGAAAACAAAGGTAAATCAAACCTAAATGATAATGAAAGATCGATGGTTGCTTCTCAGGGAGGTGCAGACGAGAATTTAGAGACTACTTCGATTTATAGCAATTCTGATAACGAGTTGATCCTGGATACTTATGAGATCGTTTTTCAGGAAAATATGACAGCATTGAAAGTGGATGCAAACTTTAGCATATATCAGATCGAGTTAAATTCGAACATTTATACTGCGGAGGAAATCAGAAATGCTTCTAATAGCGATGAATTGATAGAAAATATCTCTTCAAATATGACAGAAGTGTTCGTTGAGACTATATCTTCAGTTTTCTCCGATGCGGAAAAAGATTTTCATAAAACAACAACTACCGAAGGAACATCTGGACCTATTAAAGTTTCTACCTCCGCAGATATATATTTAACAAAGAACTCCCTAGGATTTGACGAGAATAATGATCAGTTGAACATGAGTGAGATGTTAAAGGAAACGATGAAGATGGGGGCGAATATCAGGAAAGGGGTCAACTTAATTGTTAAACCAGGTCACAACTCAACTTATAGATTTGAAGTCCCCTATCCTTATCGGATGGAATCAAATGATACATGGGGTGTTTGGGGCGGAGATAACCATACCTGGGAAGACAAAGATGATCGAGTTTCTACCTGGATGTTTAATAATTCAGCAGGTGATAATGAGATAGTTCTTCAAAGAGAATTGAAGATAAAAGATCAGAATCCAAAAGATATAGGTGCTGAAGAAGATATCTCAATAGATGGGTACTTTGAATTACAAGAGCTAGAGAGAATAAATATTACCTTGAATAATTCCATATCCGTAGTTAATATTGAAAAGTATGATGATTTTAATGCACCCGACCATATTGAGAATTTGAATTATGTAAATGCTGATTTCTTGCGTACAGCGATTGAGAACGGTCTCGGTGAGTGGAAGACGATCACTGATGAGATGAATAGCTCTGTAGATGAGATCGAAAATAAAATGCCAGACTTCCTAGGGGGTCTAGAGTTCAATTATACTGACCCGGGCAGAGATAAAGGAGATATAGTCCGAAAGTACAAAGTCGAAAATTTCCAACCTAATATTACCATGGATGATGAGGAGATAGATATTGATAATGAACTTACTAAAAGTTTGATAAACAGTGGAGGAATCGTCGATTTCAAATTCCCTAGCCTGGATGAAGAATATCACCATTACTCAATACTCTTAAACTTCCGTGTTCCAGACTTCATGAAATTACACAACTCTAGTGGAGAGATGTCCCGGGTCGATGGAGATTATGATTATAAGGTCGATTTCGATCCGGAAAAAGGTTTCAACGGTGAGTTCCGTTCAAATCTTGAAGTGCCTGATGAACAATCGATAAACCTTGATATGGATATAGATATAGAAAGTGTATCTATAGAGACCGATGTCCCCAATATGGATTATACAGCGATCGCAAATGCTAAAGTACATGCCCAGCTTGAAGTCGAGGCCGTTAAAGCCACCCAATATATGAAAGATCCTCTACCCGAAGAGATCACGTTAGAATATGCGACGGCTGATTTGCTCCGACAGTTAGAAAAGCATGATGTCTTCGATAAACAGCGTATCGTCAATATGACTAGAGAAGGAGAAGATATAGACGATTTTGAGGGTATGAATACAACAGTTAGAGATGCACTCGGGGAAGAAGACATAGGCATTTCTACGAGATACCAAGAGGGAACTTGGCGATCCGAAGATGGAGAGCTAGATGCTCAACCTATCGTTTTACTCATTGATTCCGAATTCAATCTACCGTTGAAAGAAGCTGCAGGTCAAAGTGCATTTGAGATCTATAGTATTGATATGGGAGAATTAAATATTCCATCTATCGAAGGTATCGATACGAACTTCAAGATTATCTTTCCTTCAGGTATAATACCTAGGGTAGAGGAAACAGATAATGTAAAGACAGGTGTGACTTCCGATTCAAAAAGTTATATCGAAGTGAATACATCGGGTGACGCTGAAGATCAAATAAGTATAAATCCCGACATAATAATAACGTCAGGAATATTCTTTAGCGGTGATGTATACCTACATGGAATACCCTTACTGATCATCATGATAATCATTATCTCCTTGATAGTGTTGGGGATTGGGATAAAGGTATTCCCTTATAAAAATCGGAAAAGGAAGAAATTGATAAAGAAAGGGATGGAAGATGCTTTGATAGAAGAAAATGATCCAGATAGATGGTTAGCTTATATCCCTCAGGAAAAGATAGATAAGTATCAGATCGATCAAGATATGTTGTTCGAGCTAGGACTTCAAGAAAAACTTCAAGAAATGCGGAAAGAGGCAGGAAAAGATATGAGTCCATCATCCCCCGAGGTAGAGGAAACCGAAGAGCCTTTAGAGAAAATAGATGAGGACTCAGACAACATACAGGAAGACAACTTAGCAGTTGAAGAAACAACGGACGAAAAAATGATAGATGAAGAAGCACTAGATGATGAGAGTATGGATAACGAAAAAGAGACTGAGTGATCAGACGGAGATATTCCAAAGTTAGTCCTTTCAAGCTATCATTTGAGATATCTGTGCCCTTTAGACTCAAAAAGAGATACCAGTCTACCGGTGAAGTCAACTTATTTATAGCACTATGATTCCTTCATTCTAACGATAGCATGATAGACGATGTAAAAGTCACCCAACGGATAGTTGATAGATATTTTGAGGAGTTTTCAGACCACACTGAAGTGGATGTAGCGATAGCCGGTGCCGGACCTGCAGGTCTCGTAGCCGGGAGATACCTTGCAGAGATGGGGCGTCAAGTGGTTATTTTTGAGAGAAAATTATCTCCAGGCGGAGGTATGTGGGGTGGCGGAATGGGTTATCCTGTTGTAGTTGTACAGGAGAGTTCCGTCGAAGAGTTGAAAAAAGTTGGAGTCGAAGTAGAAGACACGGGAGACGGGTATTACACAGCTGATTCGATAGGTGCTGTCTCGAATCTATTATCCTCCGCTATCGATGCGGGGGCGAGGATATTCAATATGGTAACTGTAGAAGACGTGTTGTACGAGAATGAAAGGGTGAATGGAGTGGTTATAAACTCTTCTCCTATAGAGATGGCCGGACTCCATGTTGATCCTATTACGATAAGATCTAAAGCTACTTTAGATGCTACCGGACACGACGCAGATGTTTGTACAGTAGTGGAAGAAAAGGCAGGTGAGTTGGATACTGAGAAAGGAAAAGTGATCGGTGAAAAATCCATGTGGGCAGAAGTGGGAGAAAAGACAGTAGTCGAAAATACTCAGGAAGTTTTCCCCGGTCTATGGACCACAGGGATGTGCGCTAATGCAGTGATGGGCGCCCCGAGGATGGGGCCTATATTCGGTGGAATGCTGCTTTCAGGGAAAAAAGCCGCCGAGCTCATCGATTCCGAGCTTGGATGAAAGAAAAAGCAGGGAACAGTGACATCCTCCCCGTCCTGAAGAACGGGGCTTCCGGCCGTTTGGTAAAGGTT
>JAZKSP010000001.1:0-77106 GCA_036626005.1 Thermoplasmatota archaeon | reverse complement strand
CGCAGTAACCGATCTCATCGTCGGAGATCACCACTTCTGAACGGGCAGCACCGCCCCGGGCTTCTGGACCATAACTCTGCATCTGAACAGCATTATAATCGTAGTAAACACTCGCAGCTTTTCCTAGAATGAAGCCTGAAAGCATGATCCCCTGACCACCTTTACCGCATAACCGTATATCTTCTCTCATACGTGCACCTCCTCGATGAGGTCTTGAATACGTTCACTTAGTGATTCTTTTTCTTCCTCGTGAAGGACACCGATCTTTATCATCTCTTCGAGTTCTTTCTTCTCCTCTTCACTTCCGTACTCTTGGATCCTCTCGTATTCTTCCGCAAGTATCGTCTTTTCCTCGTACCAGTTCCAGAACTCTTCTACAGCACCCATCTTGTTCTGTCTAGAGTAAGCCGTAGTACAGGGAGACATCATCTCTATGAAACTCATCCCCTTGTTCTGCAGACCTTGCTGTATAGAATTTATAGGTTGATTCGGCCTTTTGACACCCCATCTTGCCACATAGGTCGCTCCGGCCGACATCGCCATCTCGCTCATGTCGAAGGCGGGCTCTACATTACCGTGAGGAGCAGTAGTCGCATAATCTCCCTCTGGTGTGGTAGGAGCAACCTGACCTCCGGTCATGCCGTATATGTAATTGTTGACCGCGATCACTGTCATATCTATATTCCTCCTACACGCGTGAATGAAATGATTACCTCCGATGCCCATGCAGTCTCCATCGCCTGTGAAAACGATCACGTTCAATTCTGGATTGGTTATCTTGACACCGGTAGCGAAGGCTAAAGCCCTGCCGTGAGTGGTATGGAGCGAATCGACGTCGATATAACCCGGGAGTCTAGATGAACAGCCTATACCTGAAAGGAACACCGTATTATCCATGTCTAGGCCTTCCTTCTCAACAGCCCATAAAGTATAATCTAACACATTACCGATACCGCAACCGGTACAGAATATGTGCGGCATCATCTCGTCTCTTAAGTACTTATCACGTATCTCTGAAGCACTTATCATCGCAACCTTTCTCTCTTCCTGCTCTTCTTCCATATTCACACCTCCGCTAATATTTCATCAGGTGAATGAACTTCTCCGCCGATCTTATCCGCTAGAGCCACCTCGCATTCCGCATGCTCCTCAACTTTATGATATATCTGGCCGAGATTCATCTCAGCGACGATGATCTTATCGACTTTCTTGGATAATTCCTTCACTTCTTGGATCGGGAACGGCCATAGTGTTCTCAGTCGCAAATATCCAAGGTTTTCGCCCTGCTCTCTACCTCTCTTCACCGCCCCTAAAGCACTTCTACTGGTTATACCATAAGAAAGGATTACTTTCTCCGCATCATCTAAATGTCTCCTCTCCACGTCCGTTAACTCTTCACGATCGTCTAGTATCTTCTCGACCTGCCTCCTTATCAGTTTATCGTGATCCTCTTGGTCATCGGTCGCAGGGAAACCCTGCTCGTCGTGTGTAAGGCCAGTAACGTAAGTATGATAACCATCGCCGAAGACTCCGAACTCGGGAACTTTTTCCTTTCCATAATCTCCTTTACCGAACGGTACGTAATCTTCAGAATCGACCTTCGGCTGTTTCCTTTCGAATGTTTCAAAATCGTCGGGTATCTCTACCATCTCTCTCATATGGCCTAAATCTGCGCTCAACATCAAAAATACGGGAGTTCTGTACTTCTCCGCCAGATTGAAGGCCCTTATAGTATAATCGAGAGTCTCCTGGATATTGTTAGGTGATAGAGTTATCGCCGAAAAATCACCATGACTGCCGTACCTTGTCTGCATGATATCCCCCTGAGCACCCAAAGTGGGCTGACCTGTCGAAGGACCAGATCTTTGGACATCAGCAAGAACCAACGGTGTTTCACTCATGTGAGCGAATCCTATATTTTCCTGCATCAGCGATAGACCAGGTCCTGAAGTAGCGGTCATAGCTTTAGCTCCTGCCCAAGAGGAACCTATCACTGAAGCGATGCTTCCAAGCTCATCTTCCATCTGGATGTACTTACCTCCTACTTTCGGGAGTAGTTCCGACATCGTCTCGGCTATCTCCGAGGCAGGAGTGATCGGATAACCTCCAAAGAATCTACAACCAGCTAGTAAAGCTCCGTATGCTACCGCAGTATCTCCGTGGATGAATTGAGATTCATCTCCAATGGCCTTTTTGGCCTTTTCCAACTCTTCTTCTTTCATCTTATTACTCCTCTTCTTCTTCAATAATGGTTATCGCAAAATCGGGACATATCAGTTCGCAGAGACGACAATCATTGCATCGATCTTCGACCTCTACCGGCGGATGTATACCCTTCTCGTTGAGTTCTTCAGCTGGTTCTAATGCATCTCTAGGGCAGAACTCGATGCACAGATTGCATCCCTTGCAGTAATCCTCGTTTAATTCAAACATCCTTTTTACACCTTCTATAGGGTCACTTCTACATCGAGGTGGCGTTTCAGTACCTCTTCACCTCTATATTCTGGTAGGAGCATCGGTGATTTTCTGTTAGTCTCTATACCGGCATCGCTCAGTTGATCTTCATAAGTTGTGACGTGATCCAAGGTCAACTCGCCGAGTGACGTCTTTTTAGCATGGCTTGCCGCGTTGATCCCGGCTCTTCTACCGAATACGTTGTAATCCAAGAGAGAATTGCCCATCAACCTGTTTTTACCGTGCACGCCGCCTTCTACTTCTCCGCCGGCGAACAATCCAGGAACAGCGGTCGAGCCGTCGGCATTTATCTCGAGCCCGCCGTTCTGATAATGCAGGGTCGGGAACACTAAGATCGGTTTCTCTGTCATATCGATACCGAACCTTTCGTACAACCGCACCATCGCCGGAAGGTTCTCTTCAATGGTACCTTCACCTTTCTTCTCTTCGATCAATGGAGAGTCCAACCAAACGCCCTTGATACCCGTGGGCGTCTTAATACCTTGATCTCTACCGTGACATTCTCTTATGAGCGAAGCGGCTTCTATATCTCTAGGCTCCAACGGGTTAACGAATAGTTCACCGTCTTTATTGACCGGCTGAGCGCCTAGGCTCCTTACCTTCTCAGTAACCAAAAGTCCGACTATCTGGTCCGGGTGAGCCGCACCTGTAGGATGGTATTGGACGCTGTCCATATCTCTTATCGGAACGCCAGCTCTATAACCCATCACCAATCCATCGGCTGTCGCTCCATAGTGATTAGTGGTAGGATAAGACTGTATGTGAAGTCTTCCAAAACCTCCGGTGGCCATAACGGTCGATTTCGCCCTCGCAACATAATACTCATTTGTTTCTAAGTTCATCAGTAGGGCTCCAGCGACTTGACCTTTATCATCTTTCAACAATTCGACCGCAGGAGTGAACTCCTGTACGGGTATATCTATATTTCTAGCTTCATCTCTAAGAGTCCTCATCAGTTCCATACCAGTGTAATCTCCAGCGGAATGTAACCGGTAGCGAGAAGTACCTCCACCGGGCAATTCAGAGAAATTACCATCATCTTCACGATCGTACATCATACCTAGATCTTCATGCCAGTCCAATATCTTTGGGGCATCCATCGTAAGAGCCTTAACGAGGTCCTGTTCATTTGTGAAGTGGCCTCCTCCTATAGCATCTAAATAATGCCTGATAGGAGAGTCGTCTTCTCTATCAGCAACTTGAATACCGCCTTGAGCCATCATACTGTTGGAATCGCCGTGTCTCAATTTGGTCGCTATCAAGATGTCTTCGGGATCGATCCCTTCTTTAACTGCCCAGAGTGCGGACACAGTTCCGGCTCCACCGCCTCCTATCACCAATACGTCAACATCATAATCGACTTGATTAAGATCTATTTCAGAGGGGTCGATCAAACTGTGCGCTTCCAACATCTCCCCGACTTCAGTGGGTGCTTTTCTTCCAGTACTCGGACCGATTTCTATCTCTTTCTTTCCCTTTTCTCTATAATCGGGATGGAAATTGTTCAGAACTTCATCAGCTTCGTCAGGATCCATCCTTTCAGGGGTCTTATCTATCCTCTCGGATCTAGTCTCTTCAACCTTCTTTATACTCTCTTCCATGTAATCCGGATAGCCTTCAGACATATCTATCCCTCCTCCTTGATATCTCTCTCATCATACCGCTTCTTGAGTGCTTCTTTTTCCATGTTTACCAATTCCTCCATCTCCTCATCGTATTCTCCTTCTTTTATTTCTTCAACACGTTTAGCTAATTCATCGCTCTCTGGCTGATTGTATTTTGCATGAATCCTTCTGGCCATTTGAGCCATATGGTAGTGTTTTATATCCGCGGGACACCGTATCGAACAAAGACCGCACTGGATACAATCGAAGGAGAGCTCGGCGGTCCTCTCTATATCCCCTCTCAACGCTGCCTGCACGTAATCCATGACCTCTATATCCTGCGGACATGACTTTGTACAGGTATTACAGGAAACACATCGAGCGATTTCTGGATAATAATCCAAAAGTACATTTTCATGTTCCTCTGGATCTAAGTCTTCTATATCGTAGTCTTCTCTGACCGCGGGCATGAACGGTAACTGAACCAAAAACATGCCGTCCTCTACACCGGTCTGGCACGCTAGGTCCATCTTCAGTTTGTATTCCTCTTCGGTTCTGTAAACTGTTGAACAGGCCCCACAGAAACCTCCTCGGCAACCGCAACCTCTGGTGAACTTGTAACCAGCATACTCAAGCGCGGTCATTATGGTCAGTCCTTTGGGCACCTCATACCGTTTACCCATCACGAATATTTCGACCATTTCCTCTTCTTCGTCACCTTCATCTTCATCTGGCGTCATATCATCTCACTCCAATATTCCTTTTTCTTTTAGTAAAGATCTCGGATCTATCTTATGGTTCTTCATCTCAATATCCAATCCTAAAGCTAGAGCCATCAATTCTGTAACATAAAAAACGGGTATCTCGAACTCGGTCGCTCTCTGATGGAAATCTAAATTGAACTGACAGAGAGGACAGGAAAGAACGATAGCTTCCGCACCTTCTTCAACTGCATAAGAAACTATATCTTCAACTCTCTTTTCCACGATATCTGAACGATTAACAGTATGATAAGAACCGCAGCATTCCGTACGCTTCGGATTTTCGAGGACTTCTACCCCCAACAAGTCAAGGAGATCCTCCATTATCTCGGGATCTTCAGTTTCATCAATTGCGACATTATCAGGTCTTAGAAGCATACATCCATAATATGGTGCTACTACTAGATCATCTAGCGGATTCTCAACTGCATCTTCTATCTCATCCTCCATATCTTCCAAGATATGCAACAAATGATATACTTCTACTCCGGCTTCATAATCTGGATCTTCAGTCAAGAAGTCGTTCATCGTTTCTAGATCGTCTTCGTTCTCCTTCATCCTGTCATTTGCCTGCCTCAGAACGTTATAACACATATCGCATAGCGTAATAACTTCTTTTTCGCCTTGTTCCTGAGCGCAGCACATCGTTCTGATGGGAGCGATCTGATGCATGATGTCGTCTTCGGCTAAGGACTGAACCGCTCCGCAACAGTACCAATCATCCATCTCAACCAGAGGTTCTCCCAGCTCCTCCATCACTTTCATCGCACTATTTTCGTAATCGCTCGCCTTCGACTTGAGCGTACATCCAGGGTAGTAAAGATGGCCTTCCATGATATCACCCCGTCTCCTTCCTGAAGCAGCCTACAACTGCAAGCTGAGGGAGCTCTTCCATATTATCAACTTCGTCCACATCGGCCTGGTCTATGTCAGCTCTTAGGACCACCTGTCTCACGGCTTCCATTATCTTAGCTATATCGATATCTCGTGGACATCGAACACTGCAGGTATAACAAGCTGCGCAGATCCACATCGTATTGTGCTCTAGAACTTTTTCTATATTTCCAAGGATTATGTGTTTGAATACTCTTTCAGGCAGTATCTCCATATCATCTACGAATGGGCATCCAGCAGCACAAGTTCCACATTGGATGCAGCTGTTCAAGGATTGGCCGGAAAGCTCCTCCACTTTATCCATGAAGTCTATATCTCTTCTCAATTTTTTTAGATTCATTCGTTATCACCCAACCCTTGTGTTACTTCCTCACGTTTCTCTCCCTTCGAGTCGTATATATTTATCTTCAACGGCGTGTCGCCCATCGCAGAGTGAGTTGCACACGCCAAACATGGATCGTAAGCTCTAAAGGATCTTTCAACACTGTTCAACATACCTTCTTGGATATCGCCACCGTCGATGTATTTCTTAGCGGCATCTCTCACACTCATCGATATGACCGAAGCGTTGTGATTTGTCGCAACTATAAGGTTCGCATTTTCTATCAATCCGTCTTCTGTCAGATCATAATCGTGTATGAGGGTGCCCCTCGCGGCTTCAACTATTCCAACACCACTTCTTGGTTCACCGGGTTCGTTCCTTATATTATCGCTCTCTAGATCTTCATCGTGAGCCAACTCCTCCAACATTTCGGCGGCCTGCATTATCTCTATAACTCTAGCCCAATGGTAAGCAAGAGTGGAATGTACCGGATAACCCAAAGTATCGAACATCTCTTCGAATTCTTCCTGAGCGCGTTCGGTCTTCATACCTTCAGCTACGTTTATTCTACCCAGGGTTCCGACCCGATATATACCTGAATCTTTACCTTCTTTGAATCCTTTCCATCCTATCTCTTTCAGATACGGGAATTTCATGTAACTGTAAGATTCTTTATGCTCTCTGATAACGTCGGTATAATCCGCGCCAGAGAAAGTATCGAACTCGTTACCATCTGGATCGATTATATTGACTTCACCGCCGGTATGACTCAACTTCCCATCCTCGGTGAGCCCCATGCTGTAAGTATTCAATCTTTCTTCTTTTATTTCTTCTTCATAATTTGATAAAATCTCATCCTTGAACAGGTCCAAAGTGAATTCTGCAAAATCGACCATATCGCTGGTGAGTTCTATCAATTCTTCTCTCTCTTCACTGCTCAACGATTTGGTGACTCCTCCAGGGAGACCGAATGCGGGATGTACCGATTTTCCACCCAGCATCCGGACTATCTTCTGACCTTTTCCTCTCTGTTTGATAACCTTATTCCCAATCTCTTCACCGACCTGTTCGATAACGCCCAGAATGTTCCTAGCGTCTTTAGGAGCGTCGACACCGACTAAAAAATCGGGACTCGCTAGGTAGTAAAAATGCAATATGTGATCAGCATAAATATAAGCGTTGTAGAACACTTCTCTCAACTTTTTAGCCGGCTCTGGAGGCTCTACATCGTAGGCGTCATCTAAAGCCTTGGATGCGGCTAGATGATGAGCCTCTGGGCAGACACCGCATACTCTGTTGGTTATATTCGGCATGTCCTCGGCTTTTCTGCCCTCGCAGAACTCTTCAAAGCCCTTATATTCGGGAACCTGGAGATATGCATTTTCGACATTTTCTTCTTCATCTAAAAATATCTCTATCTTTCCGTGACCTTCCAAACGAGTTATCGGATCTATCGAAATCTTATTATTATCACTCATCTAAATCACCTCTCCTGAACTGCATGATACTGCTGGGCAAACTGAACATGTAGAAAGAGCCGGTCGGGTCTCTCACACTCTTCATGGCTTCGATCACTTCCTCCTCAGTCTTTCTTTCCTCGCCCTCTATACCTATCACAGAAGCTAAAGCAGAAGACATCCTGCTACCTTGATCCTTTACATCTTTGACAGGCCCGTTGCATCCAACGCACGGATGGCCCACCTCGGGACAGGCCGCATCGCACATACCTGCTGTCGCGGGGCCCATACACAGTACGCCTTGATCTAAGATGCATTCTTCTGGATCTATCTCCACTTCCTGTATCGGCTTCAATTCCTCTATCTTCTTCTCTTCACGATCCATCGGACATACATCACAGACACTTTTATCCGATATCAGATCGTATTTACCGACTTCCGTGTCGTCATCCAAGAGGGCGGGAAAAGCTTCTTCCAACTGATTAGGAAGAGGAGGACAACCTGGCAGATAATAATCGACGTCGATTATTTCTTCTAGAGGTACAATATGTTCCATCAATTCCGGAAGTTCGAGTTCACCTTCTTCTACTTCGCTTACACGACTAGGCAGTGGACCTTCGTCCGTGGTCTTGGTGTTCGCGGCTGTCTCTAGCAGTTCCTCTTTACTGCTCAGATTTCCGAGTCCGAAAAGACCTCCGTTCACTGAACAGGAACCGTAAGCGACGACTTCTTTGGCCTTATCTCTCAAAATCTCGGCCATCTCCTTATTCTCTTCTAGACGGATGGATCCGTTGATGAACATGATGTCTATCTCATCGTCATCGAATTCATCTACATCATCATATTTTATATCCATCGCAACCGGCCAGAAAACTATTTCAGCCTGATCCACAACATCGAGTAACATCTCATCTATATCTAAAACGCTGACTTGACAGCCTCCGCAGGCCCCACACCAGTAAAATCCTATCTTCTTCTTTTCACTCATCATCTTCACCTCTCACTGAGGTACCGTCCACATCTAAAGGACCGAGTTCTCTTATCTCTTCCGTGAGATCCTCCATAAGGTTGGCGAACTTTCCGCCTTCGGCTGAAGATACCCATTCCAACCTCAGCCTTTTCGGGTTGATACCGAAGTCTTCCATCATCTCTTTCATTAGATTGGCCTTTCTCATAGTCTTGTAATTACCGTCTATATAATGACAGTCACCGGGATGACATCCAGCGATAAGAACTCCGTCCGCTCCTTCCTGGAATGACTCGAACACGTGTTCCGGGGAAACTCTAGAGGAACACATCACCTTGATATTCAAAGCGTTTGAAGGATACTGTTCCCTGCTGACCCCGGCAAGATCGGCACCGGCGTAACTGCACCAGTTGCATAGGAAAGCTATGATCTCAGGTTCGAACTCTTCCGAACTCATCAGACCACCTCGTCAGTCAAAGCGGATCGTATCATTGCAGATATCTGGTCGTCGTCAAATCCTTTTTGTGTGATGGCATTCGAAGGACAAACACTTGCGCAGGAACCGCATCCCTTACAAAGAACGTCAGTTATTTCAGCTATCTCATCTTCTTCATTGAAGTCGATAGCGCCGTAGGGACAAACCGAGATACACATCTTACATCCGCTGCATCTATCGTCGTCTATCTCCGCTATAATACCTACGCTTTTGGTGTAACCTTTCATCATCGGCACTTCAGCCTTAGAAGCGGCGCCGTCAGCCTGGGAAAGCGTATCGGCTATATTCTTGGGGTAGTGGGCTCCTCCTGCGAGATAAACTCCTTCGGAAGGGAATTCCAAAGGACGCAGCTTGGCGTGTGCCTCCATGAAGAAGCCTGAAGGATCGGAAGAGAGCTTCAACATCTTCTTCAACTTTGAGGTGCTCGGATCACCTTCCAACTGCATCGCTAATACAAGATAATCAGAATCTATCTCAACTTCCTCATCCAAAAGATTATCGTGCACGTTCACGTGCAGCTTATCGTCCTTTTCAGTGATCTCAGGCTTATCATCGCCGGAATATCTGATGAATATAACGCCTTCTTCTTCCTGCACATCCGCATAGTACTCCTCTTCATTCTTTCCGAAGACTCTCATATCTTTGTAAAGTACGTAAACATTAGAATCAGGATATTTTTCTTTGATCGCCTTAGCGTTTTTCAGTGAGTTGCCGCAGCCCACACGGCAGCACCAGGGGCGCTCTTCTTCCATCGCACCGACACAGTTGATGAAGACCACGTTCTCCGGATCTTCTAAGGTGTCTTCAGCGAGAGCTTCATCTAGTTCCAGCTGCGTCATTATCTTTTCATCCTCACCATATTGGTAGAAACCTTCAGGATCGATCTCTTGGAAACCTGTCGTTAGAACGATTGTATCACTCTCAACTACTTCACCATCTTCTAACTTGACCTCATAATTTCCCACGTAACCCTCTATATCTTCAACTTCAGTTGAGATCTTAACGGTGATATTATCCTGCTCATCTATCTGCTTGGACATGTCCCTCGCGAGGTTTCCAGCGTCTATATCCGAGGGGAACAGCGTATTCAATCTGTTCAACTTTCCTCCTAATTTGTCATCTCTCTCTATAAGGGTCACTTCTTGACCGGCATCGCCCATGCTCAAGGCGGTCTGCATACCGGCGGGACCTCCACCGATAATGACCGTTTTATCTCCTACATCTATCTCATGTTCTTGAAGCGCAGCTAAACGTTTTGCTTTGGAAACAGCCATCTTGGTAAGACGTTTCGCTTTCTCCGTCGCTTTCTCCGGTTCATCACTGTGTACCCAACTGCATTGATTTCTGATGTTAGCCATTTCAAGTAGATATCGGTTCAACCCTATCTCTTCTAAAGTGTCTTTGAACAAGTCGGCGTGAGTTCTAGGTGAACAGGCCGAGATGACGAACCTGTTAAGGTCGTGTTCTTCGACCGCCTCTTTCAATTCGGCTTGAGCGTCTTCAGAACAAGCGAAAGTAGGATCTGCGACATATTTTACTTCAGGTATATCTTCCACGCTTTCAAGGACGCCATCCACGTCCAGGTAGTTAGCTATATTTTTACCGCAGTGGCATACGAAGACGCCGATCCGGGGTTCTTCGTCAGTTATATCTCGCTCTTCTGGTTTTTCCGGCTTGCCTTTTCGCTCTCTGCCTTTGAGCGACTCTAGAGCTCTCGATGCCGCTCCGCTCGCCTGTGCGACGCTGTCGGGTATATCTTTTGGAGACTGTGAACATCCCGCTAGATAAATACCTTCTCTCGTTGACTCCATCGGTGCGGTTAAAGTGTCTTTTGATTTGAAGAAACCGTTTTCATCGACTTCTATGCCCATCTTTTCCGCTAACTCTTCGTTACCTTCAGAAGGAACTATTGCAGAAGATAAGACAACCATATCGACCTTATTGGTCTTCACCTCTCCTTTCTCAGTATCTTCATACTCTATAGCCAGCTTCCCATCTTCAGTCTTATATACACGCGATGGTCTTCCTCTCCGGTAATTAACGCCTTTCTCCTCTGCCTTCTGATAATACTGCTGGAAGTCTTTTCCGTAGGCTCTCAAATCCATATAATGTACATGAGTATCGATATCCGGATTGTCACCTATAGTGATAGAGGCTTCTTTTGTTGCATACATGCAGCAGACCCTAGAACAGTAAGGCATACCTTTCTGCTTGCACCTTGAACCTACGCACTGTATCCAGGCGACTTCTTCCGGCTCCTCACCATCGGAAGGTTTCAAAACTTCTCCTTCAGTCGGACCCGAAGAAGACAACAATCTCTCATATTCCAACGCGGTAAGAACATCATCATACTGATCGTAACCGTACTCTTCACGCCATTCGTCGGGCTCCATCATCTCGTAACCTGTCGCGAGTATAACACTGCCTACATCCAGTTTAATTTGCTCCGATCTCTCCAGGAACTGAATAGCTTCAGCATCGCAGACACGTTCGCAGGCACCGCAACCCACGCAGTTATCATAATCTATTGTATACGATAAAGGGACGGACTGCGGATACTCTACGTAGATTGCCTTTCTTGTGGAGAGCTCCTCGTCAAATTCATTGGGAACTTCCACGGGACATACATCCGCACAGTCTCCACAACCGGTACATTCATCTGGATCTACGTACTTCGTTTTTCTCCACACGTCTACGTTGAAATTTCCGGCACTACCGCTCATATCCTTGACTTCTGAGTAAGTCAACAGGTCTATGTTCTCGTGCCTACTGGTCTCGACCATCTTAGGCGCAGAGATACAAATAGAACAGTCATCGGTAGGGAAGGTCTTATCCAGCTTTACCATGTTCCCTCCAATACTTGGTTTCCTGTCAACTATCACGACTTCGTAACCTTTCTCCGCGAGATCCAGAGCGGACTGTACACCTGAGATGCCTCCTCCGATTACCAAAACATCCTTCTTCATCTCTTTCATGTTGATTACCTTCAATTTTTGTGTATTATTTCGATTCTATCATCAAAAACTCAAAATCTTTCAAAAACAAAACAGGGTAACTAACCCTTCGCATATATTCTAGGAAATTCCACCTTGTCAGGGTCATTAATTAGATGTTGACAGCAACGGGTTTATTTAAAAATTTCCCTGTGATTTGGAAATCAAGCAGCAATAATAGAAATATTATCCACTTAAAAGGTGGAAAACTCAACACCTTCGATAAAGCGAAAGGTTGATAATCTATATCTTATTATATTTTGATGGTATAATGACTAAAATAAAGATTAAAGCGGGAGATGTAGAACTAGAAGGTGAGTTGACAGATACCGAGTGCGCTGAGAAGATAAAAGAAAATCTACCCTTCGAGTCTGGCTTCCAAATCTGGGGCGACGAATTCTATTTTTCTATAGGTCTGAAGTTGGGGTTGGATGAGACCGCTAAACAGGAAGTCGAAGTGGGAACGATAGGATATTGGCCGAGCGGTGAAGCTTTGGCGATATTTTTCGGTCCAACACCCGCTTCATCAGGAGATAAGCCAATGGCGGCTAGCGACGTCAACGTGGTTGGAAAAGTGGAGAACGCGGAAAAACTAAAAGACGCGAAAGATGCTGAGAAGATCATGGTAGAAGAAGTTTGAAAAATACTCCCTTAGTTCCCTTATAACTCATTTAAAACCCATAAAAATAATAACGACCCTTTTCAATCACTCACCATGTCCCAAGAGCAAGACCCGATGAAAGAGGATATTAGATTGATCAGGAATTTCATCACAGATAAAGTGGAAAAGACCGGTACAGAGGGGGTAGTTTTAGGGTTGAGTGGAGGTTTAGATTCCACCACCGTTCTCAAGCTTTCTATAGATGCTCTCGGAAAAGATAGAGTTAACGGCATAATAATGCCTGAGAGCACGAGTCCCGAAGAGGACATGAGAGACGCACGTTGGATAGCCGATAAGTGGGATATCGAATATGACGAATACAAGATAGATCCTATACTGGAGTGCTTTCCCGCAAGTTCAGAAGAAAAACTGCCCTATGCGAACTTGAAGGCTAGGGTTAGAGCTTGTATCGAATACTATGTGGCAAATGTAGAGAGAAAACTCGTCATCGGAACTAGCAACAAGAGCGAACTTTTACTGGGATATACCACCAAATATGGTGATAGCGCCGCGGATTTTCTACCTATAGGAGACGTTTACAAATCAGATGTGAAGAATTTGGCCAAAAAGATCGATGTGCCGGAACGCTTCATAGAGAAGGTACCGCGGGCGGGTCTCTGGGAGGGACAAACGGATGAAGATGAACTGGGACATACCTACAAAGAAATAGATGAAGTCTTGAAGGGTATAGAGGCCCAAGAACTATTAGAAAAAATAGCAGAGAAGAACGGGGTTTCTGAAAGTACCGTGGAAGATGTGAAAGAGATGATACATAATTCAGTCCATAAAAGAAAATTCCCCACGGTTTTGAAACTCAGAAGCAGAACGATAGGTTTAGATTGGAGAGAATTCACCCAGTAGCGGAGGATAATATCATGGTGGTCATATTATTAGCGGGTATGCCAGGAGCTGGAAAAGAAGAATTTTTGAAGATAGCTAAAAAGAAAGGTTTCGACATTGTGAGGATGGGAGACATTGTTAGAGAGCAAGCTGAAATGGCAGATCTCTCTAAGCAAGAGATCAGTATAGGAGAATTCGCTAATAAAGAAAGGGAAGAACATCATGAGGGGATCTGGGCAGATCGAACATTGTCTAAAGTTTCAGGTGAAGAAACAGTCATAGACGGGATAAGAAGTGCGGAAGAAGTGAACATATTTAAGTCGGAACTTGAAAAAAATGCTCCTATAGTAGCAATTCATTCCTCTCCAAAGACAAGATTTGAAAGACTAAAAGAGAGAGGAAGAGAAGACGCACCCCAGACACGTACAGAATTCCACGAAAGGGACAGGAGGGAGCTTGATTGGGGTATGGGAAATGTAATAGCTAGGGCCGACCAGATGATAGTTAACGAAGGAACTCTATCGGATTTTCAGAAAAAAGCTGCAGAGGTTTTGGATGATATTAAATCAAATGAATCCAAATAAGTCGTCTTTTCTATACAAAAGGTTTTTAAGATAGCCCTTTCAATAATCCCGAGCACATGGCTAAGAGATGGAACGAAGATGACGACGATCTCGATATCGATCTAGAATTTGATCGTGTCGAATACATGAAGAAAGAGATAAACAAAGGGAAATCTACTCTGATAGCTGTGGCTATAGCTCCTATTTTCGCGTTGGTAAGTATGTCCGTCTTCAATTTGACCATGAATGCGTTAATCAGTCTTCTTATTGGGATGCTCGGACTGGTGTTTTTAAAACCAATATATGATATTTTGAATATCGACATCGATAAGATAGACAAGAAAGGATGGGTAAAGAACGGAGCAGTTTACTTTTTGACGCTTTTAGCCGTTTGGATAATCCTGATGAATCCACCTTTTGGCGATTTTGCTGGTCCTCAGGTGGACGATGTAAGGCTTGAAATTCAAGATCAAGACGGTGATTGGGTAACTCAAGACGAGGTCAACGTAACTAACTTAACAGGTGATGAACAGATTAGAGTCGTAGCGGAGGTCACAGACAACGCAGCCGTTGATGATGACAGTGTCCAAATGGCTTTTAAAAGCGAAAATTACGTAGACATGAATAAAAGTGAAACTTCTGAAAACATCTATGAATCTGGACCCCTAGATAGATCTCTAGGCGAGTTGGAATCCGGAGAGCACAAGGTTGTGATCCGCGCGGATGATATTAACGATAACTCAAACAAGGTCGAAATGGTAGTTACTTTACAAGGATAAGAAGGGTAGTGAACATCCTAACTTTGCTCTTATTTTACCAAAGTATTTTATAGCTTCTTAGATTTTTCTCTACAAGAGTCATTTATGACAGATGAAAAGGTATTGAAAGTCAAAGAAGCGCCTCAAGATGACATCGGTAGAAATAGAGCGCGGTTAGGTGCGAAAACGAGGATGGACCTTGGTGTTGAAGTCGGCGACGTGATCAAGATATCGGGAGAAAAGGAAACCGTCGCTAAGGTCTTTCGATTGTCATCTGAAGATGAGGGAGAAGACATAATCCGTATAGACGGACTGGTTAGAAAGAACGCCAAGGTCTCCATGGGTGATAAGGTAGAAGTCAGTAAAATTTCGGTAACTGAAGCAAAGAAAATCGTCATAGCCCCCGTGATTGAAGAAGGAAACAGATTAAAGTTTGGAGACGGCATCGACTCTTATGTTAAAAAACGCCTTCTTAAACGTCCGATCTTGGCAGGAGATGCGATAGTAGTCCCAGGGATAGCTCTGATGGGAGGTAGTGTTCCTTTCATGGTGATCTCCACCAATCCTGTAGAACCGGTGATCATATCCGATGAGACTGAAGTAAAGGTGAAAGCGGAACCAGTTAGTGAAAGTGAAGTCATGGCGACTACACGAGTAACTTACGAGGACGTTGGAGGTCTAGATGAAGAACTGAAAAGGGTTAGAGAGATGATAGAGCTCCCTCTTAAGCATCCAAAACTTTTCGAGAGGCTCAGTATAGAACCGCCTAAAGGCGTACTCCTCCATGGTCCACCTGGAACCGGGAAGACCTGGATCGCTAAAGCAGTGGCCAACGAAGCAGGCGCTAATTTCCTATCCGTGCAGGGACCGGAGATCATGTCCAAATATTATGGGCAGAGCGAGGAAAAATTAAGAGAGAAATTTGAAGAAGCAAAAGATCAATCACCATCTATAATATTTATAGACGAACTCGATTCTATCGCCCCAAAAAGGGACGACGTCAAAGGGGAAGTTGAGAGGAGAGTTGTCGCTCAACTTTTGACTCTATTAGATGGGCTGACGCAGAGAGGGGAAACCATAGTGATCGGCGCCACTAATCGTGTAGACGCCATAGATCCCGCTCTGCGAAGACCTGGTAGATTCGATAGAGAGATAGAGATCGGTCTACCCGATCGAAACGGAAGAAAAGAGATACTGCAGATACATACTCGGGGGATGCCGGTTGCGAAGGACGTCGAGCTTACTAGACTGTCTGAATACACGCATGGTTTTGCAGGCGCGGATTTAGAATCACTTGTCAAAGAAGCAGCAATGCGCGCCTTGAGAAGATATTTACCTGATATAGAGATGGGCGAACCTATACCTAGTGAAGTGCTGGAGAAGATGGAGGTCAAAGAGAAGGATTTCCAAGAAGCTCTTCGGGAGGTAGAACCTAGCAGTCTAAGAGAGATAATGGTCGAGGTGCCTCAGGTCTCGTGGAATGACGTTGGGGGTCTAGAGGATATAAAAGAGAAGTTAAAAGATTCAGTAGAGAGACCTATATCTGATCCAGAATCTTTTATCGAGATGGGGATAGAACCTCCAAAGGGTATCTTACTCTACGGACCGCCTGGGACCGGAAAGACTCTACTGGCTAAAGCGATCGCAAATGAAAGTAACGCTAATTTCATCTCTGTAAAAGGTCCGGAAGTACTTTCCAAATGGGTGGGCGAAAGTGAAAAGGCGGTCAGAGAAGTCTTCAAAAAGGCCCGTCAGACGGCGCCATCTGTTGTATTTTTAGATGAATTAGATGCATTAGCTCCTAAAAGAGGGGAAAAAGGAACCGACGGAACTACCGATAGAGTGGTCAATCAGCTTTTGACGAGTTTAGACGGGATAGAAAGAAGCACCGATATAGTTGTGCTCGGCGCGACTAACCGACCAGATAGGATAGACAATGCCCTTCTGAGAGCTGGAAGATTCGATCATAGACTCTCGGTCCCCGTACCTGACAGAGAGGCGAGAGAAAAAATATTCGAAATCCATACCAGAAATATGCCACTCGGAGAGGACGTTGATCTGGAAGAGCTAGTAAATATTACGGAATCTTACGTCGGAGCAGATATAGAATCCGTTTGTCGAGAAGCGGGTCTGAAAGCGATCAAGAAAGACTCAGAGAAGGTCCAAACGGTTCATTTTGAACAGGCTGTCGAGGAAGTAAAACCCTCAGTTGATGAAGAAGTTAGAGAGATGTACGAAGAATGGGAAGAAGATATGGAAAAAAGCGTTAATAAGAAGAAAGATTTTAATGGTGTTGACATATATCGGTAATAATAAGTAGAATAAAATATTTGAGAAAAAGGAGGTAAATGATATGAGGATGTTTGTTACCGAATTGCGAGGCAAAACCGTGATGACCAACGATGGACAAATACTGGGTAAAATAGATAACTTTGTAATAGATACCGATTCTGGGAACATCAAACATGTATTGGCTACGCCCGCTGAAGAAATAGAAACCGAACTGTTCGAGACCGATGCCGAAGAACGACTGGTTTTGCCCTATGAAGGGATGAAAGCTGTAAAAGACGTAGTCGTGATGGAAAATATAACGATGGATTGAACGAGACAGGAGTTTATCACCTTTCGGCCTCTCTCCTTTTATAACCTTCAAAAGGGGCATTTATCCGCGATTCGGTAGTTAGGGTTTATGAAAGATAGTTTATCGGGTTGATCGCTCTATGGAGAAAAACGTTAAAGATAGACTCAGAAGATTGGGGGTTAGACCCACTAAGAGTCTTGGACAGAATTTTCTTGAAGATGGAAATATTGCAAAAAAAATAGTCGATTCCGCAAATATAAGAACTTCCGATAAAATTCTAGAGATCGGCCCGGGATTGGGTGTTCTGACAGATTTTATAGTTGAAAGAGCTGGAAAAACGATTTTGATAGAAAAAGATAAGGATCTTACGAGTTATCTCGAAGGAAGATATTCAAACTATGATATAAACATCATCCAAGAAGACGTTCTAGAACTAGAAATACCCGATTTTGACAAAATAGTATCCAATCTTCCTTTCAGTATATCCTCCCCTATCACCTTCAAACTGCTCAAATATGATTTTAAAGGGGGTGTATTAACATACCAAAAACAATTTGCGGAACGTATGCTCGCTCAAGTGGGAGAAGAAGAGTACTCTAGACTGTCTGTGATGGTTTCAGTCTACGCGGAAGTTGAAAAATTATTCCATATATCCAAAAAGAGTTTTTATCCTCCTCCAGAAGTCGATGCTTCGGTGATCAGATTAATCCCTTCCGAACCGAAATTTGATCTGAAGAACGAAGAGCTTTTTTCCAAAGTTGTGAAGGAACTTTTTAATTACAGGAGAAAAAAGATCAAAAATTCTCTAGAAACCGGATTAGATTTGAAAGATGAAAGTATTCCATATGGGGATAAAAGAGTAGGGAACATTTCACCCGAACAGATCAACGAGATCGTAACCTATTTGATCGATGAAGAAATAATCGATGAAGATATATTAGATGACTGAATCTTTTTTTAAATCACTCAAATTCTATACCACAGTTCGGACAGAATTCATCTTCCTCTCCGACTTCGACACTACACTCTGGGCAGACAAAGGTAGATTCCTCCAATAGAGTTCCGCAGTTCCTACAGAATTCGTCGCCCTCTTCCACTTCCTGTCCGCATTCTGGACAGGCACTTTTCTCTATTATCAGTTCCGCCCCGCACTTCGGGCAATAAGAATCGTCCTCACCGCCTTCAAAGCCGCATTCTGGACAAGTCTTTACTACTTCAGACTTTTCCTCTTCTTCTATGGGTCGGTAATCTTCATCTTCGGTTTCATCACTAATTTCTGCTTGCATTTTACTCTTAGTTTTCTCAAAAGCATCTTTTGACTTTTCTGAACCTCCAACAAGGTCAGGAAAACGTTCCTTCACTTTTTCCGGAGGCCCCTCTTTTTTATCGATATCCTGTCCTGAAATCAATCCAGCTCCTTCCTTACCTTTTATATTCTTTTTACATTTGATAGAATATCTAAGTGCCCCTGTATAATCCTCCTCATCAAAGCATTTTTCCGCTTTTGCATACAATTCTTCGGCCTTCTGGCCGTGTTCGGTTTCGTTTAAAAGGTCTCGAGCCAATTTCATTTCGAACTTTGATTCGAGAAAATTATCCGGAAGACTTTCAAGTTTCTTTTTTTGCTCTTCAAGCTCTCTTCTCTTACGATTCGCTTCCTCGCTTTCTTTAAATTCTACTTCCTCCAATTCATCTACGGTATAGGCCCTCTTCACGTCTTCATCATCATTAGAAGGTTCCATGTCTGTTTTCTCATCAGCAAGATCGTCTTTCGCCTTCGCAGCTAGATCCTTAGCCTGGGACAAATCACCTTTTTCTAGTGCCTGTTCAGCTTTATTGACCTTCTCGTCAGCCTGTTGAACATCCTTCCCCTTTCGTTTCATCATCCTCGTTGCGCCTTCTGTCCTCTTAACTCTATTGTAAGCTTCATCTTCAGGAGATAATCCACTTTGAGTTTTTATTTTTTTCAATCTTCTTTTTTTAGTCTTTTCTAAGTAAAAATAAGCTGACAACGAAACAACGGCAAATATAATTACAACCAATATTATCAACAGAGCGTTGGCCATCTTTATATAAAAGATACATCCAAAATGATATAAGGTTTTCGGAGGAAATGGAATAGAAGGTCAATCCAAGGTAAAAATATTCCACCAAAAATCATTTTCTCTCAAAAGTATTTTATAATATTGAAATCATGACTAAATAAAAGGTGGTATAGATTCCCAATCTGGAAAAGCTAAAAGAAGAAGAGGACATTTCTAAACTGAATGAATATGTTCTACATGATGATCTCGAAGTTAGGGAAAAGGCTGTACGATCTATAAATGAGTTGATAGATAAGGGGGTCTACGATGTATCAACTCTGAAACCTCTAGAAAAAGCACTAAAAGACGAGTCTAAAGACATCCGGGAACGTGCTGTCGAAGGGATCTATAAGTTGGCACAAAATGATGTCTACGAGAGTTCTTCTTTAAAACCATTGATCTCTCTTTTAGATGAAGATGACGAAGATATAAAAGCTGTTGCTGCCAAAGCGTTAAGAGGATTAGCTGAAAAGGATATTTACGATATAGAAGCGATAGATAAATTGAACGAGAATCTTATAGATGAAGACGAATCCGTTAGATGGAACGCGGTAAGAACTCTCGAGGTTCTAGCGGAAAATGGAATCTGTAAACCTTCGAGTTTAGAAGAACTTTATCGGATTTTAGATAGCTCAGATGAGGAAACAAAAAAAGTTGCACTTCACACCCTACAGAGTATGGCAAAGGAGGACATGACTGACGAGAAAATGGTAGAGAAAGTAGGAGATTTACTCAGTAGAACGAGTGGTGAGGTAAAACGAAATGCCGCAAAGACGATAGAAACATTAGCGGAAAACAATATCGACGTATCTCCAGTTATCGGGAAGTTGAACAGACTATTGAGAGAAATAGATGAAAAAAATAGTAAAGCGGCCGCCTCGGCACTCAAATCTGCTTTTGAGAATGGCTATTACAAGAGAAGAACTATCGAAATCTTGAGTAAAATGTTACTCGATTACGATAAAAAACGACAAAAACAGATGATTAAACATCTCCTTGATTTCGCTGAAAGAGGGTTGATGGACGAATCTTCCTTAGACCCTCTAAATCAATTGTTAGATTCTGATGACGAAGAGATAAGTACACTTGCGATAAAAACTATGACCTTAATGGCGAAGAACGATATAAAGGAAGATGAAATCTTAAATATCTTGAACGATACCCTACAAGAGGAAACCAAAGAAACAAAAAAAGTTGCGGCTAGGTCCATCAAAGAACTCACCAGTGTGGGGATTTATGATCCTGAGTCTATCGAGTCCTTAATTGATCTGCTCGAAGAAAATCAAGATGATGTAAGGGAAACTGCTATTGAAGCGATAGATTTCATCACTATAGAAAAAAGCTGCGATGAATCAATCCTTGAAAATGTTTTAGATGCATTGAATGACTCAAACAAATTTGTTAAAATCTCAGCACTTTCTACCCTAAAACACCTGGTAGAGCAGGGGGTTTCTGCAGAGGAATCTATAAGCTATTTGAACGAACTCCTTCGATCACAGGATGAAGACCTATTAGAAAGATCTTTGTTGACGCTATCTGTCATGGTTAAGCAAGGTATATACGATGAAACAACTATAGAACACCTTAGGAATCTAAGTGAGAACCCGAAATACCGTATCAATAAAAAGGCTCAAGACTTGATTGAAATAGTTGAGGAAAAGGGTTAAAGAAACTGTTTATCACTAAAGCTAATTCCACAGTAAATGTCAGGAAATAAAGCCGGAAAAATCTCACTGAAAAGCTTTGATTTGAGGAGCTTTTAATCCGGCTATTATAAATTCCCCTTCATTTAGAGGATGACCTTTCAACGTGATTGGTCCTCTCTCAATTTTTTCTTACCGTGATCTCTATAGATGAAACGTTGGTCGTTCCATCTCCTTCGTCGTTCTCCAACTTCTCAGTTTCAGTTAATATGTCCGTGATCTCAGCGTCGTCCAAAAAGCGGTTCTTCGCTATCTCCGCTATATCGACTGCTTTGCTTATGGCTCTTCCGCGTGCTTTTATAACCGCTTCTTCGCTTCCACTACTGAACTGTGTCATCAACGCCATCACGTAACTCATCGTTTCCTTACTTCCAACAAATATAGTATTTTCATCGTCCATGGTTGTAACCTCCTTTTGTACTGCGGATATCCTAAGGAGCGGGTAGTATTAACTATTTCGGGTCGGTTAACGTTATAGATTGATTTCTCAATGAGGAAGCATTTAGTCACTTCAGATACTGTTCATCCATATGAAATGACTCTCTAGGAGGAAACTAGATCTTCTTTTTTTTCTTTATCCCATTTCTTGATTTCTGCTTCTCTTTTCAAGGCTTCACTCCTGTTCTCCATCTCTTCCACATGGACGAGTTTGCAGGGTAGTCTACTCCTTACATATTTGCTACCGTTCCCCTCTTCATGCTGCTCGATCCTTCTCTCTACATCTTTTGTTATCCCAGTGTAAAGTGATCCGTCGGATAATCGGAGAATATACAGGTACCACATGGAAGGGTATTCGATTTAATGTTCAAAAATTTTATCTTTTTCCGAGGAGCAGCGCGTTCAAGGTAACCAATAAAGCCATGCCGACGTCACCGACACCTACTGCAATCCAAAGCGTCACAAAACCAAAGAAAGTTAAAACCGCTAGAGCTAACTTGACGCCTATAGAAGCGACTATGTTCTCTTTCACAACTTTCATCGTCCTCTCACTGATATCAAACAAGTAGGTCAATTTTGAAAGGTCGTCTTCCATCAAGGCCATATCTGCAGATTCCATCGCTGTATCCGAGCCAGCAGCACCCATAGCGATCCCTACGTCACTTTTTACTAGAGCCGGTGCATCGTTCACACCATCCCCTATCATCGTAACTAATCCGTCTTCCTGTAACTTTTCTATCTCATCGAGCTTTTGATCTGGAAGAACACTCGCTATATACCTATCTATCCCCAGTTTCTCAGCCACTGTGGAGGCGGTTCTCTCGTTATCTCCAGTTAACATGATGGGTTCTATACCATAATCTTTTAATGAAGATATAACTTCTCTAGCCTCTTCTCTTAAAGTATCCTCAAGTCCGATCAATCCTAGCGGTTTTTCTTCTCTTCCAAGTACAACTACAGTTTCTCCTTTAGAAGTCATTCTCGATATCTCTTTTTCCGCTTCGCCTTCGAGCTCGAAAATATCTGGATTTCCGATCCTGTATTTTTCACCGTTTATGATTCCTTCTATACCAACACCAGTCAGAGATCTAAATTCTTCTACTTCATAATTATCCTCACCGTTTATGGAATCGGAGTGCTCGATGATAGGAAGAGCTAAAGGATGTTCTGAGCTGGATTCCAAACTACTCGAAATCAGAGCGATCTTCTCAGTATCTAATTTACTTAACGAGACAATCTCTGTTACTGAAAAATCTCCAGTTGTTAAGGTCCCGGTTTTGTCGAAGACTACGGTATCTATCTCTCTGATCTTCTCTATAAAAATGCTCCCTTTGATTAAGACCCCTTTTTTCGCCGACTGGGTCATAGATGATACCATAGAGACGGGTGTAGAAACCACGAAGGCACACGGACACGAGAGAACGAGTAATATCAATCCACGATACAACCAGAATGTAAAGGGTTGGTCGAAAAATAACCACGGGATGGTTGAGACGCCCAAGGCAAGCAGTAGAATTACAGGAGTATAATAGTTGGCGAAGCGATTGACAAACTTTTCTGTATCTGCCTTTTTCTTTTCTGCCTCTTCCACCAATCTTACGATCTTGGATAAAGTGGAGTCCCGACTTTCCTTGGTAACTTTCACTTCGATTAGACCGTCTGTATTGAGTGTGCCAGCAAAGACTCCGTCTCCAGGTCCTTTTTCTTTGGGAACAGATTCCCCAGTAATCGCAGATTCATCAAGGGAAGATGAACCACTCTTTATTTCTCCATCTAACGGGACTCTTTCACCCGGTTTGACAACGACGGTCTCTCCGATGGAGATTTCCTCTAGAGAGGCCTTTGTAGTTTCATCGTTTCTAACCACCCTTGCTTTAGTTGGAGAAAGTTCCAACAATCCTTTCAAACTTCGTCTACTCCTAAAGACAGAATAATCCTCCAATCTTTCCGCGATCGAAAATAAAAAGATCAAAACTGCGGCTTCCCACCAATAACCTATAGCTACTGCACCTATCGAGGCGACGACCACCAGCCCATCAACATCAAAAGTGTGTTCACTTATTAATTCCTTCAAGGAAGCCTTCGCAAGAGGGGCACCACCAATCAGGATTCCGATCCCCAACAGTATCCGGGAAATATGTAAGCCCAATACAGTTATTTGTAACTCGATTAACGAGGAGATGAAAGCTAATAAAAGAAATAAACCGGTCAAGATTATAATTTTAGAATCAAAAATGAAACTCTTCAGCGTCAGTTCTTCATGTTCTAATTCCAGATGATCACTCAGGTCATCTACACGTCTTTGACAATAGGGACAATCATCTACATCTTCATCCATATAGAGGTTTCAAAATTGGTCATTTACTAATACTTTACGTTAAGTTCGGGTTAAAACTACGCAAGGTATTTTTAGATCCATTTCACCATTCGGTTATATAAACTATGGAGTTCATCGGCCTCCTCTACCCAATGTTCTTTGCCGTCGATAGTGGTCTCTTTTTTCCAAAGGGGAACATACTCCCTGAATTTTTCCAAACAACTGACTGAGCCCTCGATAGCCTCTTCAATTTCCGGAGCACTGACGACGATACCCATAACGTTCTCTCTAGCATCGATTACACCGATCCTTTGAGCGAGGACTATACCTGTTATATCGAATTCTTTTAATGTTTCATCTTTCACTCTCTTCATCTCGTTTCTTGTCATCCCTTCATATATACGGACTTCTAAATTCCGTAAATCGGTCCCCTCTCTCTTTTTTTTAACTATATCACTGAAAGTCATCACCGCCCCGGTATCGTCTTTGACCACTTTTTTCTTTAATTCTTCAAGGTCAAAGTCTTCCTCTCCCAAAAGAATCTTGCTATTCATTAACTTCACCTATACTAGACTTTTAAAGATATTTTAAGTTAATGACTAAATACCTAATATTTTCAAGTCTTCGATATTTACATAGCCAATTCTTAGTTTTTTACTTACCTAACTTTTACAAATATAAACTTCAGAAAAAAGTTTAGATTTCAAAAGATATATAAAGACGGATATCGTTATAGTTAACTGAGCGGAAAGGGGCCGAAAATGAAAAATAAAATACTGGCCGGCATCCTAAGTCTATTCCTGATCGTTAGTGGGATTATATTGATTTCAGGAGGGAAGACTCCATCTAGAGAAGAAAGTGTCTTTTCATCGATATCTTTAGAAGGGGTTAATCATCTAGAATATGATGATGCTCCAGAAGAAAGCGTAGTGATAGCTGAAGATGACGTCTCATTAGGTAGTTTTACTCAAGGAATATATGACTTTTTGAGTTGGACTGGCTCTAACATACAAGAATTCCTGGGATGGGCAGGAGGTAACATTTGGGATTTCTTGGCTTGGGCCGGTTCCAACACATATGAAGCCACTGCCGCTCTAGGTAAAGGAGGAACTATTCTACTTTTGGTCCTTCTTCTTCTCATGATCAGTTACGGAGCTATCGCGATTTAAATAGATATCACTAAAGTAAGGAGGACTTGGGGCTTACAAAGAGAGATATCAGAATATTTTTAATGGATTATTGAAAAAGATCAGAAAAAAGGTTTTAGCTGTCCATCACCAGTAGGACGAGGATCGTCGGAATCAGAGATTCCAACTTTCAACTCCCAAAATGTAAGATAAAAATGAAAGCTGGGGGTGGGATTTGAACCCACGAAAAACCGCTCTGCAGGCGGTCACATTAACCACTCTGTCACCCCAGCAGGGATTGGAAAATAAAAGAAGGCCCGCTATAACTTTTGTGGTTTAACTTCGATGTTCACGAGCGGCTTGGTAAGTGTTTTCGAGAAGGGATAATACCGTTGTAGGTCCCACACCTCCAGGAACAGGAGTGATCTTTTTTGCTTTTTCTTTGCATTCCTCATATTCAACGTCTCCTACCAGCTCTCCGCTCTCCAACCTGTTCATCCCTACGTCTATTATAACTGATTTTGGAGCTATCATCTCTTCGCCGATCAAATGAGGAACACCGGCCGCGGCGATCAAGATATCGGCCTTTTTAGTATGTCTTCCCATATCCTCCGTGAATTCATGTACTACATGAACTGTGGCATCTCTATTCAATAAAGTTACAGCCATCGGCTTTCCCACTATAGTGCTGTGACTCACTACACATATTTCCTTCCCCTTCAACTGAATCCCTTCGTAATCCAACATGGTGAGTATGCCCTTTGGAGTACATGGGATGATATCTTCGGACCCTATCATCAGTTTCCCTAAATTCTTGGGATGTAAACCTTCTACATCTTTAACAGGGTCTATCTCTTCTATCAGGTTTTTACCATCCATATCCCTCGGGAGCGGCATCTGCACCAGAATACCATCCACTCTCTTATCTTCATTCAACTCATGTATCTTATCTATCAATACTTCCTTTTTCACATCTTCGCCATAACGATGAGTTTCAGTTTCTATCCCTACTCTTTCACAGCCTCTGTTCTTCACTCCTAAATACACTTTCGATCCTTCGTCCTCTCCCGCAAAAATGGTGTGAAGGATTGGAGGTCTCTCCATCTCATCTATCTTTTCCTTCAAAACAGCTTCTTTCTCATCCGCTATCTTCCTGCCATCGATCTTTTTTCCACACATATTTATCACTCCGGTGCCCAATCGGGATATTTCGGTTCCTCTATCTCGTATCTTTTATAGGATTTGATATCTATAACAGGAGTTCCGTTCAAGGCGTCCAACCCTTTAACTCGAAGAGTGTTCTCCTCCCGATCCATGAGTTCACATACAGTGTAACTTATCGGATTAGGTCTCACGGGTGCACGAGTGGCGAAGACTCCGGTAAGAGGATTAGAGTCATCAGCCATTGGATGTACTCTCTTTATATCTCTATCGCTTCTATCGAACCAGCACATCACTGAGATGTGAGAATTTTCTTCTATCCCTAACAAAGCATCCTCGTATTTTCTATGGATCTTTACTTTCGAAGTGTTTTCCTGGTAATCCTCTGGTATCTCCTCTGAATAATCATTCTTTACCCTTCCGATCTCTATCAATTCGAATGGTTTTGGTTCTCTTGATCCCATAAAAATCAATTTGATATATAGGTTAAAACTATTACGGCGAGAGAAGTGAATTTAAAAAATAAAGAAGGGTTTTGTAGCTATTCCTTAATCTTAACAGCTTCCTCGGCACCTTCGTCCATACCGTCGACAACGTCATAACCGGCTTCCTTCAACATCCTCTTGGCTTCATCTTCATTTGTCCCTAGCATCCTGATGACCGTCGGTTTTGTAGGCCCATAATCGATGATCCCTTGTGCGATCTTGTCGCATTGGGTTATTCCGCCGAATATGTTGAGATAGATGGAATTTACGCCCTCTTTCATGTCGATGATCTCTAGAGCTTCTTTTGTATCCTCCGCATCAGCACCTCCACCGAGGTCAAGGAAACAGGCAGGTTCTCCACCGAATTCCGCCACAGAGTCGAGTGTGGCCATCACGAGACCGGCACCGCAACCGACTATGCCTATATCGCCCTCAAGATCCACATAAGCGAGGTCGTATTCACGAGCCTTTTTTTCTCGTTCGGTGACGAGTTTACTTTCTGATTTTTCAAATTCCTGTCTGTAAAGCGCATTGTCGTCTATGTTGAAAACCGCATCGATGGCCAAAAGACCATCTGGTGTGGAAACAAGCGGATTGATCTCCGCGAGTTCAGAATCGTAATCGTGAAAGGCTTGAGCTAATTTTTGGGCTATCTTCGCCATCTGCGAAAGTTCCTCTCCTTCTAGACCTATTGAATCGGCGAGATACATCGCTTCGTAACTTCTCATGCCCATCACCGGATCGATTGGTTTTTTCGCTATCTTGTCCGGGTGTTCCTCCGCGACTTCCTCGATATTCATCCCGCCTTCTGTGGTCATTATCAAGGTAGGTCTTTTGTTTTCCCTGTCCATGACCATCCCAACGTAGTATTCATCTTCGATCTCGGCTTGCTCAGCCACTAGGACTTTCTCGACTTCTAATCCGCGTATCTCTTTGTTGAAGAGTTCTTCAGCTTTCTCAACAGCCTCCTCTCTATCTTCTGCGAAAAGTATACCTCCAGCTTTGCCCCTCTTCCCTACTGTCACTTGAGACTTCAAAACCACCGGTTTATCTACTTCTTTTATCTGCTCCGGCTCTTCGATAAAATAACTTTCAGCCACCGGAATACCATAATCCTCAAAAATTTCTGCAGCCTGATACTCTTGAAGTTTCATTTTTATACCTCTTTATTCTATTTGGTCGTAAATCGGACCGGATATAAAATAGTTACGTGATTGAGGTCATTGATAAGCGAGCAAAAATCATCTGTTTTAGCTTCACAAAATTTTTATGGGAGTTACTTCTATCTCTTATCTACTGAATATGGGCCAGTAGATGCGTAGGAATCGGAGATTCCTATTGTCTACTTGACCTATAATCGCTCTCGCTCATATGGGCCAGTAGATCAGTTGGAAGATCGCCACCTTGGCATCCGCAGGCGGAAACACCTGCTGCCGAACTGGTGGAGGCCCGGGGTTCGAGTCCCCGCTGGTCCACTTTTCTTCGAAAAATGAACAGTTAGAATCTTTGATTGTGACAGGTCCACTTTTCTTTTCAAATGGGTACGAAATTTCCCTCGATTTGCGGTTTCACCGGACTGTTTTTCTCTACATACCTTCTCAAAGCATCTACAGCGTGGATATCCAACTCTCTCCTATTCTTCCCGTACTTGGGATGGATACCCTGTGACGTTACAAAACTAGCTTCATATGTTTTGTCTCTATCCAACCTCTCGCCACCGACAAAAAATTCCTGTATCCTGTTCTCCTCAGGATTCTCTACTTTGAAATATACATTTATGCCATAGCATCTCTTCACATAACCACCCATCTGTTCATAAGAGTCTTTTGAAAATGTCAGCTCTAGATCCTCTTCTATCATCTCCCAAAGTTCCTGCCCCGTGATCTCACATTTGGAAATCGGAGGATTTACTGGGATTATCTTCCACAAGTCTTCCATTGTTATCTCTCCAGGCGGTATCGGAGAACCATACCGCCAGCCGTTCGAAAAGGCCAACTCTGTTTCGCTTACCTCTGCCATCGCCTTCAACAGAAGATTGTCCATGGTCGTTTCCATAACTCTATCTCTAGCTAGACCTATCTCAGTTTCTCCAACGACTTCTTCCAGCATCTCTTTATGGGGACTTTTCGCTTTCTCGACTAGTTCCTGGACCTTCTCATCAGGATCTATAGATTCACCGATCTCTACAAGTTCGTGGTCATATCCTCTTATATTTCCCTCTTCTATATCCAAGTCTAGTCTCCCGATGAACGAGCCGTGACAGCCGGATTGTATGACTATAGTTTCGTTGACTTCTACAGGTTCGTAACTCCGGTTGTGTGTGTGTCCGCTTATCAGAACGTCTATTCCATCGACCTCTTTTGCAAGTTTCAATTCCTGTGGATAACCAAGATGTGCAAAGACGACTATCAACTCGACGTCCTTCTCCTCTTTCAATTCTTGAACATATCCGGGCAATTCTTCCCTGCCTAAAGTGAAATAGATATCTTCGCTGAAACTATCCGGCATGGTCTTATCTACTATCGTTGCTGCGATGCCGATGAGACCCACTTTGATCCCATCTTTATCCACTACCTTATAGGGATCGAAGACCAGCTCATCCGTATCTTCCCGGTAACAATTGATCGCTAGTAAAGGATAATCTAACTCTTCTGCAAAATCCATCAGATGTTCAGGACCATAGGCGAAATCCCAATGAGCCGTCCAAGCATCGAAATCCATATTGTTCAAGATAGGGAGCATCACGTTTCCTTTGCTTTTTACCGCTGGATAAGTTCCATGGATGGTATCTCCATTATCCAGTGCTATCACAGAACCGGAGGTCTCTTCCCTCACCTTATCCAAATAGCTCGTTATCCTCCCGTACCCTCCAACTTTTTTATATATCTGCTCTTCGCCTTTCCAGAAATATTCGTCATGTAAGTCCAGATAAGCATGACTATCATTCATCTGGAGGATAGTAAGATCATGGTTTTTTCTCATCAAATCACCCTCTATTTTTTCTTTTAAAGATTCCAAACTTGATCTAATATCTCGTTCTTTTTACAAAAATGTTGGTGTCTCCTCTTCAAAGCGACCTTTAATGATGGATCTTCCATCTATCTCTCTTAGTGGTTCACAAAATACAATATTCTAAAGTTTCTCTAAAACCAGTTCTTTCGCTTTCTCCAGGGCATTTTCTCTTCCTTCAGGTTTACTGCCGCCACCCTGAGCAGTTTTCGGACTTCCGCCACCTCCGCCATTTATCTCTTTTGCGGCTTCATTCAAGATCTCTATCATATTGAGCTCTAGATCATCACTTCTTGAAAAGACGAGGTTGACGTTCTCTCCTTCCGAGGCCAATAAAACCACTCTACCCTCTTCAGAAGTTATCCTTTCTGCGGTAGATAGCATCTCTTTTGTACCCATGTCTACAACTTCTAACACGAACTCAACATCGTTTACCTTCTCTCCGGGAAGAAGTTCCTCCACCATAGCGACCGATTTGTATTTTTTCAGTTCCTCTATCTCTTTCCCGCGTTCTTTCCACTCTTTGAAGAAACGTTCAGCCGTTTCCGGGAGATCCTCAGGGCTGACTTTGAATCTTGAAGAAGCTTCCTTCAGAATATCTTCCTGGCGCTGTACGTTTTCTACGGTTGCCATCCCGGCGGAATACGTCAACCTTTCAACACCATCTTGGATCCTCTGAGTACCTAGCACCTTTATCGGACCGACTTCTGATGTCCTGTTGACGTGAGTACCTCCGCACGCTTGGGCATCGTAATCTTCAACGTCAGAGATGTGAACAACTCTGATGATATCGCTCTCCGGAACGCCACCTTGATAAAGTTTGAATCCGAATCTCTTTTCAGCTTCATCTCTAGTGAGTTCTTCTTTTCTTACCGGGATATCATCGAGAACAATTTTGTTCGCTATCCTTTCGATTTCTTTTATCTCTTTACGACTTATCCTCTTAAAGTGTGAGAGATCCAATCTAGCGTTCTCTATGTCTTTTTGAGCGCCTTTCTGCCATACGTGATCTCCCAAAACTTCTCTAGCGGCACTCATGATTATGTGGGTGGCTGAGTGATGTCTAGTCAGAGCCATGCGTCTATCCCAATCCACCTTACCTTCAACTGTCTCACCTTCAGGTATCTCTCCATCGATCTCATGTATGATCACGGCGTCTTTTTTTCTGACATGTCTCACTAGATAGCTGGAAGCATCGGTCATCAGAACCCCATGATCTGCGGGCTGACCACCACCTTCAGGGTAAAACAACGTCCTGTCTAGAACTACTTCATCTTCTTTAGAGTCTAAAACTACGGCCTCGAAAGTCTGAGCGTTAGGATTTTTGTAATAAAGAGGTTCCGTTTCAGGGAGATCTAATTCACCTTCGACTTCTTCAACTTCTTCTTCGATCTCCTCTGCAGAAGACTCATGCATCTCGGCGAGCATCGCATTGAAGTTCTTCGGTACATTTACCTCTATGTTGAAATCCACGGATATCTCTTCCACGATGGTGGGATGTATTCCATGTGTGTCATAGAATTCTATCAGTTTATCTACTGATAGTTCCTCCTTATGTTCCATCTTCTCTAATTCTCTTTTGACCATCCTCTTACCTTTTTCAACTGTAGAATCGTATTTTTCTATCTCCTGGTCCAATATCTCAAAGACAAGTTCTTTTTTTCCTACGTCTATTATATCTGAATGTATGTCCATTTGTTTTTCCACCAACTCAGAAAGAGAAAGTTCCTTTTCCATCCTGTTTATCTGTCTAAGTGCTCGACGGATCATCATCCTAGCTAGATAACCTTCTTCTACATTCGAAGGCACTACTCCGTCGGAAAGCATCAAGGCGATAGTGTAACTGTGATCCGCTAAAGTGTAAATTCCTTCCAATATCGATAATTTTTCTATCAATTTCTCTCTAGCCATCTCAATATTGTATTCTGAAAGTCTGTCCATCAGATCATCCATAAGAGACTCATCTCTGTAATCTTTATCTGAAGTCCCTGCAAGATTAGTGTATTCTTCAAGCATCCTTCTGTAGTTTTCGTCCTCTATAGGATGTTCAAAATCCAACCTATCAACAATATGATCGATCATATCGGGGTAAACAGAATCGTAGATTGTAGGAGCGCCTTCACTAACCCACGCTAGTCTTTCTAGTCCGTACCCAGTATCTACAACATTAAGGTCTAGGGGTGAGTAATTGTCTCCATCAAGTTCTATCTCGCCTTCACGGTCTTTTTCCATGTTCATGAATACCAATGTGGAAACTTCTAAACCTTGAACATTTACTTCCAGAGAAGGACCGGCGTTTCCACCTCCGATCCAAGGGTGTTCCTTGTAGGCTATCAGTTCCTCATCTACCCCCATCTCTTTCAACATCTCATGACAGTACTCTATAGTTTCCTCTTTCCAGTAGACCGGATGCTCAACTGTATTGAAAGAATGATGCCCCAACATCTCGAAGGCGGTCTGATGCTTTCCGGTCTTACCCACTTCGTCTACATCGGGCAATCTGATACAGGGTTGAGATACCACTAAGGGATTCGCTGGAGGATCGACCTGACCAGAAGTCACGTGAGGTTGAAAATCATATATGCTTGCGTGAACTAGCAAGACATCGTCTCTCCATCTAGCCACAACCGGATACCTATCCAAAGGAGTATGATCTCTATCTGCAAAGAAATCTATAAAAAACTGCCTCATCTCTTCAACCGAGAAAGACCGATCAGTAGGGGGATCTCCTATAAAATCGAACTCAGTGCAGGGTGCGTCCTGACAGGTCTCCATATCCTCATCTAAAGTCCAAAAGTGAGATCCGCACTCGCTACACTTTTTTCTGACGAAATCATTTTCTGCGAAGTAATCAAATTGATACTCTTCTTCGAACATGATATGTATTCGATTCAAGTCCAGATAAATAAACTATTCGGATGTATGAGGTCTTTAAGGACTTAGAATGGAAACCTATAATACCTAGTTTTTATAATTTAAAGTATCGATGACAAATCGAAAGACCAGAAAGTTGGTGATCTTCTCGATATTTGTTGTTCTCCTCTGTTCCTGGGCAGTGGGAAACCTTATCAATCTTGAAGGCGATGTAGATACAGAATCCGTTTTTGAAGGAGGGATTGGGGAAAGAACGTTATTGTTACTTCCTCTAGTCTTGATATCATTCCCGATCATCTACTCATTTTACCTTTTATATGATAAAGATACCACTAGTATGCTTACCGGGCTCATCCTATTAGGATTTTGGATACTATTTCAGTTAGCCGCTATTTTACTATTTGTCTATCCCGCCGCTGTGCTATCGATAAGAGGTGATTTCAAGCTTCCACCATCCCCAAAATTTCCATCACTGCATTTCCTTCCAGACCTAGGTTTTCTTTTGCTGATCCTCTTGTCAGGATCAATTTTAATCTATGGACTTTATCTAAAAATGTTCAGTAGTGAGGAAGAAAACCAAGAAAAACACTCGCTAGAACCTCTAAATGAAGTGAAGATGGATAGAGAAATGTACGAGGAAGAAATGGAGGAGTCACTATCATCTACACTCAATAAAGCAATCGACGATCTACACGAAGGAGAAGCCGTAAGGTCCACAATAATCAGATGTTATCGGGAAATGAGTCGTATCCTCGAAGTGAGCGGGGCAAAAAATGACGACTTTAAAACGCCTCGGGAGTTCAAAGATGAAGCGGTCAAGAAGATACCGGTTCAAGAAAAGATTATCTCAAATATCACCTATCTGTTCGAAGAGGCTAGATACAGCCCCCATACTTTGGGAGAAGATAAGCGAGATAGAGCCCTTCAACATCTAAAAAAATTGAAGGAGGGATTGTTATGACAAAAAGTGAGGAGGACGTAACTGTAGAAAGGGTCCAACTGAAGCCGGAATGGTTGGATGGCTCTGTCGCTGGAAGACAACACAAGTTACATTTTTATTCTTTGTTTTTAATCCTTTCAGGGATATTATCGATAGCGATCTTCTTCTCAGGTGGTCATTTAAAACAACTTATCAGCTTATCACTAATCGCATGGGTTTCTATCGGGTTGCTATATATATCTGGAAAGGAAGCAAAAAAGATAGAGGAATGGAAAAGAATAAAAAGCGAAAATAAAATATTTAATCTCCCGCTAAAAAGAACTTCTAGCATTGTAGAAAGGGCAGTGAGGGGAAGGATACTTAGTCAAGTTTTGATAGAGAAACGTATCAGGGAAGCACTAATGGAAAAGATAAAAAACATGAATTCATTATCTGAAAAGGAGCTGAAAGCTCTATTCAAAAATCCATCTGCTCTCCGAGAGTTGATCGGCGATGAGACCCTATCTGATTTTTTAATGAACAGTAAAAGAATGAGAACCGGTGATGTGATCCAAAAAAAAGACGAAAAGCAACTAAATTTTAAAGATGCACAAAATGAAGGGGCAAGGGAAAAAGGAGAAACTTACCAAAGAAAAATAGAAGGTGTGATCGAGAAAATATTGAGTTGGGAGGGAAACCGATAGATGAAATCTAATACCAACTTTATATTAGTAACTCTCACTATTTTAACACTCTTTATAGGGATAATAATCGATAGCTGGGTTTTCTTTATCTTAGCTATAGCTAATTTTTCTTTATTAGCACTGGGAAATAGGAGCATAATTACTGATGATGTCAGGTTGAGAGTTGAGAGAAAAACCCAAGAGATGAGTGTATATAGAGGAGATGAAGTCCGAATAGACTTATCTATAAAGAACCATGGTAAAATGGTTAAGTACCTCGAAGTACTTGACATCGTTCCATCTGATGCCCAAGTAGTCAAAGGATCCAATCATCAGATACTGAAGCTTGAAGAAAACGAGGAAAAAAAGATTAGATATAAGATTTCTTGCAATAAAAGAGGAAAAACAGAGATAGGGCCAGTGAAGCTTAGATATCGAAGTCCTCTCAACCTAAATGTAGAAGAATGGACTAGTAAGAAAATACTTACAATATTCGTTCTTCCCTCGATCCAAAAGATGGAAAGTATGAATATAAGGCCCCTTTATACCAGAAATTGGATAGGTAACGTAAAATCTCAAAGCATGGGTCTTGGAAGCGAATTTTTTTCACTAAGGGAATATAGAGCCGAGGACGAGATAAAAAGGATCAACTGGAAAGCTACAGCTAGATATCTTGAACCAGTCAGTAATGAATATATAGGGGAACGCTCCGGAGACGTGATAATAGTGGTGGACGGCTATGGAGGTAGCAATATAGGAGGGGAAGAAAATAATACTATAGACGCCTCAGTCCAGGCGGCTGGAACTCTAGCTTCTTCAATATTGGCTGACCGAAACCGAGTCGGCTTGATCATTCTAGGAGATTTCCTAGATTGGTTATATCCTGATTTCGGCAGAGACCATTTTTATAAGGTGATGGAGAAATTGAGCGAGGTAAAAGAAGGAGGGCTTTGGAGATTGAAGGACACTGAATGGGTTCTGAAAAGATTTTTCCCCGAAAGAAGTATGATAATATTCATATCTCCTCTGATATCAGAAAAGATTAGTGAGACCATCGTCGATATCTGCATGAAAGAATACAATGTGATGGTGATCTCACCGAATCCTATTGATATCGAGAAGGAGATGATAGATGATCATAATGTTCTAGCCGAAAAATTATCTTCTATAGAGAGAGGAGTGATCCTCGAAAAATTATGGAAATACAGTATAGTCGTTGATTGGAATCCAAACGAACCTTTAGAAGCAGGACTTGACGAGGTGATAAGATACTGGAAAAGAAGCTAGATTTCAAAGCTCATATACATATACTTGCGGTCCTAGTGATTTTGACCGCATTAGGTACTTCTCTTCTTTACCGCAACAGCCAAGGATGGTGGTTTCCAATTTCAGGAGCTGGGGTAGCGATCCTCGGATTGTATTCTAGTGAGAGAAAAATCGTTGATGTTGGTAGTCTTTTTCTAGTTGGATCTTTCTTCTTTTTAGTAAAAGAACTCCCTTTAAATTATACGAGCTTAATCTTCCTCATATCAATGTTTTTTATCTATATTGGCCTGTGGTTATTCATGAGAAGATCTCTCTTTATAAAATATATGAAAAGAGGTCTAACCGAGGAGGGTGTGAACATTCATCTTGAAGAATACAAAAATGATTCTGCATTATATTATTTGAAGACATTAGTTCTAGGGTTTGCAGTCTCTCTTTTAGGCGGGTTTATTTCCATAAATAGTTTTATCGGTCCTTTCCCATTAAACCTTATAATTTTTCTAAGAATTTTATTAGCTCTTTCGATAGTCTTTGGCATCTATTTTGTCCTTTTTCTTCTTCCCAGATACATGTCAAAATGAAGACAAATCTACAAAAAATTTAAACCTATTAATATTTATATTATAAGTTATATATAATATAGGGCGATCATGGCAAAACATTTTATATAAGGGGTCATTGATATGTTTGTGATAGCGTAATTTATCTCCCAAATGGAGTGTGCATTTATGGATTCAATTGTTGATGAGGCTCTATCTCAAGCCGAAAATCAAAATTCAGAGGAATCAAAAGCCATAGAAGAAGGTAAACAAGACCTTTCGACCGAGGATGAAGAACTGAGAGAGGTGCTTTCAGACCTTAAAACGGATATCAAGATTGTAGGAATCGGCGGTGCAGGTTGCAATACCGTCGAAAGGATATCAGAAGAAGGTATAAAGGGTGCGAAGTTGATCGCGGCCAATACCGACGCTCAGCACTTGTTGACGGTTCACTCTCAAAGAAAAGTCTTGCTCGGTAAGCGAAAGACCAGGGGACTAGGAGCAGGAGCTCTACCGCAGGTCGGCCAAGAAGCTACCGAAGAAGCAAGAGAAAAGTTAGAAGATATACTAGAAGGGACTGATATGGTCTTTGTTACCTGCGGTCTCGGTGGTGGAACTGGAACAGGAGGGGCTCCTGTCGTAGCTGAAATCGCCAAAAACAAAGGGGCGCTCACCGTAGCTATATGTACCACCCCCTTCGAGGCTGAAGGAAAATCCCGGATGGAAAATGCGGAATGGGGTCTGGAAAGACTCAAAAGCGTAGCCGATACCGTCATAACTATTCCTAACGACAAGCTCTTGGACCTCTGTCCTCGTCTATCACTCAATAAGGCCTTTAAAGTCGCTGATGAAGTGCTCTCTAGATCTATCACAGGTATCACAGAATTGGTAACTAAACCTGGTTTAGTAAACCTTGATTTTAACGATCTAAAGACGGTGATGGAAGGGGCCGGAGTTGCGATGATAGGCATGGGTGAAGATGATTCCGAAAATCGAGCGGAAGAGGCTATCAAAGAAGCGATAGATTCACCTCTGCTGGAAGTCGATATCAGCAATGCGAACGCAGCCCTGGTAAATGTCGTAGGAGGAAGTGATATGACGGTATCTGAAGCAGAAAAAGCGGCAAAAACTGTCGAAAGAAAGATCGGCAAGAACGCAAGGATAATCTGGGGTGCATCTGTTGATCCAAGTCAAGAAGAAACTCTAAAGATTATGGTGGTCATCACAGGTGTCGAATCAAAACAGATATTTGGCGAAGAAATTTCAACTGAAGAAATAGAAACAGTAGCTTGAGGGAAAAACATGGATATTGTTGAAGGATCCTGGAAAGTACAGGATAAGATCGAAGAAAAAGCTGGAAAAATTGGTAAAGGCAAGTTCGGGCGTATTTTGAAGATGGCCCGAAAGCCGGACACAGAAGAATACAGAAAAAACCTCCTGATAGTTATAATAGGTATTTTTCTGATAGGTGGACTTGGATTTTTGATCATGTGGCTTTGGGATAACATACCAACATATTTTGCAGTGATTTGAGGTAGAAATTATGGGACTACTAGATGATTTTACAGAGGAAGAAATAGCTGAAGAGGAAGAGGTTAAAGAGATTCCTAAAGAGGAAGAAGAAGAAGAAAAAGGGATCTCCTTAGTCTGTGATCCTAACAAAAAGTCTATCCCCACCAGAGAAAAAACAACTTATAAAGTCAAGTTGATAAATACTACTGATTCAGAACAGGAAATCGATCTTGAGGTTCATCTTTTGTATAGTACTGATAGTGAAGAGATAATTCCTTGGAATATCGATATACTCGACCAACATAGGATCTCAGAACCCTCCGATACGCTTCGAGAGACGATCGAGGTCAAGGCTGGAGACGAGACTATCATACCAGTTAAAGTGAGTGCTCCAGAGGGGGCCGACTATGGAGATAAAGCAGAGGTCGTTATCGACGCATCCTCAAGCAAAGATGTACTGTTATCCGATTCTATAACTCTCATAACGACTGCTAGGCCCACTGTCGTGGCTATGAAAACTCAGATAAATCAAGAAAGGAGTGTAGCCGATTATATAGCATCATGGGCTAAAGACAAAGATATGGGTGTGTTTTCTATCCTCGTTCCCAAACCTGTGAGAGGATATATATTCATTGAAGCGATGAATCCCTCTATAGTTGATGAGGTGTGTGACGGCACGAGAAAAGCAAAGGGTATCATTGATGGTGATACCAGTATTGAGGAAATAGAACATTTTCTAGCTCCAAAACTCGCTGTAGAAGGTATCACAGAAGGCGATATAGTTGAGTTATCAGCTGGTCCCTTCAAAGGTGAAAAAGCCCGAGTCACCCAAATAGATGAAGATAACGATGAAATCACTGTTGAGCTATTTGAAGCCACTGTCCCGATCCCCGTTACAGTGAGAGGAGATCACGTAAGAGTATTAGAAAAAGAAAAATAAGACAATGTTATGTAGGTGATTAATATGGCAACTGAAACTATAGAAGCTCTTGTAGATGCAGGCGAAGCGAGTGCAGGACCACCCCTAGGACCAAAACTTGGTCCATTAGGTGTAGATATAATGGAGATCGTGAACTCTATAAACGAAGAGACGGAAAAATTCAAAGGCATGCAGGTTCCAATAAAATTGACCGTCGATACTGAAAGCGGTGATTTCGATATAGAAGTTGGAACCCCACCCACATCAGGTTTAATTTTGGAGAAAGTGGGTATAGAAAAAGGAAGCGGTGAAGCCAATACCAACAAAGTCGGTGACCTAGAGATAGAAGAGGCTAAAGAGATCGCTGAGATGAAAGACGATGATCTATTGGGTAAAAATCTGAAACAAAAAACTAAAGAAGTCATCGGTTCCTGCGTCTCAATGGGTATTACAGTAGATGAAAAAGAACCAGGAGAAGCCCAAAGGCTGATCGAGGAAGGAGAATACGACTCCGTTTTTGAATAAAAAATTGCTTAAAGCTTTATCTTCCTCGCTTTCCCTCTTTCTATCAAAACTTCTGCTAAATCCTCTCTTAATGTGAGAACATCTTCTTTTTCTAGATCATAAGTTACGTTCATATCAACGAAGGAAGGAATATCTTCAGTTATATGGATCAATATCTCATCTTGACCTTCTAAATCAGGTGATAAGCGATCGTCTCTAGAGACTTCACTTTCATTCGCAGCTTCTTCAACCGGAGATTCAGATGGTCCGAGGTCCTCCTTTGTTTGAGTCTGATCCCGAGTGACATCTTCGATTTTTTCTTCAGGTGAGGAGGGTTCGCTCTCTACGGTCTTTTCTTCCGTTCGTTCCTTCTCTTTCGATTCTTTCTTCTCGGGTTTTCTTTTATACTCTCTTAAAAATATTTGGTTCTTCAATTCCTCTAAACTTCCAGATATTTCTTCTAGAAGTTCTAGTTCCGCTTCGACCAAATTTTCAGCACTAACCGTCTTTCCCATCGATTTGTGATATGCGGCTAACACTATCTTTTTTTGTCTCTCTTTGAAAAAAAGTTCAGCTATCTTCTGTACTCTCTCGTACTGCTTTTGAACCCTCCTTTCCCGTTTATCTTTGGGAGGGACGTCGATATCTTCTACTTTGGTTTCTAAGTCTCGAATGTATTTTCTCAATCTTTCATAAAAATTATTAGGTAAAGCGCAGGGCAACTTCGCTTCCTTCTCTCTCTCCCATACATCGATTACATCTTCGTAACTTAAATCATCATCAGCCATAGTAAAACCTACTTATTGGTCATATTTTTGCTTTTTGAAAACGCATATCCTAAAACAATGCTCCACAATCAGGGCAGCTTTCTGTCTCCTCTTCTATTTCCGCTCCACATCTTGAGCAAACCAATTTAGTCTTCCCCACCTTATCAGTATCCAATATCTCTTCACCACATAGAATACATTCGAATTCGTCTGGGACGAAGCCGCCACAAAATGGACACTCTATCAATTCTTCTATATAACCTTCATTATCATCCTCTTCAACCATCGGTTATAAGAATGATATCGAGACTATTAATCCTTTTTGCCTTCTTCCAATAGACGAATTTCGCCCCATCTTCCTGCGGAGATCTGTTTACCATAGCCTTTGTCCTTAACGTAACCATTGACAACTTTTATCTCACTACCTATCTCGAATTCTTCTTCCACTCTATCAGTCTCTTCATCCCAGAAAACCACCTTTATGGTCCCCGTACCGTCATCGATACGAACGTTCCTGACTTTACCCTGACCATCATCGTTTTCAAATGTCCTTAGAGTACCTAGATCGACTATTTTCCCCTGGACTGTAGCCTCATCACCGGGTTCTGTTTGATCGATATCATTAATTGCGCTCTCATTCCTACCATGCTCAGCTACGATCATATGAGCTAATGTTTCCTCATCGAAAAAGTGATCGAATTCCTTCTTTTTCCCCTCTATCTTCTCTCTGAAGTCGTCTCTAGAATAGATATCCGAAAGCTTTTCGTAAAATTCATCAACGGTGGACATAATCTAGATCCCACAGTTAATTAAAAGATTAAAAAGTATTGGGTAAGAGTTTTTTCAAAAAAGAGGTTGGTATCAACTTTCCGTCATAATTGTCTATTTAGGTCTGTTTTCTATACAGGTCGATCACACTGTCCAAAATATCTAGATTTTTCGGGAGAAAGGTCTCAACTACTGGCGTCAGAGTCATCTCTTCACCGAATAGATTCCTGATAGTTCCCTGTTTCTGTAGAGAAGAGCGTATCGGTATCGATAGTTCTGATTTGACCTTCTCATTTTCTTCTCCAGTGAGATGTATCACTTTTTTACCTTCGATCTTTTCGGTCGGTATGTCTTTGTCTCCATAAACCAATACATTATCACTTTGAACATCTCCTTCCGAGATATCTAAACATGACAAGCCGTAGGAATTAGCACCAGGTTGTACGACTATTCTGTTATCTAAATCTCCTGCGTCAGCTGGAGTTACTATTCCGATTCCACCATCTAGAGCTTCTAAAGATGCAACTATATCCGAACCGTTCTGCTTAGCACTCTCGACGAACATCTTCATTATAGGGGCTATATCATAAACTAAAGGATCGACGTATAATTTTTCAGCAGACTTCAGATCGTCTACAGTAGCGGTTGATCTCTTATCCGCTACCGGAGCAATAATATTCCCTTCAGTATAGTCCGCTAGTTCTTTCAGCTTCTCCGCCTCTTCGATTGTGGTAGCGCTTCCTAGAATGATGTCCATCTTTTTAGCTTGGATCATCTCCTTCAATTCAGACAATCTCTCTTCAAAATCAGTGTCGTTATCTGGCGCATTGATAGAGCTTCCAAATTTTCCAATGTCGCAGAGATGTCCCTGATAGATTGTATCTTCAGCCGGTTTCATCATGACGGGCCTTCCATTGACCGCATGTACCTCAGCAGGACAGGTCAATCCACACTCTAAACAGACGGTTTCGCCTGCGATCTCAGTATTGTGCGGACCAGGTTTTCTATCTTGAAGTACCTCTTCAAATGCACCCGTAGGACAAGCATCTGCTAAATCTCCAATCAGTTTACTCTCTACCTCACCTAAAGGATCACCGAAAGCTGGCTCTACAACTGTTTCTAATCCTCTATTCGCAAACTGAACTGCTCCTTCACCGTGCACCTTCTCGGTCGTTCGCACACACGAACCACACTGAATACATTTCTGCGGCTCTCTGAGTATATATGGATGAGAATCATCTTCTTCCCGTTCAAATTTAAATCCTTCGTAGGCTTTCTGTTCAGCATCGAACATTTCCGAGTACTCTCTCAACTCACAGTCGAAGCGATCAAGACAACCGCACTCTAAACATCTCTCGGCTTCATCTCTCGCTTTTTCAGTTGAAAAACCTAGTTCGATCCTCTCAAAATCTTTTATTCTCTCTTTAGGCTTTCTAGTCGGCATATCTCTTCTCAATTCTTTGTTGTAATCCCAAAGATCTTCTTCAGTGACTTCATCTTGATGAACGTAACCGAATGGGTCCTGATAATCGTTTGGTACTTCATAATCTTCTAAGTTATCTTGAAGATATGCATTCAAAGCATATGCAGCTTCTCTAGCCATTCCAGTACATTCCACTATCGATGAAGGACCAAGATTCGCATCTCCAGCGGTGAAGACGTCCTCATAATTGGTCTGGAATTTAGAATTTTTAGCAAGTGTGTAATCCTCTACTTCAAGTCCTTCGTCTTCAAGAAGTTCATCATCTGGCTGCTGACCTATCGCAAGCACTACGCTGTCACTTTCGATCTCCACTGTTTCATCCGGTATCTCTATCGGCTTCGGACGTCCAGATTCATCCGGTTCACCTAGCTCTACTGGAGAACAAGTGACTTTTTCTACACATTCCTCGTCTTCCGGTCCGCAGACTTTCTTCGGGCTCACTAGGAATTCAAAATTTACTCCTTCCTCTCTCGCTTCGTCGATCTCATCTTGGTGGGCAGGCGCTTGTTCTTCGCTCCTTCGATAAGCTATAGTTACTTCTTTTCCAATTCTCTTTGCCGTTCTCGCCGCGTCTATCGCTGTATTTCCGCATCCTATAACCACTACTTTCTCGCCGAGATCCAAGTCTTTTCCAGAGTTATAGTCTATCAAGAAGTCGATACCGCCCATAACACCGCTCAAGTCTATGCCGTCTATCGGTATCATCCACGGGTCCCATGCACCGGTGCCCATGAACACCGCATCATGTTCTTCTCTCAGTTCCTCAAGTGAAACGTCTTCGCCGAGCTTAGTTTCTGTTTCGGCCTCGATACCTAGGTCGAGTATCCATTCTATCTCTTTGTCGAGCAGATCATTAGGTAGTCGATATTCCGGGATACCGTAGCGCATCATGCCTCCGAGCTCCGGCATCATATCATATATCTGGACATCGTGCCCTTCGAGTCTCAAGAAGTAAGCTGCGGTCAGTCCTGCGGGGCCTCCGCCGACAACACCAACGGTCTTCCCCGTGTCTTCTTCTATCTCTGGAGTCCAAGGATCTTCTATGTCCTCTTCCGCTGCAAACATCTTCTGCTGTCTTATAGCAATAGGATCTTCCACCAATTCTCTCCTACATTCATCTTCACACGGAGCGAAGCATGCCATCCCTAGACTCAGAGCGAGAGGGGTCTCCTCTTTTATTAGCTTGACAGCCTCGCTCGGCCTTCCGTTAGCAATATGCGCGAGATAACCCTGAACGTCTAAACTAGCGGGACATTCGAAGGAGCATGGCGCTACACAATCCCCAGTATGTTCAGACAAAAGAAGCTCAAGGGCCATCTTCCGTCCCTCATATACTTCCTCCGTTTCCGTTTTTATCTCCATTCCATCCTGTATCGGCGTATCGCAGGAAGTTGTGACTTCTGTTCCTCTATCCGTGGTTGCCTCCACAAGACAAACTCTACATCCACCAAAGGGCTCTTCGATATATTCGATCTCACAGAGTGTAGGCACGAAAAGATCGTTCTCTCTGCATACATCTAAAACTTTCTTTCCAGGCTCAGTTTCATATTCTTCTCCATCGATAGTTACAGTGATCTTATCAGACATCTATTCCACCTCGATTGCATCTACGGGGCAGGCTTCTTCACACGCTCCACATGTGATACAGGTCTCTTGATCGATAACATATTTGTTTTCACCCTCTGATATAGCATCAGATGGACACTCTTCCGCACAGGTACCGCAACTTATACAGCTATCCATTATCGTGTAAGTGATTAGGTCCCTGCATACACCAGCTTCGCAGGTCTGTTCTTCCAGGTGAGATTCGTACTCATCTTCAAAGTATCTAAGAGTGGTCAAAACTGGATTTGGGGCGGTCTGTCCGAGTCCACAGAGAGAGTGTTTATTTATCTTATCGGCCATCTCCTTCAACTTTTCGATATCTTCAGAGCTGCCTTTTCCTTTGGAGAATCTATCCAACATCTCTAGTAGGCGTTTTGTACCGACTCTGCAGAAGGTACATTTACCGCAGGATTCCTCCTGAGTGAAATCTAGGAAGTACTGAGCTACATTGACCATACAGTCATCTTCATTCATCACTACCATCCCACCGGAACCCATTATAGCCCCAGCATCGGTTAAAGTTTCGTAATCTACCGGCGTGTCCAAATATTCTTTAGGGAGACATCCACCTGAAGGACCGCCTAATTGGACTGCCTTGAACTCCTTGTCTTCTTCGATCCCTGCGCCTACATCGAATATAACTTCTCTTAGAGTCGTTCCAATCGGGACCTCGACTAAACCGCCTCTTTTCACCTTTCCGGCAAGCGCGAAAACTTTTGTTCCACCGCTTTCATCAGTTCCTATAGAACTGAACTCTTCAGCTCCATTTCTCAATATCCACGGAACGTTTGCCCAGGTCTCTACGTTGTTTATGTTGGTAGGTTTATCGAAAAGTCCTTCCTGAGCCGGGAACGGGGGTCTCGGTCGGGGCATGCCTCTTTCTCCTTCTATCGAATGCATCAGAGCAGTCTCTTCACCGCAAACGAAAGCCCCAGCGCCTTCTTTGATCTCAATATCGAAAGAAAAACCACTTCCTAGGATATCTTCACCTAGGAAACCTTTCTCTCTCGCTTTTTCTATACCTATCTGAAGTCTCTCTAACGCTACAGGATATTCAGCTCTGCAGTATATGTAACCTTTACTCGCTCCAGTTGCGTAAGCTCCGATTATCATACCTTCCAAAACAGCATGAGGATCCCCCTCTAGAACGGAACGGTCCATGAAAGCGCCTGGATCTCCTTCGTCAGCGTTACAGATCAGGTATTTTTCATCTCCGTCAGCGTCTTTAGCGAACTGCCATTTAACGCCTGTAGGAAATCCGGCTCCGCCTCTTCCTCGAAGATCGCTTTCTTTTATGGTATCTATTATCTCTTTGGATTCCATGTCTAGGGCCTTCTTCAAACCTTCGTATCCGCCGGTATCGATGTATTCTTCTATACTTTCGGGATCTATCTCTCCGCTGTTTCTAAGTACAACTTTCTTTTGATTGGAAAAATAATCATATTCTTCGTCCGGTCCGGTTATAAGCTTATCTTCATAAGGGACGTTTTCGACGAGATGATCTTCGACAAGGTTCTCAACGTCTTCAACTTCAAGATTTCCATAAGTGTATCTTCCGTCTTCATCGTCTATCTCGACTATGGGTTCGTTGTGACACATCCCTATACATCCAACTTTGTCCACACGTGTATCAACATCTTTTCCCTTCAATCGGTCCATCAACTCATCGTAGATCTCGCTAGCGCCCGCTGCTATACCGCAGGAAGCATATCCTACTTTAATTCTCCTTTCAGAACTCACGTGTTATTCCCCCTGTATTTTTCGAGGACCTCCTTAGCTTTCTCTCTTGTCAAGTTCCCATGGGCAGTATCGTTGACCATAATAACTGGTGCTAGACTGCAGCATCCTAGACAGGCTACTCTTTCCAACGTGAAAATCCCGTCATCTGTAGTCTCTCCGGTATCTATGTCCAATGTATCTTCGACCGCATCAGTTATCCCTTCAGCCCCCTGAACATGGCAGGCGGTACCGTGGCAGATCCTAACGACATGTTCGCCCTGGGGTTCGAACCTGAACTGCGCATAAAAAGTAGCGACCCCGTAAATCTTGCTAACAGGCAGTTCTAAATATTCAGCTATGCTTTCGATGACGTCTCTAGGGAGATAACCGTACTGTTCCTGAGTCTCCTGAAGTATCGGTATGAGAGAACTCGGATCTTGAGAGTATTGTTCAAGAATACTCTCTATATCTCTCTCGGGTGCGATGACTTCGGCTTCCGCCGGTATCTCCATCTCATAATCACATTCCGGGCATACTGCGTACTCTTCAACTTCGCCCTGATAATCCCATTCATATCCACAATTTTCACATTCTAATTCCATTTTAACACCTTTTTAAATCTCAGTTTATCGATCAGAATATTCCCATTCTTTTTCCTCTAAAAGATTTTCAATTTCCTCGTATTTTTTCAGATCATTTCGAAGCCTAGTGGCTTTATCTTTTACTTTTTTCCTGAGCGTGTTGAATTCTTCCTGGTCATATGTGGAAAAAATTTCATATATCTCATCGGAATCGTCAACTTCAGCGATCTGTTCTAAAAACATCTCTTCCTTTTCACTGAATCTAGTAGTTCCCGCTCCTGATGGGACGACTTCTGCCTTCGCCGGCATTCCAAATTCTGCCTTAACATCTCCTTCAGGTTCCTCTTCTTTTCCTTCTGGTTCGACGACTTCGGCATTCGCCTCTATTTTCACTTTATATTGGCAGTTCGGACAAGTTGCGTAATAATCGCTTTTGCCCTGGTAATCCCATTCATATCCACAACTGTTGCATTCCAGCTCCATCCGATCACCTGGAAATTACCTATAACTCGGGATACTGCCAATCGGACCCTTCAAGAATGTCTTCCGCTCTCTCGAATTTATTCAAGTCTTCTCTCATCTTTTGGACTTTATCTTTGATTTTCTTCTTCATCGCATTGAATTCCTGCTGTTCGTACTTAGAACAGACCTTTTTAAAGTCCTCCGGACCTTGACAGGCAGCCAATTCGTTGAGAAGGACGTTTTCTTCCTCATTGAATCGGTCGATCTCAAAATCAGGTTTCACGACTTCAGCTTTAGCCGATATCTTCACCTTGTAATGGCAGTTTGGACAAGTGGCGTAAAAATCGCTCTCGCCTTGATAGTCCCACTCATATCCGCAACTTTTGCATTCCAATTCCATTTTTTCTACCTACTACCTACTAATTAGTTTTTTTATTTAAAATCTGTTATTAAAAAAACTTCAAAGTACGAAAATAAACTTCAAATAGAGGTTAATATACGCATAATTCATATTGTGTTTAATTTTTCATAATTTATCATAATTTATCACAAAACTTTTAGTATCAGGACTACGTTATTAATGGAACAAAGAAATATCTCTTCAACCTTGTCTAGTGATATATGGGGTCGATAGATTGGAGATAAAAAAAGAATTTAGAGGGGTTTCAGAAGAGAATTCAAAGAGCGATTTTAAACTATCGGTCTATGAAGACGAAAAATGTTATCGAGAAGTAAAAAATATCAATTTTGGACCTGTCAGGCCCGGGGAAGAAAAAAATAAGTGGTTCTGGTTAAAGAACACCGGAGAAAGATACCTTCACAAGATATACGTGGGGCACGGTGTTATTGATTCTGATGGATGGCGTTCAATGTCCGAGAATTATCTAGGAGGGTCACTGAACGTTGGAGAAAAATGTATGGCACTATTCCAGTTGAAAGTGCATTCAGAGGTCGAAATCGGCGAGTATTCTGGGTCGATTCCGATTACTGTCTATGGAGATGAAGGCACAATTTAGAAAGAAGAGGAATAGAACTGCATGAAAGAAATATTTTTCTTTAATATTTATTGTTAATCTCGTTTAAATCTACATAAAATTTTTAATAGGGTAATCAGGTAGAGGACTGAGGTCCCTGTATGCATGAGATAGTCGAGAAAGAGAGGCTAAATGAGGAGATGACTAGAATAGAGGTAAAGGCTCCTCTAGTAGCTGATAAAATAAAGCCCGGTCAGTTTATCGTTATCAGGATCCACGAAAAAGGAGAGAGAGTCCCTCTGACTTTCTATAAAAAGGATAAGGAGAAAGGTACTATTCAGATGATCTATCAAAAGGTGGGTAAGAGTACCCATGAATTGGATACCTATGAAGAGGAAGACGAAATACTAGACGTTGTAGGGCCCATGGGAACTGAGGCAGATATCGAGGAATACGGAACGGTCGTCTGCATAGGCGGCGGTGTGGGAACTCCAGAGGTTTTTCCAGTAGCTAAGGCCCTGAGAAATGTCGGAAACAAAGTCATAGTCATCTCCGGCTTTAGAACTGAAGACCTGGTAGTATGTGAAAGCGAATTAGATAAAAATTGCGCAAATGAAATGTATATCACTACTGACGATGGGACTTATGGAAGAGAGGGGTTTACAAGTGATGTGTTAGAAGAGTTGATCGACGACGAAGATACCGATATAGATCTAGTACATGCGGTGGGACCTCCCATTATGATGAAAGTGATAGCGGACATCACCGAAGAACACGATATACCAACAAGAGTGAGCCTTAACTCAATAATGCTGGACGCTACTGGTATGTGCGGTTCCTGTAGGGTCGAGATCGGTGGTGAGATGAAACTTGCCTGTGTAGATGGACCTGAATTTGACGCACATGAAGTAAACTTTGAGGAGTTGATGGAAAGGATAACCATGTTCGAAGAGCAGGAAGAGAAAGCCTTAGAAAATTGGAAAGAAGAACACGAGGGGTGTTGCCGATGAGTCCAGAAGAAGAACGTGTCCCAGTGCCTGAAAGAGAACCGGAAGAAAGAGCGGATGATTTTGACGAGGTGCCATTAGGATATTCACCTGAACAAGCGATGAAAGAAGCCGAAAGGTGCTTAGAATGTGCGGAAAGTCCATGTATCGGAGGCTGTCCGGTGGAGATCGATATTCCCGGTTTCGTTAAAGCTATCTCTGAAGGAGAGTTCAAGAAGGCTCTAGAGATAATAAAAGAAACTAATGTGATCCCGGCTATAACTGGAAGGGTGTGCCCGCAGGAAGAGCAATGCGAAGAAGTCTGCGTTATGGGAAATGTGGGTGATGCGATTAATATCGGCAAGCTTGAAAGGTTCGTAGCGGATTATGCACGAGAGAACGATTTGGAAGAAATACCTGAAATAGAGAAGAGTAAAGATTACGAAGTAGCGATAGTTGGTTCCGGACCTAGTGGGGTCACATGTGCCGCTTTACTTGCCCAGAACGGTTACGAGGTTACGATCTTTGAAGCTTTACATGAACCCGGAGGGGTCCTCAAATATGGGATTCCAGAGTTCAGATTACCGAACGAAGTGATAGATCACGAACTGGAATATCTTGACGAATTAGACGTAGATATAAAATTAAACAGGATAGTCGGGCAGAATATAGAATTAGAGGAATTGGAAGAGGACTTCGACGCTATCTATGTAGCGACTGGAGCTGGCTCACCCCGTTTCTTGGGTTTAGAAGGAGAGGACTTGAAGGGAGTTTACTCCGCCAATGAATTCTTGACGAGGATCAATCTGATGAAAGCCTACAAGTTCCCGGAGTATGATACTCCGATAACCAACATGGAAAAAGTCGGGATCATAGGAGCCGGTAACGTAGCGATGGACTCTGCTAGATGCGCTTTAAGGATGGGTGCGGAGAGCCATATCCTTTACAGGAGGACAACGGAGTGGTCACCGGCCAGAGATGAAGAGATCGAACACGCTAAACAGGAAGGCGTAACTTTCGATACTCTCTGTAATCCAAAGAGGATCATAGGAGATGAAGATGGTTGGGTCGACGGAATAGAACTATTCGAGTGTGAGCTAGAAGAGCCCGATGACAGCGGTAGACCGAGCCCTAAAATTTTGGAAGATACAGAACACAAGAAAGATTTCGATACTGTAGTTATCGCTATAGGACAGGAACCCAACAAAGTATTCTATGAAAATGCTCCTGGCGTGGAAGTCAAAGACTGGGGAGGGATAATAATAGACGAAGGAACTCGGATGACAACCAAAAAAGGAGTCTTCGCAGGCGGAGACGCGGTATCCGGAGCGGCTACAGTGATATGGGCTATGGGAGACGGCAGAAAAGCAGCTCAAAACATAATGAACTATCTGAAAGAATAGTACAGTTAAAGAATGCTCCTAAAATTTTATTCTTTTTTATACCCGTTGTTATACCTGTTGAAAGTCTAACTATTTTCAAAAATATGAAGACCTTTTTAACATATTTATTAATAAAGACTAAAAAAGCAGATATTTCATAACTTAAGGAAAAGAATAAATAAGGGCCTATCCTCGAATTAAGTAGTAGGGTTTATTATGCCTCCAAAAGAAAAGAAGACTAACGAAAGAGTGACGGTCAATCTGGATCCTGAAAGTTTAGATAGGTTGGAAGATATCGAATCCGAACTTAGGACTTCAAAATCAGAAGTTGTTCGCAGAGCGCTCGGGTATTTAGAGGTGGTCTTAGACAAAGAAAATCTCTCCCCAGAGGAACTAGAAACGATATTGGATCTACGGATGAGACCGGACAACCTTCTGTTCGATATAGGAATTTTTCAGGCATTTTTACAGGAAATAGGTGAACCCTCAGAGAAACTGAAAGAAGAATTAAAGAAAATCGGCGGCGAATTCTATTTGAGTTACTGTAAGAAGGGAATAGCGGAACCCATGAAATGCCTAAATCGGTTGGAAAAAACGAATCTATTTAGATTGATCGTAGAATCAGAAGATAACTTCACTATTATTCCGATGATACCAGATATGGCAGAATATTTAAAAATATTTCTAGAAGGATATATAGAGAACTCAAATATTTCAGCTGACATTGAGATGAACAAACACAAGATCAGATTAAATGTGAAGTCATAGAAAGTCGGTAAATTTTTGATATGTGGAAATGAATATACAATTGATATATTCTCATACTTCACACTGATTGTATAAGTGAAAAATACTAGTGAAAATTTTCCGACTTACCTAATTCTTAAAAATGGTTTATGAGGAAATTTCCAAGATATACCTTTCTGAAAAAATTAAGGAAAAAGGGTTTAGATAGGATTAAGAGTTTTTATCTTTGGTTTGTATTCAGATCAAGCCCTGATCTAACATCGCCTTAGCTACCTTAACGAATCCTCCGATGTTCGCTCCAAGCATCAAGTTACCTTCGTCACCGTATTTCTTAGATGTTTTGTAGCATCTTTCGTGGATTCCCTGCATAATTCCCTGTAACCTATTATCCACTTCTTCGAAACTCCAGCTTTCTCTCTGAGAATTCTGAGCCATCTCTAATCCAGAAACGGCAACACCACCTGCGTTCGCAGCTTTAGCCGGTGCATACAATAGATCATTCTGTCTGTATATTTCTATCGCTTCTGGCGTAGATGGCATGTTAGCTCCTTCGCCTACAGCCATTATGTCGTTATCCACCAGTTTTTGGGCGTCTTCTTCTTGGATCTCGTTTTGTGTAGCTGAAGGTAGAGCTATATCAGCATCGAATCCCCAAGGATTTCCACCTTCGACATATTCTACATCATATTTCTCTGCGTACTCTCTGATTCTGCCTCTTCTCTCTTGTTTCAGCTTGAACACATAATCTTTCTTCTCGCCATCGATACCTTCAGGATCGTAGATTACGCCATCAGAATCGGACAAAGTAACGACCTTTGCGCCCAACTCGTTACATTTCTCTAAAGCGTATTGGGCAACGTTTCCAGATCCAGAGATAAGCACTTCTTTACCCTTCAAGTCATCATTGGCATTTTTAAGCATCTCTTGGGTGATATAAACTAGTCCGTAACCAGTAGCTTCTGGCCTTACCAGTGAACCGCCCCATTCAGGTGATTTGCCTGTGAAGACGCCTTCGAATCTGTTCTTCAATTTCTTGTACTGACCGTACATATAGCCGACTTCTCTACCACCTACACCGATATCCCCAGCGGGAACGTCGGTATCGGGACCTATATGCCTATATAGCTCGTTCATGAAATTCTGGCAGAAGCGCATGATTTCATCATCGGACTTTCCTTTTGGGTTGAAATCGGAACCGCCTTTTCCGCCGCCCATCGCTAATCCGGTCAGGGAGTTTTTGAATATTTGTTCGAATCCTAGGAATTTGATTATCCCGATATATACGGAAGGGTGGAACCTGATACCGCCTTTGTAAGGACCTATTGCGCTGTTAAATTGAACTCTAAAGCCTCTATTCACATGGACTTCTCCGTTATCGTCTTTCCATGGCACTCTAAATATTATCTGTCTTTCAGGTTCTACCAATCTTTCAACTATGCTAGCATCGGCGAACTCTGGATGCTTTTCCATCGCCGGCTCTATCGATTCCAACACTTCGTTCACGGCTTGATGGAACTCTTCTTCCCCAGGATTCCTCTCTACCACTTCTTCATATACTTTATCTAAAGCCATAACATCATTCTCCTTTGATATTTTTCCTGCTTACTTTTTTGTAAACAGGGATTAGATGATTTACCTTACTAATTTAAGTATTTCGTAGAGGGAATTGGGAAGGACTTTTTCTTTTCTGACCCAAATTGTACATCAATATCTAAAAATGATCGGCCATTTCACATATCATAACTTAAGGAAGAAGTCATAAAAAACTAAAAGTAGAGGTAAATCTATATGTCAATAAATCTCGGTGTTAATTCTGAACTGCATCTTTACTTCAGACCTTCACGGAAAAAAGAAAAAATACAGGAAGTTGTTCGAGATCGTAAAAGATGAATCTCCAGACGGACTATTTCTTGGAGGAGATCTCTTGCCATCATCATTGAAAGTGGATACTGAAGGTGATGAATTTCTAAGAGGGTTTTTATCCGACCAGATTGAAAATGTAAAAAGTGCTGTAGAGGATTTAGAGATATTTGTGATAATGGGTAATGATGATCCAAGAATATACGAAAATGCTTTGAAAGAAATGGACGAAAAAAACCTCATTGATTATGTTCACGCATCTACTAAAAGATTTAGAGATCTACATGTCACAGGATACAACTTCGTCCCTCCAACACCGTTCCATCTCAAAGATTGGGAAAAATATGACGTTTCAAGATACGTGGGAATAGGTGCGGTTTCACCGGAAAAAGGAACAAGAACAGTCGATGTATCAAACTATGAAAAGAAATATTCTACGATAGAAAACGACTTAGAGGAACTGATAGAGAACTCACATCCAAAAAAGACTATCTACCTATTCCACTCACCCCCCTACGATACTTCCTTGGACAGAGCAGCTCTTGACGATAAAATGATAGATCACGCCCCAATAGATAACCATGTTGGGAGTATAGCGATCAAGAGGTTCATAAAGGAAAAACAACCTCTCGTTACTCTCCACGGCCATGTCCATGAAACAGTAGATATCACCGGCGAGTGGAGTGAGATGATCGGAGAAACTCATTCTTTTACTGGTGTGCATAATGGGTCTGAACTGTCCATCATTAGATTCGATACTGAAGTATTGGAAAACTCGATCAGAACACTAGTCGAGATCTAAGAAGTTGATAACTTTAACCTCACTCTTGGTCACGGCCTACAGGTATTTTTCTAGCTGATTTATATCTTGAAGTTATATGAGATGCCCAAGAACTCTCCTCTTCTATATCTTCGGCCGTGATGTAATGAACATCTAGTATACTATCGAGCCTTTTTCCGATCCGCTGCTCGTTCTCCTGGATTAGCCTCTGATCCCATCTCTGGAACCAATTATCAAGCTTCTCCTTTTGCTCTTCATCACCATCAAAATGGACTATTATATCTATATCGCTCTCAGGACCTGCAGTCGCTTCTTTCGTACTACCCACCACGTAAAGCGCTTCTACATCATACACTTCCGGGTCTAATTCCCTAGCCATCTGTTTGACTTTTTTCATCCTCCATTCCCAATGATCCGAAGGTTCCAAATAGGCTAAGGCCTGATTTGCCTCGCCGTCCATAGTCACCGTGAGAGTTCCGCCTTTACTTATGTCACTCACGTCGACCACTCTGATCACGTCTTCGAAATCTTCATATCTGGGCAGAAAGTCCGTTAATTTGTTTTCCGACCTGAAAAACATCTCTTCTTTCCAGATATTCTCTTCCTCCTCAGGATACAGAGGTAAATATTTGATATCTGCTTCAACCAGATCTTGGAAAAAGTGTGTACCAAAAGATAGTTCGGGTTCATAACCACCTCTTTCCTTCGCGACTTCTACTAGCAAAGCGGTATTGTTTATCTCTCTATATTTCACCGGAACTCCAAGTTTGATGTCTCCTCGACTTCCCCATCTGCCGGGGCCCATGAGGATGAATTTTTGCTCTGGTAACTCTTTGTTTAGTTCACCTACAATCTGAGCTGTTTGCTGCATTTTTTCTCTGCTCTCAAGTTTCGAGTACTCCCCGGGGACCACATAAACAATATACTCAAGGTTTTCTAAATTGCCTGTAGTAACGTATTTATTCGCAGAGAATAACTTTCTATTTTCTTTTATGTCCCTTGGTATCTTCACTCTCTCTCTATCCAAAGCCTGACTCTGAGGTCTACACTGGACAATATAAAGTTTTTCACCGTCAAAAGCAAATTCGACGTCTACTGGATAACCTATTTTTTCTTCAAGTTTTCTCAATATCTGATTCATCTTGGGGAGGAAATCAGTTTTATCGAAAAGTTTAGAGAAGGTAACAACCATATCCTCCTTTTCAGGACTGAGTATCACTCCTGAAGGTGTCTTTAGATTCCCGTTTTCATACAAGGAAACCATTTTTTCTAGATTGGGAAACTCATTGGCGTGCTCCTGAAGGAAGTTATCTACTTCAACGGTTTCCATCTGTTCTGTTTCTAGGTTGATCACGTCCATATATCTCGGAGAGTATCTAACCCGTTCTTCTACAGTCGAATTTACCCGTAAATTAGGTCTGTTAGGAGAAGCGAGTATGGGATAATCATCTCCGATCCTATCTACAGCTCTGGTAGCGAGCCCGGGGACTATCCTGATGACTCCATCGTCTCTCCCAATTCTAGGGGACCATCTGAACTCGTTCTTACTGAATGCCACACCTCCATAAGTAGGAAGATAGTAGTTTCCAATCTCTGTACCGACAACCTCCTGGATCAGGATACCCATTTCCTCACTGAAGTCCAAAAGACCACGTTCCCTTCGATATTCTATAGGATCAGCTGAGAAAGTAGATGCATAGACCTCGGCGATAGCGTTCATTAATTCCTCCAACCTTTCCTCTTCACTCCCTTTATTGGGAAGGAAAAGGCTCTTGTATTTGCCGGAAAAAGCCGCGCCGAAGTTATCCTCTAGGAGACTAGAAGATCTGACAATAATCGGTTTTCCCTCTAAATCCCTTAGAATCTTCTTTAGCCCTTCCACTATCTCTGAGGGGAACATTGCATTTTTCATCAATTGTTCCAAAAACGGCTCTTCATGCCTGATTTCATCCGGATCTAAATATTTGACATGGATAAGTTCGTCAAGATCATTATAATGGATCAGGTCCATAAGTGTATCTGAGGTTATGTACCAACTTTTGGGGAATCCTATTTCTTTTGTGAACTCATCATCGAATTCTTCCTGTATGATCTTATGAGCAAGGTAAGCTCCTGAAGCTTTGCCTCCTAATTTACCTGCACCACGAGCCGGCCCCACTATCTTCTGAATCAAGGGCTCGTAATCGTCCACCTTGATATATTTCTTAGCGACATTCACAAAATCCAATCTATCAGTAAAAAATCGCTGGATTAGCTCGGTCCGTATGCTCATTTTATCCTCGTCAGAAAGTACCTTCTCAGACTCCGGTTTTCTGAAAAACCTATTCAATTCTTCCTTGATCTCTACCAGGGGGGTGCCTCTTCTTTGTGATGCTATCAACAATGGGCGGGCCTTATCCTCTTTCAACCATCTGTGGAAGAGATCTGATATCCGTTCGGGGTCTAGATCTTCCTTAGCGATCTGAAATACTTCCCTCTGGACCTCTCTTAAAGAGTCAATATCCTGTTTTGGGTTCGGCATATTTATACCGCACCATTTTGGAGCTTCTTCGCTCCCGTCAGCGGGACACACATCATCAAGGAGAGATTGCACTCTCTCGTTCTCATTTCTATAAAGATAATACACCATCTTCCTTGTTATCCTAAGTAAAGTCCTAGGGTCCGTCTGCATAAGAAGATCGATTATGACCTCCCAATCCTTTTTCTCCTCTTCAGGAGATTCGGATACCAGTTCCTTCCTAGATAACCGACCTCCGGTTTCCTCTTGAACGAAATTAGCTAAAAGATCAGCTAAAGTATCGAGCAAGCGTCTCTCCTCCTTCAAAAAGGGACCATCATCCTTCTCAGGTCTCTCTTCGTGGTAAACAACGTTTATCTCGCCGATCTTTTCGCTCTTTACTGTTATATCACTCCTCTGCTTCCATTCCGTTTTTTCAAAATCCTCTGTAGTATATTCTTTTTCTCTGATTTTTATTCTGGCCGAAGCAATATCTGGATACTGCCAGGACGGAGGGATGACTTCGACGATTTTTTGTAAAGCTTCATCTAGTGAAAGAGAGGCGTCATTTACAATTTCGGAGATCTTATAAAAGCAATTCAACTCTTTGATACGTTCTTCCAATTCATCGATCTCTTCGATCTCGGGTGATGCAAGATCCTCTTCATTTGCTCCTTTCGAGAAGGTCTTCGCAATTTTTTCATCGTCCATACTTCGTCACCTCTGCCCGATTAAATCTATAATTAGACTAACCGCTATTAAATATTGTTCGTTTCAGATCTGTTTTGTAATTTTTTCTCTATGATCCCTCTTCCCTCTTTACCATCGACCTGAACTTTCAGCGGTTCGTCAAGTTGGACATGTCTAACGTATTCCAATTCCTTTTGATATTCTTTCTCCTCTAACCAATCCCAATCAACTTTGTTCTCATCGTCAACTACCATATAGCATGTTTCAGAGGACAGCATATCGTGGAAGAAATGAGACCCCTGGGACGGTTCGATGGTCCTACCCTCTGTAGGGGTCTCTACGATCACTTTCGATCCTGCTATATCTCCCCATCTAACCGGGATGCCCATCCAGGGATCGGTTGTTCCCCATCTTCCGGGACCCACCAGGAGGTACTCTCTGCCCTCGTCGCTGAGTTTGGCATTGATCTTTTTGATCTCTTCAGCGGCATCCTCGCTATTACTCATGTCAAAGGCTCCGGGCTTAATGTATACCACATCCTCTATCTCTGTGAGCATCCCGTGTCCCAACACTTTTTCACTCTGACAGACCAACTTCTCATCGTCGCATTCTTCTATATCCAAATCTTGAAAGACTGTTTTTGAGACCATATTACGTATCTGAAGGACCACTAACTTCGCAGGTTTATCATCTTCCTCTTCAAATTCAACGGCGAACTCGATCTCTACCGGATAACCCAAAGCGATCTCAGATACATCTATGAGTACTTTTATCGCCTGAGCCAATGGAATTGAATCGTAGTTTATTATGGGTGCAAAATCTATTACTCTAGAGCCCTCTCTATGTATGCCTGGATAGAGCCGGTCGTCCCGCGGTGAATACGTAGAGGCGATCTTGTCGAGTACGCCGTGTTTCTCCGCCTGAGTTATGTCTAACTTTTCTAGAGAAGATTCTTCGTTTTTTCCTACTACTCTGTATATAGACTCAAGATTCAGGGCATAGAATTCGGTCTGAGAGTGAGGAACGAAATCTTTAGGAGTCCCGAACATGGGAGATTTAGGACATTCTGGACAGAAAAAATAAGAAGAGCCACCTTCCACTATCTCTTTTCCCAATCCAAGAGCTAGATAGACAATGCCGTCTTCAGGTTTACAACCTTTAGAGGTGTAATAATTATATGATTTAGCCACGCCCGAAATCGTGGGATAGAAGTATTTACCGTTTTTTCCACCGACAACTTCCTGGATAATCACCGACATCTTTTCATCGCCTATGTTCTTAGGCGTGGATTTGAGATAATTTCTTGCTTCTTCGAAAAAGGTAGATGCGTAAACGTGCTTTATCGCTTCACAAACCTCTTTGAACCTCAGGCTAGTCTCCCACGATTCATTCGGTAAGAACATAGAAGAATAAACGCCAGCAAATGGTCTAGTGAGGGAATCTTCTAACAACCCGGATGACCGAACGATCAACGGATTCCGAGTTTCTCTAATGAATGAACGAAGATCGCCAATGATCGTCGCGGGAAGACTCCCATCTATGAACTTCGAGGAGATCCTTTCATCCGAGAGTTCAAAAAGTCGAGACTCTATTATCTCGTTTTCCTCAAAAAATTTGTCGAAAACATCAGAGGTCAAAACGATGGTTCTTGGAACTGTGATCTTTAGATCTTCAAAAAGGTCTTCAGAAAGGTATTTCGAAAACAATTTTGATATGAAAGCCAAACCTCTAGCCTTTCCTCCTAACGCACCTTCACCTATTCGATTTATTTTGTTCTTTGGTTCAGTCCTCTCTCTTTTAAAATCAGTGACCGCTGTACTATAATCGGCATATCTATATTCTTCTAAAAGATCTAACAATTTTTCTCTATATGATCTGGGGGAGATATGGTTGTCTTTGATAACTTCCACGCTATCTGCCAATTCGAACTCGGTGAGAACTCTCATCCATTTGACAAACTCGGGGTCCTCAATCAGATCTTTGATCTTTTGGTCATCTAACTCTTTGATAACCTCTTGAAGCTCATCGATAGTCTTTACTTCTATCTCCTCGAATCCCTCTCCCAATCTAACTTTTAAACTTACAGGGGATAAATTATCATCGATAAAATCAATGATCGCCTGATTGAGAGCGGGGTCGTTTTTATTCACGATCTCAATCTTTTCATCTGTTTTTTCACTTGGTACAGATGCTGAAGATTGGAGAAGTACAGGAAGATCGGGATTGTCACGCTTTATCTCTTCAGCGAACTGGAGTCCAGCGTTTTCCTGATTTCCGTCTTCCGTTTCCAATCTATTGTCCGTGATAACGCACAAAAGATCCTCCTCAATTTTAGTGTAAATCTCTCTTCCTTCATCGATATCCTCGGCAAGAACAACGAAAGGCCTTCTCAGATAGCGCTGGATTTTCTTTTCCTTCGTCAAATCCTCATGAAGGATAGCATCAAGATGAGACCATATCTCTTCATAAATATGAGTCAAATAGGTGGAGTAGTACTGTTTTGAATCTTCGATGAGGAGGATAGGGCGTTTTCTTTTTGCGAAACGATCTTCCCTGAATCGGATGTTGTCTTCGATATATTGGATTATCGTCAAGATGATTTTTCCGTCACCATTCCAGGTGAAAACTTCCTTGAATTCTATTTTCTCATCGAGGGAAGTATTAGAGTCAGAATCGTTATTACTTATCCAGACCACTGGTAATTCCTCACAGCTCGTTTCTAGCCACTGCGAAAATTTCTCAATATCATTCTCTAAAGGAGTACCGAAGATTATCAGCATATCTATGTCCAACTTTTTGAGGATTTCTGAGCATTCTTTCTTTGTTTCGGCGTGCTGAATTTTTGGTGGTTGTCTAAGTCCTCCAGAGGAAAATTTATCCTCGATCAAAGCATCAAGACGGCCTTCTTCCTGTATTAAAAAATAATCAAAAGAATTGCAAAAGAGGAGGACATCATCGATAAATGATGCCTCCAAGTCCTTGGAACGGGTTTTTGAAGACGGTAACTCAGGTGACTTACCTGTCGCTTCTTCGATCGCTTCTCTTATCTTTTCGATCTTGTTGGGCATTTTCTCTATTTTTTGATTCTATTTATACCCAGCCTCTGGCTTCGCAGGCTTCCGCTACTCTCTGTATAGCGATCATATAAGCTGCGTCTCTCAATCTGACATCCTTCCTCTGAGCGAGGTCCCATACTTCATAGAAAGCATCTGTCATACCGTTGTCCAATTTCCCTAACACTTCATCCTTAGACCAGTAGTAGTTTTGATTACTCTGAACCTGCTCGAAATAACTGCACATCACACCACCGGCGTTAGCCAGGAAGTCCGGTACGACGATGATGTCTCTATCTTCGAGTTCGTCGTCAGCTTCTGGGGTGATAGGTCCGTTAGCTCCAGAGATTATTATGTCAACAGAGTTCGGTATATCATGCACGTTGTCTTCAGATATGGCGTTTTCTAGAGCCGCGGGGATCAAAACGTCTACTTCATGGGTTAACCATTCATCGCCTCCTAGGCATTGATAGCCCTTCTCTTCCGCCTTATCTTTATCTATAGAACCGAAGCGATCAGTTATCCCTCTTAATTCTTCAAGATCGATACCGTCTTCCTTGTAATAACTGTAAGCTTTTTCATCATCCTGATCCCAGCACGATACTGAGACGACTGTTCCGCCGTACTCTATGAAGAGTTCGGCCGCGTACTGAGCGACATTTCCAAAGCCTTGAATAGATGCAGTAGTATTCTCGATATCTCTATCGAGTTCTTTCAATAGTTCTCTCAACTGGTAAACTAAACCGTAGCCAGTAGCTTCCGTCCTTCCCTTAGAGCCCCCCATATCTTGTGGTTTACCGGTGATAACTCCTGGATATTTCCCACCTTCTATGTTTTCATACTCGTCCATCATCCAGAGCATGTGTTGAGGGCTGGTCATAACGTCGGGAGCGGGAACATCTTGAAGCGGTCCTATGTTCTTATTTATCTTTTTGATATATTCTCTACACAATCTTTCCTGTTCCCTATCTGATAGATCATGTGGATCGCATATTACTCCTCCCTTACCGCCTCCAAGTGGAATGTCTGCAACGGCGGTCTTCCAAGTCATCCACATCGCGAGGGCCCTAACTGTATCTCCGGTTTCTTCAGGATGGAATCTTATTCCGCCCTTGCACGGACCTAGTGCATCATTGTGCTGAACTCTAAATCCCTTGAAAACCTCTGTAGAACCATCATCCATCTTAACGGGTATGTTGAAGTGATACTCTCTCAACGGTTCTCTTAGCAGATCTCTCAACGCCTCATCAAGATCTAATTGTTCGGCTATCCTGTCGAACTGTTGTTGGGCCATCTTAAACGGATTATATCCTTCTTCTGCCATCTTTTATCACCATGGGTATTTTCGGGAAACAGTGGGTGATATAAAAAACCTTTTTACAAAAAGAGAGGTTTTTTGTGTATATATTGGGGAGCATATGTATAATTTAGGCCTCATGTTTAGAAAAATTTAAAAATATAATTTTGTCTTTCTGGATATTATGTGAAAGAATACGTTTTATGAAAGTTTCCAAAACTAGCTCTTAAGATCCCAAAGCTTGTTTTCTATAAACCCGAGCGAGACCTTCTGGGGTTCTATAAGATGCATCATCTTCGAAGAAAGAATAGTTTTAGATATAGCCCCGATCTTTCCCGGATGTTTAGAATTTAGTTTTTCGCCCCAGTCAAAAAATTCCTCTATACTTCCAAAGGCGGAAAAAACTAGAAAATTATATCTTTCCGTACTGGTCTCTATAGCCATAGGGACGTTCTCGTCTTTCGCAAGATATTCCTTGATTTCATCTATATCTGAAATGGCTTCAATCAGAGTTATGATGAGATTATAGCCGGGAGGGACGAAAAGATTCGGGAAAAAGCACTTCGGTTTTTGGATAATATCTTTATCTAATAAATCATCGATCCTCCTCTTCACCGTTTTCCTGTTAATTCCGATCTCCCGTCCTATATAGGAATAATTAGTCCTTATACTCTCCCCTTTCATCACCTTTTCTAAAATTCGAAAAGACTCTCCATCGACCTTTTGTCCACCAAGTTCGATAAATCCCTTCTCCTCGAAATCCTCCACCATCTTGTCTATGAAACATGTAGGCTCGTATTTGAAGGTCAGTCTATTACTAAAGTATTCAGCATGGGCTGGAGTTCTTTCCCCTCTTTCCGGTATCTTGTCCTGCTTTACGATATCGCCTCTCCATGAGTGGTACTCCTCCAACCCTTCGAAGTATTCGATCAAAAAGGTGTTGAAAAACCCCTCCATACATGAAAAAGCAGCAAAAATATGGGAGTCATCCTGGTAAAAGTTCTTTATGCCTCGAGTCCTCGGCATATCAGCTTTTACTAAAACAAGGAGAGGATATTCTTCAAACAATTGAATGAACGGGTAAAAAGGGGGATTCAACAAATCATTATCATAAAGGTTTTCGAGTCTCTTCTTGACCGTCGCCCAATGAATATCTAATTCTCTAGAAAGTTTGCTGATATTCACATGGACCCCTTCTCCAGATAATAGATATCTGAGCAAGCGCAGATTTAGCTCATCTTCGCGATAACTCATAGTATTCATATAATTAGAACAATCCATATAGATTTTGTCATTTTTCGAGATGCTAGATTGTACAATGTGTAAAAGTTTAAAAGGAAGTTGTGTTTATTAAATATAGCTTTAATAAGCTAAAATTTGCTAGAAAGGTGATTTATTGACTGAAGGACTCGACAAAGGACTTGTCCAAGTTTATACCGGCGATGGGAAGGGGAAGACTACTGCAGCTATAGGTCTCGCGGTCCGAGCTGTCGGAAGAGGTTTTAAAATCTATATTGGGCAGTTCATGAAAACTCCTGATTATGGAGAACATAAAGCATTAGAAAGATTTTCAGACCAGATTGACATGGAACAGTACGGGAGTGGTGATTTTCATCTAGAGGAGGATCCAAAGGAAGAGGAAAAAAGGGAAGCTAGAGAGGGATTGAAGAAGATAAGCGAAGCCATGCTCTCAGGGGATTATGATATTGTGATCGCGGACGAGATTTGTGTGGCTTATCATTTTAGTCTTCTAAAGTTAGAAGATATGATGGAGCTGGTAGAAAATAAACCAGATGATGTAGAACTGATCTTTACAGGGAGAAAGGCCCCAGAAGAACTTCTCGAAAGAGCCGATCTCGTTACTGAGATGAAGGAAATAAAACACCCATACCAGGAAGGAATAGAAGCGCGGGATGGAATAGAGAAGTAGTGAATAAGGAAGACAAATTATAAATAATTAAAGTTATTTTTAGTTTTGTAAATCTACATGGAGGAAATTGTATGTTTGAAAAACGAAATTTTCTAATTGTGTTTTTGAGTGTACTAATCATGTTTGTTTTGATCGGAAACGGTCTAGTGATGAACGCCCAATCTGAAGAAAGTCTAGAATCAGCAAAGATAACCGTCATCGACGCTCGAGGAGTTGAAGTCACCTTTGAGGAACCACCTGAAAGGATCATCTCTTTCATGCCCTCTAACACCGAGATACTTTTCCATTTAGAAGTAGGCGATAGAATTATCGCTACAGATGACCATAGTGACTATCCGCCGGAAGTAAAAGATCTTCCCCAAGTTGGAGACTCTTTCAACGTAGATTACGAAAAAATAATAGATCTTGAACCAGACGTTGTAGTTACTCCTTTTTACAACACAGAGATGATCAACAATTTGAACGAATATAACATTACGGTAGTAGCTACATCCTCTACAACGTTAGATGATGTCTATTCCGACATGGGACTTTTAGGAGAAATGTGCGGAATCGGTGAAAGATCTGATGAAAAAGTCGATGGTTTGAAATCAGAGATGGACATTATAACCGAGGATACTAGAGACCTGCCAAAGGAAGAAAGAGTCGACACCTTTTATATAACCGGGATAGATCCTATATATACCCCTGGGAATAATACATTCCAAAATACGTTAATAGAGAAAGCAGGGGGTCAGAATATAGCAAAAGAAGAAAACGGATGGTGGATGATATCCGAAGAAAAGATCGTCGCAGAGGATCCTGAAGTTATTATCGGTACTGAGCGTCTAAAGGAAGACCTAGAAAATCTTGTTAAGGAAGATCCCTGGCAGGAGATTACAGCAGTAGAGAACGACGAGATATACTATATAAACAGTGATATCATGTCCCGCCCTGGACCACGGGTGGTGAACGCTGAGGAGAATCTAACTGAAATTATCACAAGTGTAGAAGCCAACGGAGAAAACGAAGAGAATGCTTATGAAGAGATACCCGGTTTAAGTGTTGGATTGCTTGGAGGTTCTATAGGCGTGTGTACGATAGCAAAAAAGATTAAGAAAATAAAAGCATGAGAGAAAACATAAGAAAAAAACCAAAATCATTCATACTCTTCTTATTTATTCTCCTATTCATCGTGATAGTTTATTCTGCAACAATAGGCACTGTAGATATACCTTTCCAAAAAGTGCTCGCTATCATCCTTTCTGAAATCCCTCTTGTAGGAAAATGGTTCCCGACATTTGAGGGAACAGACAGAACCATCGTCATCAGTCTTAGGTTGCCTAGGATCATCATGGGGATGATCGTAGGGTCTAGTTTAGCTGTCTCGGGTACATCCATGCAGGGAGTTTTCAAAAACCCTCTAGCTTCTCCTTTCATACTAGGCGTATCAGCTGGCGGAGGGATGGGAGCCGCCGTAGGGATATTTATTGGGGTGACCTACCACCTACTCCCCCTCTTTGCATTCGGTACTGCATTAGGGACAGTTATTTTGGTTTTCGCTCTAGGAAGAGTCAGGGGTAAGACCGACATCGCAACTTTACTTCTCGCAGGATTGGCCATGAACTTTTTGATGACTGGTCTGACTAGTTACATTCGATATATTAGTCCTCCGGGAAAAAAAATTCGTATGAGGATACTTCGATTCATGTTAGGTACTCTGCAACATAGTCTTTGGAAGGAAGTCTTGTTATTACTTCCCATAATGTTACTCGGTATAAGCCTAGTTTTTGCATATTCTAAAGACCTAAATCTTTTCCAGATGGGGGAAGAATCCGCTATGCAGCTGGGTGTCGAGGTGGAACGGACTAAAAAGATACAACTATTCACTTCTAGTCTTTTAGCCGCTACGATGGTCGCATTTACCGGCGTCATAGGTTTTGTGGGTCTGATGATGCCCCACGCCGCTAGATTGATGGTCGGACCCGATCACAAAAAGTTGATCCCCACCTCTGCTCTATTTGGTGCCATATTCTTGGTAACTTGCGACACTATCTCTAGAATGATGGGGGAAATACCCATTGAGTTCGTTAGAGAAATACCCGTCGGGATCGTTACGGTATTACTAGGCTCGCCTTTCTTCATCTATCTTTTAGTTAGAAATAGAGGTGAGACTGGATGGTAGAACTCAAAGTGAGTAGTTTAGTGAGCGGATACGGTGATGAAAAGATACTGAAAGATATATCCTTCGAAGTGGAGAAGGGAGCATTTCTTGGCATCATCGGTCCTAATGGATCTGGAAAAAGCACTCTCATCAGAGCTTTGACGAAAGTGATCCCCATATGGGATGGAAAGGTGAAGTACGATAAAAAGAATATCGACAATATGAGTAGAAATGAGATCGCTAGGAAAGTCTCTGTTGTTCCTCAAGATACATTCATCAACTTCCCGTTCACCGTTCGAGATGTAGTTCTGATGGGCAGAAGTCCTTATCTAGGGCGTTTTGAAAGCCCAGGGAAAGAAGATATCGAGATAGCTGAGGAAGCTATGAATATCACAAGTACTCTAAGATTCAAAGACCGTTCAGTCAAGGAGTTATCTGGAGGAGAACTACAGAGAGTAGTTTTAGCTAGAGCTTTGACCCAAAAACCAGATATTTTATTATTGGACGAAGCAACTTCTCAGCTCGATATCGGACATAAAAAAGAAGTGATGGATACGTTGAAAAAGAAAAACGAAAAAGAAAATCTCACCGTTATATCGGTTCATCACAATCTTAATCTAGCAGCTCGGTACTGCAAGAAAATCTTGCTTTTAGAAGAGGGGGGAAAACATGCTCATGGAAGACCTAAAGAAGTTTTAACAAACACTCATCTTAGAGCCGTTTATGGTGTCGAGGCCGAGGTTCACGAACATCCAAAAGATGGCAGTCTATATGTCTCCCCTGTAGACAAACAGATCAAAATCGAAAAAGGAGGAAAAAAAATCCATGTGATATGTGGCGGGGGTTCTACTGGTACATTACTCAAGGACCTAGTTGAAAAAGGGTTTGAGGTGAGCACAGGTGTTCTGAACGTGATGGATTCTGATCTTGAAAAAGCCGACTTTTTGGACATCGAAGTCGTGACCGAAGCACCCTTTTCATCGATCACTTATGATTCCTACAGAGAAAATATAGAACTGATAAAGAAAGCAGATATCATTGTGGTGACTGATTTTCCGGTGGGCGAAGGAAACATTAGAAATCTTGAGGCCGTTAAAGAGGGTATAACTGAAGATACGGAACTGATCCTTGTCGATATAGAGAATATACATGATCGAGATTTCACAGACCAAAATAGAGCTTTAAAGCTTTATAATGAGATATCCAGCAAGACAGAATTTAAAAAAGTCGATTCGATCGAGGAAGTGGTCAATGTAATTTAATAACAGTTGGAAGGGGCAAAAGATATATATCCCAAGTTTGTTGAAATATCTACACTTCAATAAGAAGTGTAAAATAAATGAGGTGTAAGTAAATGAGCGAAGATGTTGGAGTTTCTCCCCCTGTTGAAGAAGGGGAAACGTACGAAGTCAAGATAGAAGATATTGGTAAGGAAGGAGACGGAGTTGCGAAGATAGATGATTTTGTAATCTTCGTTCCGGACACTGACGTTGGAGACGAAGTCGAGATTAAAATAACTAGGGTACTTCGAACCCTCGCCTTCGGTGAAGTGACCGATACAGATGCTAGTGTGGACAAGGAAATCGAAGAGAGTGAAGATGATGAAGAGGCTCCTGAAGTAGAGGAAGTCACCGTTGACGAGATAGAGTTAGAATAAGAAAAGAATTTTCACGGATTTCAAAACCTTTTTACTCTTCTATTGTATTTAGGTTTCCATGGATTCGTATTTAGGTGTGTTTGGACATACGGCGCTAGACGTAATACTACAGGTACCAAATCTCCCAGAAAAAGACTCTTCTATCGCGGTAGAGAGCAGAGTTGTAAGATATGGTGGTACTGCTGCAAATATCGCAAGAGCCGCAGCAGAGATGGATGTTGATGTATCGTTAGCTTCTTTTGTAGGAAATGATTTTCCCGAGGACTATCTCAACGCTTTAAAGGAATCGGGTGTCAGCACTTATGATCTGAAAATGAAAGAAGGATATAAAAGCCCTACTTGTTGGATAGTTAATGATTCAATGGGAGATCAAATAACAATAATAGATCAAGGAGTCATGGAGCACGCGGATAGTTTTGAACTCAAGACCAGGACGGTAGAGGAATGTGAGATATTGCATATAGGAACTGGACGACCTGGTTATTATGAAAAAATCTTTGAAACCACTGATCTAGACCAGAAAACCATCGCTTTTGATCCTGCTCAGGAACTAGAATATGTTTATGATGCTGAAAATTTTGAAAATTTCTTACAAAAAAGTGATTATTTTTTCTGTAATGAGAAAGAATTGAATGTTGCACTCGATTACTTGAATGAAGACGGAGCAGAAAGCTTTTTGAAATATATAGACATGGTTCTTGTAACAAAAGGGTCACAAGGCTGTTCGATATACCTCCCGAACGAAAAAGTAGATATACCCGCCTATGAACCGATAGACGTTGTAGAACCTACAGGGGCTGGGGATGCATTTAGAGCGGGTTTCTATGCCGGTTTGTACAGAGATATGTCCTTGATAGAATGTTCCAAGCTAGGCTCTGCTAGAGCTTCTTTTTCTGTAGAATGCTCTGGACCACAAGATAATCTAGTCGGATGGGAAGAGGTTCAAGAGCGTTATAGAAAATTAGTTTAACGCAATATATTTATAGATGAGTCTTTATAATGAGTAATGACTAGGTGACAGAGTGGACGATAAAAACGAAGTTCTAGAAAGTGTTCAAAAAATAAATAGAGATGATTTTGAACGACTCTGTCTAAAGGTGGTAGAGAGTATAGGATTTAAGATATCAAATATTAAATCCGCTAGCGGTCACATATTAGCTGAAGGTACCATAGAAAGGGAAAACGAGGTGCAAGATTTTATAATAAAATTCACCCGTTCAAGTGAAGATATAATTTCAGAAATCGATAGTTTGAAAAGTTTCCTCTCACCATCCACCGAAGGCCTGCTGTTCACGACAGAAAAAATCGAAGGCGACTCTGAGATGGATGACAAGATTGAAGTGGTAGATGGAACAAAACTTTATCAACTTCTTGAAAAATTCGACATGTTGTCTGATCTAGCTGAGTTCAAGGAGAAAATAGAGAGTTCTAAGAGCCAAAAAAAGAGCGATCTTATTAAGAAAGGAAACGCGCACTTTTCAAATGAAAATTACGAAATGGCTAAACAAATTTACGAGGAAGCGATAGAGAAAGGAGAAAATGAAGCCCATTGCCTAATGAAAAAGGGTGAAGTCTTTCTAGAACAAGGAAGAACTAACGAGGCCATAAAGGCACTAGAAAACTCTGTAGAGATCAAACCCGAAAGTATAGAGATTTGGACAGTCTTGGGTAAAGCTTATGAGACAGCTGATAGGGAGGAAGAGGCGCTCGGAGCATATAATAAAGCGATAGATCTAGGAGAAGATAATCTAGATGCTCTGAAAAAGAAAGGTCGGATTCTATACGAGATGGAAAGATACGATGAAGCGATCCTTTGTTTTGAAGATGTATTGGAATTAGACCCGGAAGAAAAAGAAGTATGGAATAATAAGGCCCTCTGCCATCTGCGGAATGGGGAATTTGAGGAAAGTCTAGAATCGATAGACAAAGCTCTTTCGATAGATCCTAAATTCGAAGAGGCATTGTTGAACAAAGCTTTGATCTTTGAAAATATGGACGAAATAGATAGAGCTTTAGAAGTATCGAATGAATTAGTAGATCTCTTTCCTGACAAATCAGAATATCATTACGTGAAAGGAGCATACCTTACCGAATTAGAAAGATATGATAAGGCCCTCAAAGAGATGAACAAGGCACTTGAGTTGAATCCAAAGAATGAGAAGGCCCAAGTAGCGATTTCAGATATTGAAAGGAAAACTGAAAACTGAAAAATGAAATATGCGGCTGCCGGGATTTGAACCCGGGCTACAAGCTTGGGAAGCTTGGGTCCTAACCAGTCTAGACCACAACCGCATATCGCCAAGGAGGGGGACCCCTCTATTTCGAGTGGAAATGAGGAATAGAGAGAGTAGAGGGTATTAACTAGATGATAAAAGCCGGTATAGATTATCTTTTAAGATTGAATTCCTCTTCTTTCTCGACCACTTTATCTTCGAATTCAGGACCTAGCTTTATAGCCAGCTCTTCGATCTCAACTACATTTTTCCTGAATTTACTCTTACTCTCCGTCTCAAAAAGATCTTTGAATTCCCTCAATCTTTTTATCCGAAGATATATCATTATCGCAAAAATGAAAATCAGGATTATCCCTACTACCAATAACCACCATTTCCAGTTTCCAATGGCATTGGTCATGACCGTGAAACCTTCTGGTGAATAATCGCTGAGAAGAGTACCAAATAAACCGATCAACAGCATAACAGTTCCTACCATTATAGCGATTATCGAGATCACGAATTCGTTTTGACGGTACGATGTTTTCCAGGACATCGCTTGAGTGATTTAATGAAACATACTTAAATCTTTTCTTTTAAAGGAAATAAAATCAATGGTGTTCGTGTTCGTGAGAGTGAAGATTCGAGAACGCTCTTTCAACAACTTCGGACAAGGAAGGATGTATGTGCATCCCGTTATATATCGGTAAAAATGTCTGGTTTTTAGTGTACATCAAGTTTATTATCTCCTGCAGAAGGACAGAAGCCTCGGGACCTACTATATGAGCTCCGAGTATCCTGTAATCTTCACTATCTACAATCACTTTAACGAGATAATCTTCTATCTCCATGGCAGAACCTTTAGCCGTGTCTTCGAAAGGATAGTAACCTATCAGTATATCGTGTTTCTTGGATGCCTCTTTTTCTTTCATCCCAACTGAAGCCACCTGTGGATAGGTGAATACGGCATGTGGCACAGCATGATAATCCACTGTACTCTCTCTTCCTTCGATCGCGTTTTCATATACTATTTTTGCTTCGTAATTTGCAACATGTTTGAACATGTGTTCTCCCGTCGCATCTCCTAAGGCCCATATATTTTCCTTAGATGTTTTTAGATGTTGATCGACTTCTATCCAACCTTTATCATCTGTTTTGATCCCGCTTTTTTCCGGTTTCAATATATCTGAGTTTGATCGTCTACCTGTCGCGATCAGTAATTCTTCTCCTTTAACTTCTATCTTATCTTTATCCGATTTAGCGAGGACCCACTTGTTACCAGACTTTTCCTTTGTCTTTTTCACTTCATAACCTGTATAGATATCCATGTATCTAGAAAGTTTCTTTTCCAACACTTCAGATATCTCCTGCTCTTCAGATGGTACGAACTGTGTATTCCTACCTATTATGGTGACATCGGATCCCATCATTGCTAGAAAGTATCCATACTCTGCAGCGATGTACCCTCCACCTATGATCACTATACTTTCAGGAAGCTCCTTGATATCTAAAAATGTTTTACTAGTTAAGTAACCAGTTTCTTCAAGATTATCTATAGGAGGTATTGAGGGTCGTGATCCAGTCCCTAGTATTATTTTTTTCCCCTTGATTTTTTTATTCCCGACTTTAAGGGTATAATCGTCTACGAATTGAGCATCATCTTCGTAAAAGTCAAGATCTGTACTGTTTCTCAAATTAGTACCTATACTTTCACTTTGTGTATTAACATGGTCTCTCATTCTCTCCATTATTTGCTGAAAATCGATAGAGTTGATATCTACATCGACACCGAATCTATCTGCCTCCTTAATACTATTGACGACTTCTGCGGGGTAAAGAAGTAATTTGGATGGAATACATCCTCTAGTGAGGCATATACCACCAGGTTTCTCGTTTTCGATCACAGCAATATCCAAATTTGGGTCTTCGTTTAAAGCCTGAGTTACAATGCTCATAGCTGAGCCGGTTCCTATTGAAATCAAATCATATTCTTTCATTTTCTCCCCGTCTCATATGTTATAACATATATCAAGTAAAAACTTTTTGTAAACGAACTTCTAATTCTTATAAATTCTAACAATTTAACTATTTAAATCTTTTTCATTCATATCATACATGTTTAATAATAATCTTATTTCGAAGAGTTTGCATGAAGATAAAAACTTTTAAGGAGTGAATAGATACAGGAAATATGAAAGAAACTGCCCTTCATGAAAATCACGTAGAAGCCGATGCAAGGATGACCAATTTTGGAGGCTATGAGATGCCTCTGAAGTTCTCTAGTATAAACAAAGAGCATAAGTCGGTGCGAGAAGAAGTCGGTATCTTCGACGTGTCACACATGGGCCAAATATATCTCGAGGGCGACGGAGCGATAGAGTTCATTAGCAAACATTGTACGATGGATATCACGGATTCGGAAGTTGGTCAATTGAAATACGCCCATATGTTGAACGAAGAGGGAGGTATCCTTGACGATACTATCGTAGCTAAACTGTCGGAGGATTCCTGTTACATAGTTCCGAACGTGGGAAACAATGAAAGGATCTATGATTGGTTCGCGAAACAGGGTGGAGAGGAGTATCTAACAGACGTTACAGAAGAAACTTCGATGTTCGCGATCCAAGGCCCCGATGCGGAAGAAACACTGCAGGAACTGACCGATGCGGACCTGTCAGAGATAGACTTTTTCCAATCTAAACAGATCGAGATAAACGATGATATAATGGAAAAATTCGATGAAGACTGGCCTGTCGCCGATAAACCTATCGTCCAACGAAGTGGATATACCGGGGAAGACGGTTTCGAAATCGCTCTTCCAAACGATGCTGCAGTAGAACTTTGGGAACAGCTTCAAGATCTCGAAGATTCTCCAACAAAATGCGGACTCGGTGCTAGAGATACTTTGAGGATAGAGTTCGGCTTCCTTTTAGCTGGTCAAGATTTCGATGAATCTAGAACTACTCTAGAGACTGGCTGGGCTGAAGACGCCATCGAATGGGACCATGATTTCGTGGGAAAAGAAAAGCTCGAAGAAATGAAGGATGAAGATCATCAGTTACTGAAAGGTTTCGAGATGGAAGATAAAGGAATCCCGAGGCACGGCTACAAGATATTTGCAGATGATGAAGAGATAGGTGAAGTAACCAGCGGTACTCGTTCTCCCACCCTGAAAAAGGGTATCGGTCTTGCCTATATCGAACCCGGTTATCAGGAAGAGGGAACCGAGATAAAGGTGGAAATCAGGGACGAGAAGAGAGATGCGGTTGTGAAGAACCCTCCGTTCGTTTAGATACTCTCGGTTCTGTGTTCCACTCGAAATAGAGGGGTCCCCCTCTTACTATAATATATTTTTGAGGTGAAAAGATGGAAAAACTGGAAGGATTAGATATATTTGAGCAAGTTTTGAAGGCTCCCGGAGTTGCGGGATACGAAGGACCGGTTAGAGATAAGATCAGAGGGCTTATTGCAGACTATGTGGAAGTCGAAGATACTGATAGTATAGAGGAAGACAACATAGGTAACCTCATCTATGAGAAGGAAGATGAAGGACCAGAAGTAGCTTTGGTCGCTCACATGGATGAGATCGGGATGGTGGTCTCTAACATCGAAGATGATGGATATCTCCGGATAAAAAAGATCGGTGGAGTTCTAGATCCTCTATTGACCGGTAGGCACGTCAAGATACACACCGAAGAAGGTCCTGTGAACGGGGTTATCGGACATCGACCACCACATCTGACTACTGAAGAAGACGACAAGGACGAGGTGACTCCGTGGACAAAAACTCATGTCGACATCGGCGCAGACTCCGCTGAAGAAGTGAAAGAGATGGGTATAGACGTTCCAGATCCAATAACCTTCGACAAAAAACTAAGGAGATTAGAAGGTCAAGTCGTTTCAGGTAGAGGCCTCGACAACAGGATAGGAAGTTTTGCTCTTCTTGAGGTCCTTAAAAAATTGAAGGATAGGGAATTAGAGGTCGACCTTTCCTCGATATGGAGCGTTCAGGAAGAGATAGGTTTGAGAGGCGCAAAAGTCGTCGCTAACACCAGAGATCCAGAGTATGTCATCGCATTAGATACCTACACTACTTCCGACGCTCCCGGGGTGGAAGAATTTTACAAACCGATAAAGTTCGGCGAAGGTCCGGTGTTGAGGATGGTCGATACTAGAGCTATCTCTTCTCCGAAGATGGTCGACCATTTCAAGGAGGTAGCTGAGGAAGCTGGAATACCGTATCAATACGGCGTAACCGGCGGTACGACCGACGGGATGGCCCTACAGGAATCAGGCTGCCTGACACTTTCTATAGGTGTACCGGTCAAGTATTCTCACTCTACGGTAGAATGTGCGGACTGGAAAGACGTTAGGAATCTGATAGAACTGATCAGTGAGGGTGTCAAGAGACTGCCTTAGAGATCTAATAGAAAAAACCATTTCTCTTTTTCTTATCATTTTTGGATAAAGAAAAAAGAAAAGTTGTTTAATTGTTTTTTAGAGACCCTCTTAGAACTCTGTCGTTCCAGTAAAGTTGAAATCCGAGATCTTCAACGCCGGAGCGGCGAAGTATCCTGGATAGAACCCCATCGAGAAGAGTTTCCTTTTCTCACCGATTCCTTCTATGTTTTTGAAAGCTTCGATGAGGTTCTGAGTGAATCTCAGATTGTTCAGTGGATGTTTGACCTCTCCGTTTTCTATAAGCCAGGTCCCGTCTCTCGTCAGTCCGGTAAGGATGCCTTTCACTGGATGAACAGGTCTACAGTAGTTGAACCTAGTCACCAATATACCTTTATCGGTCTCCCCGATCATCTCTTCTTGAGAGTAATCGCCCGTGTCCATCAATAGGTTCATCGCCATCGGACTCATCGGGTTAGGCATTGGTAGAGCGTGTCCAGTCGATTCCTTTCCCTCTTCTCTTCCGGCCGTATATGAGTCGTAAACCACTTCATTCGCTACGCCGTTTTCGATGATGTCGACGCGCTGTTTAGGTACTCCTTCATAGTCGAAGGGATAACCTATCATGTCTGGATCGGAGACGTCATCGTATATGTTTACGCGTTCGTCCATTATCTGCTCGCCGAATTTACCTTTCATAAAGCTCCTTTCTTCCTGGACCTTTTTGGCGCTGAAACCCATCATATCCATGTACATCAGTATGCTCTTGACAGCTAAGGGCTCAAGAACAACGTCATATTCACCCAGTTCTATCTTCTCTGTATCCATGTTGTTGAGACCTTTGTCTACAGCTGTTCTTCCGACCTGCATGTGGTCTATATCTCTCACATCGGCTGAACAGCTTTCGCTCCAACCGAAGCCTTGATCGTTATCCCAATCTGCTATCGCCGTAGTGGTTAGATTCGAAGAAGTGAACCTGGAGAATTTTTTCACACCCTTAGAATTGGCCAGGAAAAGATTTTGTTCTTCTGTCTGGAAGGCACCATATACTCTGTCTACACCTTCGCTTTTAGCCATCTTTATTATCTCTTTTACCTTCTCCGCTCTTTTATCGGGCGTGTATCCAACGGTGGCTTCTACGTAGTCCTCCTGCTGGGACTTCTTAACTTCCTTTTGTTCAGGAAGTCCTTTAAAGTCCGGATCGCTCTTTTGATTCTTAGCTATCGTTTCGGCTTTAGACAGACAATCTTTGACCGAACTTTCTTCTAGGGAATTGGTGCTAGCTGCACCTGTTTTCTTTCCGAAGACGGCCCTTATCGAGATGTCGACGTCTTCTTGTGCGATGTTCTGATGTATCTGGGAATTTGCATACCTGGTCAGTGCGGTATCGCTCTCGATGATCCTGATCTCAACTTCGTCGGCCTCGGTTTCCTTCATCAATTTATCTGATATCTTCCCAAATCTTTCTTCGGAGCCTACCATTTTCCCACCCCCACTCTGATATCTTTGAATCGAGAGGGTGCACAGCCGTGACCTACCTGCATTGTTTGGGCTGGCTCTCCTTTTCCACAGTTGGGGACGCCGTGCAGGTTCCATTCGTCTTCTCCAGCTATGGCGTCACAGTTCCTCCAGAATTCATAGGTTATCCCCGTATAGGTTGGATTCTTTATGAGTTCCTTAACTTCACCGTCCTCTACCAGGTATCCTGCTTCTGTTCCAAACTGGAAGTTAAGTCTTTTATCGTCTATGCTCCAGCTCTTTATACCGTCGAAGATGATCCCTTTATCGGTTTCTTCAACGATTTCTTTTTTAGACCAGTCGCCCGGCTCGAGGTTGATATTGGTCATCCTGACTAGGGGTAGATTTTTCCATCCGTCAGCTCTCATACTACCACTCACCTCTGTTCCGACCTTCGCGGCACCTTCCCGGGAAGCCTGGTATCCGACGAACATGCCGTCCTTTATCAGATCTATCTTTTTAGCTTTTACACCTTCGTCGTCATATCCAAAGGTTCCAAGGCCGCCTTCAGCCGTAGCGTCCGAAACTAGATTAACTATATCTGAACCATACCTGAGATCGCCTAATTTGTCTGGTGTCATGAAGCTGGTTCCCGCATAGCTTGCCTCGGTCCCAAGGGCTCTATCTAACTCGGTTGGATGACCGCAGCTCTCGTGTATTTGTAGGGCAAGTTGGTTAGTATTCAATATTATATCCATCTCTCCTTCGGGGCACTGTTCCGCATCTAAAAGATCGACACCTTCTTGAGCAGTCTCTTCAGCATGTTCCAAAAGCTCCAAGTTCTCGAAGAACTCGTATCCTCTTGAATTGAAATCACCGCCGAAAGAATTGGGATAACTTCTTTTCTGCGTATCCTCGCCGTCAGAAACATTTACGTTCAGTCCTCCTCCGGTCTTGATGAGGTTTTGTTCGATCTTAGCTCCTTCAGTACTGGCAAAAAATTTCTTGGTCTTCCACGCGTTAAAGTTACATTTTCTAACTTTTATCTTATCATCTATATCCATCCTTTCATCGACATCCATCAGGTAATCTAATTTTTCTTCTAGACCGACCTTGAAGGGATCTTTCTTATGTGGCGTGGTATAACTGTCCTGGTGAATTTCAACATCTTTTAGTTCTATCGGCTCAGAGGCTTTAGCAGAGGCTTTAGCTATCTTTCTAGCACGCTTTATCGTTTTTTGAACTCCCTTTTTAGAGAGGTCGGCTGATGAAGCAAATCCCCAACCACCGTCTATCACTCTTATGCCGTAACCTTCGCTCTCACTGCTTTTTATGGCCTCGACCGTCCCGTTCTTAACGTTGATAACTTCAGTATTTATTTCCTCTAATCGCATATCTCCGTACTCTATATCCTTTTTTTCTAATTCGTCGATACCAAATTCGACTAGGTCTCTCATGTTTGCACCGTCATACAAATCGTTTCTTGATATAAATAAGTTGGCTTCCATTACGGAAAATATTTAAAGGCGTATCATCGTAAAGTAATCTGATAATATGATGGAAGAAAAGTTAGACGAGTTCAGCTTCAAGGAATTGATGGCCTATTCTATAGAATCGGAGAAGGAAGCGAAGAAATTCTATTCTGATTTTGCCAAAGCCGGGTTGGGAGCTCTAGTGAAAGAAAGATATAAGAGCTTGGCAAATGACGAGGAGATCCATAAAGAAGAACTTTTAAAGAGGTATGAGGAAAAATTTGGTACAAGAGAGTATGAGGTTCCGGAGACTGATGAATTGCCCCCTCATGAGACCTCGTATGATTTCTCTAATGCTAGGAATGTGATCGACGCTCTTGAAAAAGGAATAAGCAATGAAGAAAATGCAAGAGTTATTTACGAATATATGGGCAAGAGATTCGATAATTACTCTTCTTTCTTCAGATATTTAGCTCTGATGGAAAAAGGTCATTATGAGTCTCTTTCAGATGAATTGGCTCTGATGCAGGGCGAAATCGATGAGGATGAAATAGGCGATAAGGATCAAGCGAAGAGGTTCTGGGAAAGCATGAGTGCTGAGAAAGATGACATCATGGGAGAACGAGATCGGTTCAGATAGAATCCTCTATAAAAATTGAAACGTGGGAGGTCATCCCCCCTTCAATCGACTTTCTTTAATTTTTTGACCGCTAATTCTCCTCTTCTGCCGTCCCAGTTTTTCTTTTTTTCTATCACTTTGAAATCTTGGCTATAATTAGGGGCTTTTAAAACAAGAGTTTCATATTCGCCACCTTCTCCAGAGATATTTATTCCGTATTCCTCGTTGAGCTTTTCAAGTTCCTCGATACACCTTTCGTCTATCTTTCTCCCGAGCCATCCTTCGTCGAGACCGAGAGCTGAAACACTCACGATGATAGTTTTAAAACCCCTATCTAAAATTTCTTCTAGAAGATCGTGCTGAGACATATTCCAAAGAGGCGCAAATACATCTAGAGAAAGTTCTTCAGAAAGCTTCTCTATCCTCTCCATCTGGTAATTTGAGGCTACCGCACCTGTTATAAGGCCCGATATATCAAGACCTTCCAATCTCTTTTTGAGATCCTCCACCTCCTTTTCTTTTTCACCAATCGTTTTTACTTTGATCAGCTCAACGCCGATAGAACTAGCGAGATCAGGTATCAGATGGAGATTCGGTTTATGGAACATATACGAGTCCTCCCTCTCCGGATAGACCGTTACCAGGTAATCTA
>JAZKSP010000121.1:0-4446 GCA_036626005.1 Thermoplasmatota archaeon | reverse complement strand
GTCACATTTTTGTTTTCCATAGCTTCGATACCAGTGATATTTATCGAGGGAGGAATGTTCTCCTTGGGGATCTCTCGCGTGGTACAGTGTATAGCGCCGCCAGCCCTAGCAACCCTCTCATAGTTAGCATATATCCCGATCACTTTCTTGTCTGTTGCATTTTCATATGCCTCGAGAGCATCAGTATCGGTGCCCTGACCATACGTAGGTACGAGCACGACACCGTTGACGATCAAGGAATTTGAGTGTGTGTAGTAGGTGTAACTCCCCCCGGCGTTCATTTCAACATGCATTGGTAGCCTTGTAACATTAAAAGATTCACCGTTTCTAGCTGTGGCGTTTTTGAAGAAATCGGCAGTTCTGTCCAAAACCTCAGCATCGTTCTGATCGTAAGTACCACTAACGATCTCTGAGACAACAACGGTTGTTTCATTCAATATATTAACCTGCATGTCTAGATGTCCAGAATCTGAAAGTTTCTCGACCGCTTCGAAACCTTTCTCATTTTCTACCAAATTGAACCATTTTGTCGCCCATTTCTCTACTTCTGATTCATTACCTAGATGGCTATTCCGGTCATAAGCATCATTCGTGGTATAAAATATTCCAGAGCCTTCTATGAATTTATGGCCACCATCAAGAGTGAACCAGTCGCCACTCTCATTTTTCATATCGTGATAATCGACACCTGTTTTATTTCCGTATTCTCGGGGGAACTTGTTCTCCTCATATCTACCCTTCGTCTCTGTTCTAGTATACTTCATATTGATGAATGATACATTTCCGGTGGTCTTGTTAATCATCGATACCGGACCATAGTCTCGGATCCAGTGTACGTAGTCATGATTCATCACAACAGTCGAAACGTTCTCCATGTCTGCTCCCGCACTCTCTAGTGTATCATTTATATAGCTAGCTTCATCTTGATCTTTAGCTATGATCTCAACGGTTGCCTCTTTAGAGATATTTACGGCGAGATCTGTATGGTAATTCTGAAGATCCTGAGTCTCGTTATTCCATCGTGTCAGTATCTTCTCCGCCTCTTCATGCTGAGCAGGTATCCTGTGATTTGTAGGTGGATCGCCGTACTCAGTCAGAGATTCTGAAAGTGAATCATCGGTGGAAGAGATGGTCTCATTTGCTTCTCCATCATCTTCCGATGCTAGCTCAGAAGTAGATGCCTGTGAAGGCATATCTTCGCTTCCAACAAACGCTACAGCAACCGTTGACAAACAAAGGATGATGATAATAAAAGCTACAATAGAATATTTGAAGTATCTATCCATAACTCCATCTAAATACTTTTCTACCTCTATCACGAGGTTCCACTGATGAATAACATCATAGTCTGCATATTTAAAAACATCGGTTGATATACCGTAACTTTAAATATTCATTTTATATTAAAGAGACTGACTGTGACTTTCCGGGAGGAAGATAAGTTATGAATATCGGTGTAAAGAGGAAGGTAAACCTTCTAGGTGAATCTGAGGTGGGGAAGACATCGTTAATTCTCCGCTTCGTCAAAAACATTTTCGGAGAAGAGTATTTGAAGACCGTAGGTACGAACGTCTATACAAAGAAAATCCCTAACTTAGGTTCAGATGTAAAGCTGGTCTTGTATGATATAATGGGTGAATCTGATTTTAAAAGGGTTCAAGATATAGCCTTTGAAAACTCCACAGGGGGTATAGCCGTGGCGGATATTACCAGGGAAGAGACCCTGTACAAACTGATCGATAATTGGCTGCCCAAATATAGAAAATTATCTATGGATAATGCACCTGTCGTTCTTGCAGTTAATAAGGTAGACTTAGAAGATAAAGAGCTCACGGAGGAGGAAGTCGTCGATAATGCATCTCAGTACTTCGATAGTATTTTTTTCACCTCTGCTAAAACTGGTGAGAATGTTGAAGACATGTTCAAAGAACTCGGATTCAGAACCATCTACCGTCACCCTTTCCCTGGGGGAGAGGCAGAAGATATCATAACCAGCGGCAATGTAATAGATGAACCTAAAAAACTGCTCTCGGGTCTTCTTGCCTACGCATCACAGCTCGGAGATCTTCCGTACTCAACCATGGAGAACCTCCTCGATCAAAGCGAGATAGATAAATTTTCATTAGAAGAAGATGTCACAGAAGAGCAGGCCTTGAAGTTCAGTGATAAGATTATAGAGTGGTACGAAGATAAAGATGATGTAGAGTCCGCTTCCACCGTCGAGAGACTCCTTGAAAAGTATAGGAAGGACTCATAGGAACTAGGAGAAAAAATCTTGGATTATCTCTTCTATTCCTCTTAGTTCTTCTCTGTTTCCGTACCATTCCTTGAGCTCTTCTTCAAATTCGTTCTCGATCCTTTCGATTAGATTTCTTATCTCTTGTATTTTCTCATCAGTAAACTCCCCTTCATAGACTACAGCCATATACACGTACTCCCCTCGTTCGACAACGACTTTATTATCACCAAACTCCAACTTGTTCAGTTCCCAATCTCCCGTATCCTGGAAAGAATCTTCGATGAAGTTCTGCACAGTATCGAACATACTAGCGAGTATGTCACTATCTCTGTCCGGTTTGAGTCGTCGGGTATTGTGCAATATTAGCATGGAATTTTTCTGACTTATCAAAAATATATCCTCTATGATCGGTTCTTCTTTGGTTGATTGCTTTTTGTATAGTAAACCTCCGGTTATCACAGCAAAAGTCGCTAAGCCGAGTATCAGATAAGGCCACCAGATACTTGAAAACACTCCATCTGCTGAGGTGGTCTCTTCAACAGACAGGCTTCCTTCCTGATGATTACCAACTTCGCTTGTTATTTCGAAGGAATAATCTCCTAGGTCTTCTGTTTTCCATGAGAAATTTCCTTCATCATAACTTTCGCTTCCATTGAGCTTGACACCTTTCAATTCATCGAAATAAACTTCATTACCAGTATCATTGTAAACAATGAATTGGATGTCCTGTGTATCTGTCATATCTCCAGTATTCGTAACCGTATAGTCTACCACAAATTCTTCTCCTTCGATCACTTCCTCGTCATAATCAACTATCTCTACATCGAAGAATGGATCCTGGAGGAATTCGGCAGTGATGGTGTAGTTGTCCAGCATATCTATAGTGGTTTGATTAGATTTTGTATTTGCAATAGTTCCGTTGTTTCCCGTCCATTCGATGAAGGTGTAGTTTTCATCTGCAACACCTTCAAGATCAACTACTGTTCCATGGTCGTACGTAAAGGTTCCTTCTCCTGGGGTTGCTACACTACCACCAGCTGTCGATGATATGTTCAGAGTGTAAGTGTTGATAGCGAATTCTGCTGTTACTACATAATCTCCTTCCATCGTTATCGAGGTCTGGTTGGCTATTGTATCATCCATCGTTCCATTGTCACCAGTCCATTCAACGAAGTGGTACCCTGTATCAGCTACTGCTTCAAGAGAAACAGTGGTTCCATACTGGTAAGTATGATTCCCTTCTCCCGGATTCGTGCTTCCATTTCCTTTTATGTTTATCGTAAGATTATGGTTCACGATTAATTGATCTGTATCTGCTGTCAGTGATTCATTTGTGTGAGTTACATTAACCGTTTCTCCATGATCGGTGCCATTTAGTAGAGTTCCGTTTGACGGAGTTGCTGTGTAATTTTTTTCCCATTCGGGATCACCAAAAGTTACATTCTCTGTAGTGTTATCTGTATAGTATTCGGTAACATTCATACCACTCAAGTCCAAAGTATCTCCTGAATCATAAGTAAGGGTTGATGGCTCAGTTGTTACCTTGATACTCTCTACCAAGGCAGCTGTTAAGATGAAGTCCTTCGTAGCATCTTCACCTAGACTTAAGGTCACTGTAGCTGAATCATCCTCGTAACCAGATACATCAGTTATTTCAACAGTGTATTCAGTTTCCTCAGCCTTCAAATTATCAAAAGAATAACTCGCTCCTTCAGTCTCGATATCATGAGTTATCAGCACATTATCCTCTACATCTAATAGTTCTACAGTACCATCAGAAACTTCAGTATTTCCGTCATCTTCATAGACTGTACCGCTGATTGAACCCCCCTGCCATCCGAGTGCTGGATAACCCATATTTCCTTCTTGGTCTTCGTTCCAATAAACAGGTGGGTCGTGCCAAGGACTTGAAGCGAAATCGTTTCCACTCCCATCATCCATCTGATTATAGTTGTTTTCGTAATCGGTCATCTCGGAGGTTGGCAGCCCTGTAACATCACCAGAACTACCACTTCCTGTTCCTGTATTTGTTCCGCTCGTCTCTATGTTCCAGTAGGAGTTAGACAGTGTGCCACCGTCGTTCTCTCCCACGAGCCCACCTACGATGTCTTGTGCGCTCACGTTACTGGTAGCATATGAGTTGGACACCGTGCCTTCGTTATATCCCACGAGGCAGCCTGCAACATCTCCGGTCACGTTTGCATCGA
>JAZKSP010000120.1:0-4581 GCA_036626005.1 Thermoplasmatota archaeon | reverse complement strand
AAGACCTGTATCAAGGCTAGACGACTCTACAATGAAACCAAGCAGGACGAGGCGCTGCAGAAACGAAAGCAGATGATGGATAAACAGACGAGAGAAAAGAAAACAGAGCAGGATATAACACCTGAAAGACCGAAACGAAGGAGAGACACTCAAAATACTGAGATCGAGGAAAAAAGCCCGATAAATGCTTTGGAAGGAGAAAAAACTGATAAGACCGAGGAAAAGGACTTTTTAGACACACTTGAAGAGAGAGCTTTCAAGAACAAAGCTGAAGAGGAAAGTCTAGTAGATACCATTGAAGAAGAAAATGCTACGGAGAAACTTGATGAGAAGGGTTTGATAGAGACTATTGAAGAAGAAAGCTCTACGGATCAAACTGAAGAGAAAGGCTTAGTAGATGCCATTGAAGAAGGATCTCAAGAAAAAGTCGAAGAGAAGGGCTCGGTGGAGACCCTTGAACCCAACTCGATCATCGAAATGGAAAATCTACAGGGCTCTATAGAAGATATTCGAAATGATCCGACAAAACCGACAGACACTTGGTTAGAAACTAAAGAAGAAGAAGGAGATTCTCTGTTCAAAACTGATTTTCCCAATCCTCCGGACAAGTTACAGAGCGGAGAAGGTAAGCAGGAATTTCTAGTAAGAGTCAGGAGAACGGAAGATGAATTTTTCTTCCCACCATATCCCGAGGTGAATGTGAAGATATGTGAAGACGGGAATATTGTGAAAGAAACCGGTGCGATAGAGATTGAGGATATTCACGGAGAAGTCGTATCACTTACTTGGGATGCCGGAAAACTGTTTGATCTATATGGAACTGATGTTGAGCTCGTCGTAGAGGGTTTCGGTGCAGGAGATGAGGGCACACAGAACCGCATCGAGATTGGAGCTGTCGGATGGCTAGCAAATTTGGTGGAAAGCACTAAAGGAGAAAGTTCCAATGATCAGACCCTTGAGGAAAAACTCTTATCGCCTCTTGGAGATGAGTCTCAAGACGAAACGATAGATGCGATCCAGTCTGATATCAATCCCCTTGAATAGGATCTCAAATTTTCATGATCGAGAGCTCATTTCTCCGCTTTTTGTAAATGAACTTCAAACATTGCTCCTCCCATCTCAGAGTCTTTAACCTCGATATTACCACCGTAACTCTCAACTATCTCTTTAACCAAATACAGACCAAGACCTGAACCCCCAGATTCCCCTTTCTTGAAACCTCTCTCAAACAAATCTCCTTTGATATCTTCGGAGATGCCTTTCCCGTCGTCTTCCACTTTAACTAGAACTTCTTTGACCTGACTTTCAGAAGATATCTTGATATTTTCACACTCTGAATGTTTGATAGTGTTCTCTAAAACATTGGAGAACATCTCTTCCAAAAGAGGACCGCCAACCACTTTCATCGTTTCCTTTTCACACTCAAATTCGAACCCATACTTCTCCAACCTATCCTGATAGTCAGATATCACCGACTCCAAGATAGAGCAAACCTCGACTGTTTCGATTTCTTCCTCCACAGCGACCTTTCTCACCATTTCTATCTTTTCTATTATCTCTTGGCTCCTCTCGATCGCTTTTTTTCCCTTGGAAAGAAAATCTTCCAATTCCTCAGGTAATTCGAAGTCTTCAGCTAGCTGAAGATAGCCCTGTACGATCTGTATCTTATTACCTACGTCGTGCCTCAAAAGAGAATGCAGGAAGTCCTCTCTATTTTCAATTCTCTTCCTCTCATCGATATCTATGACCACTCCGGTTACCTTCTTGTATTCGCTGTCTTCATCTTCCTCGGTTATACTACCGACATCTCTGAACCACTTGTAATCTCCGTTCTTCTTCTCGATCCGGTATTCCACTTCATATCTTTCTTTTCTCCCCTCTAGGTGCTCTCTCATGGCTTGCATAGCTCTTTCATGATCTTCGGGATGGAGGAGATCGGTGAAATCGGAGTAATGTTCGAACTTCTCTGGAGAGTACCCGAGCATCTCAGCCTTCCTGTCATTGAATCTGACCTTACCGGAAGGCATATCCATCTCCCACCAAGCTAAATTTCCAGCTTCCATAGCATCTTCCAATCTATTCTTGTAGATACCCAATTCTTCCTTACGCTCTTCTTTAGATTTTTCATTCATACTTTTTCAACCTTCCCTTCAAATCTAGCTCCATCTATTTTAGAATCTTTAACTTCAACGCTCTAGGCATAATTCACCATGCTTCCCTTAAATCTTCATATATGTTTAGAAATTATTGAAAATATAAAAGTATTTACCCCGATTACTTTAAATAACTCAAGAAAAGGAGTGGCTAACAGGAAAACAAAGACCTTTAAAACCAGATTCCGCTGATATTAGGATCTTTCATCTATCACCCTTACATATTCTGGAGGGATCCGCTCTGACAAGTAAAGATCTCCTCTTTTATAGAAATCGATACCGTCTTCCCACGCTTCTAGGGAATCGATCTCAAGTATAACGGGTTCGGGATGATGTCTTTTTCCCACTTCTACACCTTCAACTTTCGATAGCGAAAGATGTACGTACTGTCTCCCCATCGGTTTCAAACCCTCATCAAAAATAGAAGATAAAGAATCTGGAGAGGTCCCGTGGTACAGTCTCTCAGGTGGTTCTTTTTTCTGCTCGATTTTCACATCTATAGAATGTCCGTACAGCGCCCGGACCTTTCCACCTACGACCTCGAATCTTTTCTTATCGCTGTTCTCAATCAGGTATTCTATATCCTCTCTCGATGCCCAGGAATGTTTCGTTGAGTTCAAAGAATCGAGAACTGCTTCTAGATCGACAAAACCATGATCATCAATAGTAAGGTTTCCATCCTCCGGATGATGTCGTAATAAGTAGGAAAGGTGTTTGCTCAAACCTTTATATCTCTCTGATAGATCGGACATCTTAAAAAAATATGTAGATAATACTTAATAATCGTTTTTCAACCCTTTACCTCTTCCATCTGTATATATGATCGTCCTCATCTTTAGTTATCTCAACAAGGTCCGTTTTCTCTCCGATCATATTTAGAGCGGATTTACTCATCTCCCAGATCTCCCTTTCAGTGAGCCCCTCATTTTTCTTCAGCATCTCTCTGATGATGGTCCCACAGGGGTCATCTAGAGATTTGAGATAAATCGACATCTTTATATCTCTTTCAGGGACTTCTCTTTCATCTTGAAGATATTTCAAACAGAGAGAAGTTATCTTTTTAACTGTTTCCTCCTCATAGACTTCTTGTTTTCCTTCTAAATTCTTCAATGTATCCATAACTGACTGATTCAAAATAGACTCGTTACTAGACCGTGACTTTTTTTCATCAGCTTCAAGGTCCTTTTCATCTAGATTGATCATCTGGTCTCCCTCGCTAGAGGGGTCTACGATCACCCTTCTAAATAGTTATCGAAAAAGATACTTATATGTCTTGCGGTAAATCAGCTGATAGGTTTCCCGCTAATATACTGGGGAAAAAGACAAGAAGATCTCTAAAGGATCTCCAGTCTTCGCTCTATCTGAGCTAATTGCTGGTCGTTGAGGGTCCTAGGGTCCAAACTGATAACTAAAATCCCATCTTCTTCAGAAACTAGGTCCATAAGATGATTTAAAAAGCCCCAGAACTTATTGAAGGAATTGTGTTTTAAGATGACCTCGATCCCTTCCATAAAGATCAGTCCGCTCTTTCTCTCGAGAAAATTGATCATGCTGTGACCTATCATAGGAAGATTAGACGGATCAAAATTTTTTTCCCCTTCTATCATGGTTAACCAACGATATGTTATCGAATCCTCGGAGAGATCATATTTTCTTTTGATCTCCTTTGGATTCGTACTGCTCAATATGAACCCCTTTCCTTCTTCCATCTTTTCCAGCGATAACTTCAGCCCTCTTTCAACCTTTTTTTCTTTGATGAGATAACTTTTTTCTTCTTCTAACTCCGATGTTTTTCTGTTCATTTCCTCTTTACTGGATTCTTCATTTTGTAACTGTTTTTTTATTTCGACAAAATGCTGATCGTTTAACTCTTCAGATGATTTATTTTTTGGATCTATCTCCTCTACTGACGACATTTCAGTGACCGAAGGTTTCCACCTGTATATCTTATTTCTTTTGTCTATCGAGCTTTCTACAGCATTGGTCTTCTTTTCTATATGGTCCAGACCAGCCTTACCCATCTTCCAGATATCTTCTCTTGGAGGTCCCTTAACATCTCTTTTTATCTCTTTTTTTAAGTCTGCAGCAGGATCTTCTAAAAAATCTAAGTATATATTCATTTTCAGGTCTTTGTGGGATAGTTCCTTTTCATCCTGAAGATGTTTCAAACACTTTAGAGTGGCCTTTTTGACGGTTTCGTCTCCATAGACTTCATGGTCACTCTCCAGATTTTCTAGAACGTCTCGAACGGATTTATTAAGACTAGAAACATCAATCTCGGAAGAGGATCCTACGTCTTCTCCATCGGTATCGGACTTCTTACCTTCAGTTCTGTTCATCCCGCTTCCCTCGGGGAGAGCTAATCCTTAAACCCCTTTAATGGATAGTATGGATACAATATTATTATATTTTTTGGTCAACTTGATTT
>JAZKSP010000017.1:0-22235 GCA_036626005.1 Thermoplasmatota archaeon | reverse complement strand
AAAAGGGCTGTATCAAGGACTATCACCACATCAGGCTCATGAATTTTAGAATGATCCCTTACGGTTTTCTCGTCTATCCTAGTGAACGCCGTCACAGGAGCACCCCTACGCTCAACACCGAACATCGGGAATGCCTGTACATCTTTTTCTTCCTCGAAGGCGGCTCGAGCTAGCAGCTCAGAAGCAACAACTGCGCCCTGTCCACCTCTTCCATGGAAGCGAACTTCTATCATTTCAATAGCACCATGAGTCTATTAAAGTCTACTATAAAGACCTTTTTGTAAACACGATACCCTGGGCTTGAAACTATGCCGAAAGCAAAAGGGATAAATAAAAATACAACATCTGTTTCTCAAATAAATTGAACTAGAACCTCTTAAGGTTTCGACCGACGGGCGATCTTATATTAGATGATTACACTCTCATGGGCCGGTGGTCTTTCGGAAGCGAAGCTTCCAATTCACCACCGGCTGTTCGCTCGTAACCACCCTCTCACGGGCCGGTGGTCTAGGGGTCATGACGTCGCCCTTACAACTGTCAAAAACAGTATGAAAGGCGAAGTTCGGCGGTTCAAATCCGCCTCGGCCCACTTTACTATTGGTTAGTAATATGTTTTAGATAGAAGATTATAGTTCATTTTTCTAAACGAGTTCTATACTCCCTGACTTAGAGTAAGACTGAAGTATGCAACAGGCTATAATACGAGACTATCAAAACTTTAGTGGTCTATCTTAGAATAGGATACGAAAGTTACGACGAGTTAGTCGATAATGGCGATGGGTGGGAATCAATAGAAGATGATGCCAATGGGTTCACAGGAAATTTTGACGGAAACTGATATGAGATAAAAAATCTGTATGTCGAAAGACTCGATGAAGTGTCACTAAATATAGCTATCTCAGAAGCTTTAGAGGATGTAGCCTACGAAGATAATGCTGTTTGCGGTCTTGGTTCTATACTAAACCATGTTCTAGTCTATCAGACTATTATCGGCCTAGAAACAATTCGGGATGGCCGATGAATATCCAAATATAGTGATATCGTGCCTAGGCGGCGGAAGTAAGTTTAGAGGCTTAGCCCTCACCTTTGCGGCTGATCGGATAAAAAACGGACATGATACTAAATTCCTAGCCGCACAAAGTCAGGCTGCTCCGAATTTGGAAGGAACATAAAAATACGATTTTGGAGATTACGCTGAACAGACCCGTCTGCTGAAGATATACACCTTAGGTCATCAATGTTCAATGCCATCCATAAAAGCCGATGGTCTACGCTATCACGCTGCAGCACTAATAATCAGTGCTTTAAAACATGAAGGTTAAAACATGAAGGTCTTATTGATACAATAATATATCCTGAAGATGAAGAATACGTCTTTAAAGGGGCAAAGATGTTCGTTCAAACGGAAGGTTTTCTTCTAGCACTAGAATCGGCATATAGTATCGCAGCAGCCATCGACGAGGCTAGAGAGTGCAAGAAAGGAATGAGGAAAAAAACATCGTTTTCAAAGTAAGCGGACACGTATTCATGGACATGTCTAGCTATCGAGAAAAACTAAGTTTAGGTTAAAATCCTTTATTCTCTAATAATTTTTTTAAAAACTCATTAACTGTTTTAACATCTTCACCGATTTCTATAAATTTGAAACTACCTTCATAATGCGAGTTATAATTTTGAACGAGCTGTCGGTCCGAAAGAGCATCACCCACTAAAAACCCTTTTTCTTCACCAACTAGAACTTTCAATGCTTTTGGATTCGGCTTCAGATAATCATCCCTTGTGATATACTCCTCGAATTCGTACCCTAGAATATCTTCAGCTGATCTCAATTCTGATCTATCCCTTCCTGTTACAGCACCTACTCTGAACAGATCATCAACTCTTTCTAGCAGTTTTAGATCGATTATCGATCTTTCTTCTCTCCAAAATCCTTCGAAATCAAAAAGTCTTTCCTCGTATTTTTCCCCCAAGTAAAAAGTATTGAAGACTTTTATCAACTCGTCTTCATTCACACCTTCTCCCCAATTGTTTCTCACCCATCTTATATCTCCGTTTTCTCTGAATTTATCTAGCATCATCTCTGCTGAATCAAATTCTTTAGAACCTCTTAAGATCGCTTCAGTCAATTTAAAATCATCACCGAAAACGCCTCTTTTCCTCAATACTCTAATAACTTCTAAAGAAACATCAAAATCTGATTTATCCGATAAAAATTCAAAGGTCCTTTTTACAGTTTTATCGAAGCTTTGTGTCACGTCGATCAATACGCCGTCGATATCGAAAACAACCCATCTCATCGTTTAGAACCCTCTATAAATCTCTCCAACTCAGATATCAACTCATCATTCTCCTCTTCCTTGCCAACGGTTACTCTTATCATACCCTCTAGTCTTCCATCCATCTTTCTTACATGTATTCCTCTATCCCTCAGATATTCATAAGCGTCGAGATCGATCAAGATAAAGTTCGATTGGCTTGGATAAGCATAATCTTTAAATCTTTTGAAGATGCGATCTCTTTCGTCTATTATTTTTTCTACGTTATCTTCGATCATGTCAGTGCATTCAAAGAGTCTTTCTGCTATCTTTATAGACAGGATATCCTGACTAAAAGGAGATATTATCTTATTCAAATATTCCATCACCTCGACAGAACCGACACAATATCCAATTCTGAGTCCAGCTAACCCAAAAGCTTTTGATAAGGTCCTTAGAACTATCAAGTTGTCATACTTTTCTATTAAATCGATGTTCGACTCTCTTGAAAACTCCACATAAGCTTCGTCCAAGATAACGATATTATCGGATTCTAAAGCTTCTATGATATGGTTACGGGGTTGTATGTTTCCTGTTGGATTGTTTGGAGAACATATACAGATTATGCTACGTTTTTCTAAAACATCCAAGTAAGAAGGGGTCACGAAATTTTCATCCAATGGGATTTCATTTATTTCCAATCCTTTTCTTTTAGCATAAAAAGAATACATCGAAAATGTAGGCGTATTAAGGACGACTTGATCGGCATCGAACATTTCGAATAAAAGCGGAAGTAGAGCGTCACTTCCATTACCAACAGATATCTTTTCTGCAGAGCAGCCGAGATAATCTGCGATCTTCTTTTCTAGGGTTTCAGGAATCAAGGGAGGATAACGGTTCAGCTGAGTTTCACGTAGCTCTTCAAAGATCTCATCTTTGATATCATTAGGAAGATCAAAAGGACTTTCATTTTTATCTAGATGGATACCTTCCTCGCGAGGACCACACCCATATCCTTCAAAGTTTTTGAGCCTATCCGCAATTTTCATGATCTGCGTCTCCTCAATTCTTTCATAACTTCATCGAGGTCGATATCTTCGTGGGTTAATTTGACTATTAGGTGATATAGCAGGTCGGCGCATTCTAAAACAACCTTTTCTTTATCGTTGGCCACAAGGACCTCTACGGCTTCTTCTCCAAGTTTTTTATCGATCTCTTCTTCCCCTTTAGAGAACAAACATGATGTATATGACCCCTCTACGGGTTCTTCCTTTCGGTCCTTGATAACTTCCTCCAATTCCTTCAAGATATTGAGAGAGTAATCTATATCCTCGATTTTTTGCTCGTCTCTTTTAGAGTCACTCAAGGAGCTGTAGAAACAACTGTAATGTCCCGTATGGCAGGCCGCTCCTTTTTGTTTTACTTTCATCAATAGGGCATCTCTGTCACAGTCTACCTCGATCTCTTCGACATTTTGAGTATTTCCGCTGACTTCACCTTTCATACGTATCCTTTGTTTGCTCCTAGAATAATAGTGAGCTTTTCCCGTTTCTAATGTTAGTTCGAGTGCTTCCTCGTCCATGTAAGCTAACGTTAACACGGTACCGTCCAAATCTTGTGTTATAACAGGTAAAAGTCCGTCTTCGTTCCAATCTAAGTCTTCAATTTCTAACATTTATACCCCTCCTATCAAGATCGGATTTCAGATCAGAAATGCTGCAATCCTTATAATGAAATATAGATGCAGCTAAGGCTGCACTCACCTCGGTTTCATTGAATACTTTGTAAAAATCTTCAGCAGATCCAGCTCCTCCAGAGGCAATAACAGGAATATCCACTGCCGAAGATACTTTCTTTAAAAGGGGAATATCAAAACCATCTTTTGTCCCGTCTCTATCCATGGAAGTCAAAAGGATCTCACCGGCACCTAATTTTTCGACTTCCTTTGCCCATTCGACAGCGTTCAATCCTCTTTTTTTATTTCCTCCGTGGCTGTATATTTTCCAATCATTTTCTTCTCTTTTTGCATCTATAGCTATCACGAGATTTGAAGCGCCTATTTTCTTCGATGCTTTTTTTATGATATGTGGATCTTCTACAGCAGAAGTATTGACGAATACTTTATCTGCTCCCTGTCTGATCATTTTAGTCATCAGATCTGTAGAACTTAATCCACCACCGACCGTGAATGGTATATTTATCTCACCAGCGATCTTCTTCGCTAATCCTATTAATATCTCCCGATTCTCGTTTGTTGCCGAAATATCTAAAAAAACGATTTCATCGACACCTTCGTCTTCATATCTTTTAGCCAATTCAACGGGATCACCAGCATCCCTAATATTTTCAAAATTGACGCCTTTTACCACTCTACCATTCTTGATATCTAAAGCCGCAACTATTCGCTTAGCCAACATATTGATCTCCTCTTCTTTTTAATTCTTTTAATGATATTTTTTTCTCATAAAGAGCTTTACCTATGATACAGCCGTCAAAATTCATCTCATCTAGAAGATCGATATCTTTCATCGAAGTGACACCTCCTGCGTAGATCACTTCACCTACTTCAGCTACATAAGGCACTTTTTTTATCCCTTCTAGTAGGCCGTCCTGTTCCGTTATGGTATAAATAAACCTATCTACATAAGACCCTAAAAATTCTAGACCTTCTTTAAGGTCCATGTCAAGTGTTGTTCTCCACCCATCGACGGCTAAGCTACCGCCTTTTAGGTCAAGAGAGACGGTTATACCTTCAAATTCGTCAGTTATCTCTTCCATGAACTCTTCATCGAATGCTCTAGTACCGACGATAACGTTTTCAGCCCCTGCAGAATAAGCTTTTTTGACAGAAGAAATCTCCCTCAAACCTCCTCCTACCTGTACCTTTATATCATGCAAGTTTACGATCTGTTCTACCACATCTAGATTTCTAGATTCACCTTCAAATGCTCCTTCTAGATCGACTATGTGTAACTTATCGACATATCTTGAGAATCTTTCAGCGTATTCAACAGGATCCCCAAAAGACTTCATCTTCTCTTTTTTTCCCTGTTCAAGCCTGACTGCTTCACCGTTGTAAATATCTATAGCTGGATAAATCTTCATTTATTCTACACCTCCAATAACTCGAAATTTTTCAATAATTTCAACCCATCAGAACCTGATTTTTCAGGGTGAAATTGCGTTCCGTAGATGTTACTAGATTTTATCACGGCGGGAATTTGAGATGTTTCACAAGAAGAACGTAGTTTTGTTTCACCTACTAAGGGCATTTTAGTTTCGACGTAATATGAATGCGCAAAATAGAAAAACGATCCATTATCAATACCTTTAAAAAGTGGATCTTCAGAGGTGAATCGAACAGTGTTCCAACCGATGTGAGGGGATAAATTATTCTTCAATCTCTTGACTTCACCTTCTAGTATATCAAGACCTTTATCTCCTCCCTCTTCATTGTAGCCGAACAGTACCTGCATACCTAAACATATACCTAAAAAAGGCTTGTCCTCTTCGATAAAATCGGAGATAACACCTTTCAGTTTACTTAAATCATCTTTGATCTCAGCGAAATTTCCTACGCCCGGGATTATGATCTTTTCCGCTTTCTCGATCTTATAAGGATCGTTCGTTACTTTACCCTCTATCGGTCTCTTGACGTTAGAGATGTTACCTAGACCTAGATCTACGATAGTTGTCATAATATCCCTTTCGTACTTTTCAGTTCTTCTGATTGAGATATCGCCTGAGAAAGAGCAACACCAAGTGCTTTGAAGACCGCCTCTATAACGTGGTGACCGTTAACACCGCTTAATTGTTTTACGTGTATCGTTGCTGGTAGATTTCTCGATAGGGCATTTAAGAATTCACTTACAACAGCAAGGTCAAAACCTTTTTCTCCGTGATCGTAATCTATTTCTAGGTTTGTATAGGTGCGCGATATGTCTATTGAGGTGAGAACTAAAGCGTCATCCATAGGCATTACGGCATTGCCAAATCTTTGTATATTTTTGTCTTTGATCTTTCCGTTGATAGCATCACTCAAAAGTATCCCCATATCTTCCCATAAATGATGCCTTATATCCCATTCCGCCTCTACCTTCACTTTTTCACCCATATAGAAGAATAGGGTCTCTAACATGTGATCTAAGACGTCATCGCCTGTGAAAACATCTGTTTCTTCCTTATCAAATCCTATTCTAATCTCCACTTCTTCAGTTTTCCTCTGCATCTTTTCTCACCTCTATCGATTTTTTGTGATATTCCATTTCTTCGATATCAGCTAGAATCAAACCTAGCTCTTTATTCTCTTCATAATCTGCCCTGCCTGCCTTAGCTAAACTTATTTTCTTAACAAAATCATCAACAGTCAATACGGATCCAAATTTAGCGGCTCTCCCGGTAGGTAGAACATGATTTACACCTAAAAAGTAATCTGCAGCGGCAGCAGGAGTAAATTCATCAAGATAAACGGCCCCAGCACTTTTAACCATCGGGAGTAGACTTCTAGGATTCTCTGTCAATATCTCTAGATGTTCAGGAGCTATCTCATTTGATTCTCTGACACAATCTACTATATCATCGAGAACTTTCACTTTTGCACCTTTGACATCAAGATCTTCATCAAGATCTTTGCTAGTTGTAAAAACCCAGGCCTCTGCATCATCATCGTGTTCAAGCTGTGCAAGAAGATCCATCTTTACTTGTTCTTTATCAGCGGTTTCGTCAGCAACGATAGCTATCTCCGAAGGACCTGCTAGTCCATCGATTCCGACTTTACCGTAAACTTGCCTCTTCGCCTCGTTGACATACTTATTGCCCGGACCGAATATCTTGTCTACCTTTTTCATCCCTACTCCATAAGCCATCGCGCCTATCGCTTGTACACCACCGATCTTATAGATCTCATCCACTCCGATTTTCTCAGCGATGTAAAGTATTCTTGGATCGATACCATCTTTTTTAGGAGGCGTCGTTACTACGATCTCCTCGACTCCTGCCAAAAGAGCGGGGACAGCTACCATGATCAAAGTTGAAGGGAGTGGTTGTCCACCTGGTACGTAGATACCTACACGCTCGATCGGTCTTTTTATAAGACCAAAAAGAGAATCACTCATCGAGTGTATTTCATCCTCTTCTTTTTGTTTCTTATGAACCTTTTTGACCCTTTCGATGACTTCATCTACAGCTTCTTTTTCCTTTTCTTCAAGGATATTGTAATCAAGATCATCAACCTTTAATTCTCCGTGATAACCATCGAATTTTTTAGAGTATCTCTTCAAGGCCTCCATACCTTCTTCTTCTATATCTTCCAATATTTCACTCACATACACATCTAAATCCATCTTCACACCTCTTTCAATTTCTCGACAAGTTCGTTTATCTCTTCAAATCTAACTTTTTGAGATATCCTGTTTACCATAAACAAAGCTGAAACGTCCATTATCTTCTCTATCTCGACTAGATCATTCGCCTTTAAAGTACGACCAGTTTCGACTATATCAACGATCGCATCTGCGATACCAATCCTAGGAGCTACTTCAACAGAACCGTCAAGTCTTATCGTATCAACTGAAATCGCTTTTTCTTCAAAAAAATCAGAGGTCAAATTAGGATATTCAGTAGCTATCGTGTATCCTTCGAAATCATCGATATTCACCTCGTTTTCTTCAGGTACAGCAACGCTTAATCGGCATTTTCCAAAATCTAATTCAAGAGGAACGAATACCTCACTTTTCCTTTCTTCAAGAACGTCTGATCCCGCTATCCCTATATCGATACCATGTTCAACGTATACGGGTACATCACTGGGTTTAGACAGAACAAGTTTATTTCCATTTATATCCTGAACAAGTTCTCTGTTCTTTTTGACTTTTAGGTCTAAACCCGACTGTCTTAAGTATTCCAAGGATTTATCCAGCAGTCTTCCTTTTGGTAAAGCTATACTCATATCCATCATATTTCCATCCTCACTTTTTCTCCATCTTTAACCAATTCTCTAGCTCTTCGATAAGAAGTTTTTAGATCACCATCTACAACAACAAAATCGTTTTCCTCTTCAATATCATAAATCTCAGAGATCATCTCTAGATCCAAAGCAAAACCGCATCCATGTGCACCCTCGAGTTTATATTCTCCTCCTGCCCCTATAGGAAAACCGGCTCTAGGTGAATATATCTCGAATATTATATCATCATAATAGGGTAGAGGGCGCACTGTTCCTAGATCTGCGTAAAATCGATCGTCATCTACTAAATCGATGAGTCGATCTATCTTATCGAATCCACACTTTTCACCTCTGAGGTTCAGCAGATCCCAAAGTTCCTCCTTCTTCTCTGAAGATATAGGTAGATCGTCTATTAGACTTAGATTTCTTCTTCTCAGAGCTGTGAATATATCATCTCTGTATTCTTTGATATTTTCAATAGTTTCTTTCCATACCTTCAAACTACCTATATCTACGTAAAAATCTTCTATCTTCAATCTTTCTAATACCGAAATCAAGATATTCAATATCTCTACTTTGTTTCTCACCGGATCATCGCAGAGGAACTCAATACCTGCTTGAAATTTTCCCTCTATACCGTCTAGGATCTCTCTGATATAGAATTTTCTTATCGGTAAACCGTCTTTGAAGTTGACTGCCATCTGTGCCGTCGGATCTGGATTGACGGTGTAAAATTCATTTTGGCATGTTATATTCAATCCTTTCCTTAGCTTCCCATCGAGTTCTACAACACTCGGCAAAAATATCTCCTGATATCCCCATCTCTTAAATATCTCTCTGATTTCCGACACTATTATATCTAGTCTTTCCGACTCTGAAAAAACATCCTTTTTCAAATTATCACCTCAAAAATATTCGCTCTAGACTCTTGTTTAAAAGAGCATCTAAAAAATTTCGCAACGAGCCGAGATAATAAAATATACTCGAAACCTAGTTCATCAGGCTTCTGCAGGATGAACTAGACCAAGATGAGCGGACCTATCTCTACCCTCACGACTTCGGGAAGGGACACCTTTTTCTCTGCATCCTACGGTTTTGCTCATCTTTGTTCTCCGATGTGAGTTATTGTACACTAGTATATATATTTTATCATACTCTTAGCTTCATTGTTTTGTCTGCAAAAAATCTCGTCAAGTTTAACAGGAATTCTTTGAGAACTTCTTTTACATCAGGAATTTGATTGCAAAATGATTTAAGTAGTAGTAATGATAAGATGAGTTTATCGAGTTTTATAACCAGATCAAACTTTTAATGATCTCCTATATTCAATTATCAAGTCCTCAATATATCATCTGAATTGCTGGATATTAAATATCTTGAATATCTGACTATACAAACAATCTTTTTTAGGAAAATCTTTATCAGGTATCTGTTCATTTAAAAAAGGACATAACTTTTCCCAACCTTCTCCATCGGTTATATCCATGATCAAAAGATCTTCTTCCCTTTTCGAGAAATAGGAGAGAACCTCCTGTCTATGGTCTTTGTAGGCCTTCCGAAATTTTTCCTCATCGTAATCTATAGCCCCATAAATCTCCTTATGAAGTCGATTGAACCAGAAGTCACCCTTGAGAATCTGTCCCGGCCAAAAATGACGTCTACAAGAATCCAGCCATTCTTCTAATTCTCTCGTAGTTAGAATGAACTTTGAATCTGGAAAAGTTCTATCTAATTCTTTATAAAATCTCACGACAGGGAGATCGGAAAGAGCATCATACTTCTCGGCCCCTGAAAAGTCGAATTTTAAACCTTCATCGGTATATTTTAAGAGGCTCATAGGAAAATGATTTGATTTATATCCCAATATCTTGAGGGCGCTTGTAAGGCTCGTTGTAGCAGTCTTAGATAGACCTATACAGAAAACTTTCTGTTTTTTCTCGGACATCTTTATTTCCCTTCAATTTCGCTCTCTTTTCTTGAGAAGTTTATTTATTCCTTTCCTTTAAAAATTTATCGTGGAGAATAAACTGATGATCCTAAATTATCATCCATTATCTTTATATATTCAAACCTTTTAAAACCTAATATTAAAAATAGTTCAATCCAAAATCAATAAATCCAGTAAAAAGGAATTTATCTTATTTTTACTGGTCGGAGGATAAACAGATGAAGATTGCGATGGTTACTGATACCTGGCTTCCTACAAAAGATGGGGTTGTCAATTCTATCATCCAGTTCAGAAAAAGTCTAGAAGATTTAGGACATCAAGTCTATATCTTTGCTCCGGGTAAAAAAAATAAGGTTTCAGAGAAAGACAATAATGTTTTTCTTTTTAAATCTAAAATTTTCAAACCTTATCCAGAATATAGGATGGCTATCTATCCAAATGGAAGAACTCAAAAACTACTTGTAGAAAAAAACATAGACGTGATCCATAACCATGGTGTAGGTTTTATGGGCATCAGAGCTCTCATAGCATCAAAACTTTTAGATTTGCCCTGTGTATTCAATTTTCATACTTGGGTCACTGAGGCAATGCACTATTCTCCATTGAATTTGTCGAATGATCTTTTGAAGCGGTTAACTTGGGTATATTTACGATACCTATTGAGAAAGAGTGATGCAGTCATCGCTCCGAGTAAGCAGACAATGAAGGAATTGAAGGAAAAATGTCCAAATATGTATCACTCTGCCGTTGTTACCCCATCCATTGACAGAGATCGATACAATAAGTACGTTGATGGAGAGACTATCAGAAAGAAATTGGGATTAGATGATAATACCTTACTTCTCCACGTAGGGAGAATATCTAAGGAAAAAAATTTAGAATTAATCATCAATTCCATACCCTACATAAAAAAAGAAAGACCGGATGTGAGGCTTCTGATTGTAGGGGACGGTCCGGCAAAATCCGATCTTGAATCACTCGTAGCCAAGAAAGGGTTAGAAGATATCATCACTTTCACTGGTTTTGTCCCTGAGGAGGATCTTCCAAAGTACTATGCGGCAGCAGATGCTTTCCTTTTCGCATCTACCTTTGAAACCCTAGGACTAGTGATGTTAGAAGCATTAGCGACAGGAACACCAGTTGTTGGACTAGACTACGGAGTCATACCTGAAATAATTGACCCAGGAAACAATGGATTACTCTTCGACGAAGACCCCAAGGACTGTGCTGAAAAAACCCTCAAAACATTGCGTTCCGAGAAAGAGATAAATGATAACTTCATTGAAGGTCTTCCATACGATGATTTAGAGTGTGGAGAAAAGTTGGAAAAAGTCTATGAAACCGCTAGAGAAATAAGAAGGAAAAGGATAAACTGAGTCCTACAATATCACTTCAGCTATAAATAAAGCTCCACCCATCAACATAAATACGATTCCTGCAGTTCTTTTTAATTGCTTTTCCGTGGCTAGATTTGCAAATGTTGAGGCAGACCTGGATCCGATAACACCTCCTATGCTACCTATAAACATAGCCGTTAACATGATCTCTCCATAGTATATATGTCCTATCGCACCTGACAAGGCTGTAAATATCATGATGATTACAGATGTACCTACTGCCTTATGTATAGGAAAATCTAGAGCGACTACGAGTGCTATCAAGAACATCAACCCCCCTCCAGCTCCTATTACACCAGATACAATTCCAATACCGAGGCCAATAGCAACAGATGAAAGTTGTTTCTTCTTTTGAAGCACTGTTTTTACTGATTTGATTATCTCCAATTCCTGAAAATCCTTTGCAGTATCCGTTTCTGGCTCTAAAACAAAGGCTATCCCAATACATAGGGTAATAAAACCGCTTGTTCCACCTAGGCTCGTTGAAGGGATCGGGGCTGATAGCCAGCTCCCAATAAAGGCACCTGCAACAGCCGCCACTGCCATCTGGAGTCCGGCTTTCAGATCTGTATTACCGTGTTGGCCATAAGTATAAGCTGCCATTGAAGAGGCAAAAACATCGATAGCCAAAGCTATCCCGATGGCAACATATGCCTCGTAATTCAAAAAGATCATCAAAGCAGGGATGACTAGAGCAACTGCACTAGCACCGATCAGACCAGTAATAATCCCTGCTCCCCATCCAGCCATAAATAATACTAAGAGTTCGAATATCACGAATCATTCACCTTTATTTAGCAACCAAAGGACCGATGGGTACGAATTCATGGTGAGGAAACAAGAGATTGCTATTTAAATATTTACTGATATTAATTAACATCTGATTTCAATTCTAAAATTGTTTTCTCTCTTATATATGTATATTATTTTTATCTGTTTGAAATCTCATCCTTTTCTCTATTATCTGAAGAAGATACATTCACACTAAATTAAGAACTGTAACAATCTTTAAAAATAATAAATAACTATCGATTATGATGATAGAGATACCAGGCAGGAAAAAGATACTACTTTATTTGATAAATAAGGAAAAATACAAAGGAGAGGAAATTTTTCCTTTTTCCTACTGCCAGGAGGGAATAGCGGAAAGTGTTCAACTCTCGCAAAACAGAGCTAGTAAACTTCTCATCGAAATGGAAGAAAATGGTTTGATTGAAAAAGAATCGAGAAAGGTGAAAGGAGCTTCTAATAAAAGATACGTTTATTTTTTGACAGAAAAAGGTGAGAAAAAAGCCGAAAAGGTCAAAGGAGATATCAAAGAAGAGAAGATTCATATCAAAACCGAAGACGGAACAAATGAGATAAAACTCAAAGATATCAGGGAATATGTTCAGGGGTCAAATTCTTATTTATTTGCTCTAAACAACCTCGATACAGATGATGTCTTAGACCTTACTGAGATAGGTGATAAAGACATATTTGTGGATAGAGAAAAAGAAATCGGAGTTTTGAAAGAATATTTAGGCGAAAAAGAGGATAAGAACGTTAGTACTTTACTCTTAAAGGGATATATGGGTGTTGGGAAGACCCATTTTGTAAAAAAAATTGAGGAAGATTTGAGAGATAAAGGTTTCGATTTTTACGAAGGAAAGAGTTATTTCGAAGGATGTCCACCTCTTTTCCCATTCCAAAATATTTTTTCAGAAATTTTAGAAGAAAAACCAGAAATAGTTGAAGAAGATAGAATCTTAGAACTTTTCAATACTGAAAAGAAGGATTGGAAAGATGAGGTTGAAAGCTTTAATTTTTCTGATGAGAGCTTTTTCAATAAAATGAAGAATGTTTTAGAAAGCCTTTCGTCACAACGATCGATTGTTCTTTTCATCGATAACCTCCAATGGATCGATTCTATCTCTTTTCGGTTTATCAAATATCTAACTGATGAATTAGAAGAAAATTTAGTGACCTTATTAGGAGCCTATAGAAAGGAAGAGGTAGATAATCCGAGTTCGGATATATCAACAGAGTATGTCGTTAATTCTAGTAATTCAAAAACCATCGAGATAGAACCCTTCAATTGGAATAACAGTAGGAAATTACTAGTCACAAAGATAGGAAGAAATGATATTCCTAGAGAATTCGTTGAGATGATCCATGAGCTGACAGGTGGAATTTCACTATTCATCGAAGCATTAACCGATAAAATGCTGGAAAACGATACCTTACAGCCTTTGAAAGAAAAATACCCAAAAACTTTCGAAGAGGTAAAATTGCCGGAGAAAGTGAAAGATTTATATGATCTAAAATTTAAACATTTAGACCCTCAGGAGAAAGAAGTACTTCAATTGAGCAGCTGCATCGATGACAATTTTTCGGAAGGTCTGATCCTCAGTGCAATGCAGGGAGAAGAGAAAGAAACAAAAGAAATTATCGAATATCTGAAAAGAGCTGATGTTCTCCACGATACTTCAGAAAACACGCTAGATTTTACCCACGAGATGACAAGATTTACCGTTTACAAATCTCTATCGAAATCTAAAAGAAAAAGTCTTCATGAAAGAATCGCTGAAAGCTTAAGAGATATCGACGAAGAAAAAGATGTAAATCATCATTTCATGTTGGGGAAGCATCTCGAAAAGATCGAAAAATTCAAGGAAGCTGTTAGGTCCTATCTGAGAGGGGCTGATAAAGCTGAAGAAATCTACAGAAATGAAAAGGCTGTACAACTGTATAAAAGTGCATTAAAACTCTTGGAAAAATATCCCGTCACAGGGATAGACGAGAACAAGATTCATGAGAATCTTGCTGAGGTTTTAGAAAGAAATGAGGATCACAGCGAAGCTATAGATCATTTAAAGAAAGCGAAGAGAGAAACTGATGATAATAAGAGAAGACTAGTAAGTTTGCACAGGAAGATGGCAGGATGTTTGAGTAATAAAAGTCAGTACAAGAAAGCAACAAAACATATAGAAGAAGGTCAAAAAATCCTATCACAGATAGAACAGATCCCTTCTGAGGTTGAAAAAGAAAAATGTAAACTCTTGAAAGAAAAAGGTATGGTTTGTTTGCGAAAGAATGAATTTGAGAAATGCGAGAACATTTTCAAAGAGATGAAAGACTTATCTGAAAAAATAGATTCTATAGAAGATAAAGCGGAGGCAATCCATTATTTGGGGGCTATAGCTTATTACCGATCTGATTTTGATCAAGCAAAAGAGCACTTACAACGATCTATCGAGATTAGAAAAAACTCGGAAGATTTGATGGGGTTAGCAGATTCATACAACAACCTTGGCGTTGTATTTCGAAAACTCCAAGAACCTGAAAAAGCTCTAGAATATTATAAAAAAGCCAACGAAATCGAAAAAGAAATAGGTGATCAGGAAGGAGCACCCTACGCTTTAGACAATATCGGAATTATATACCACGACCTAGGAAAACTCGACAAATCTATAGAATATCATAAGAAGTGTCTAGATATAGAAAAAAAGAGAGGGAATAAACATGGTATTGCAGCTACATTGGACAATATAGGGGTGGTCTACTTTTCAATGGGTGAATTCGATGAGGCTCTTGAATACCACCAACAAAGCTTAGAATTGAAAAAAGAGCTTGAAGACCGATCCGGGATTTCATTTTCTCTATACAATATGGGACTATCCTACCGAGGTAAAAGTGATTTTGAAGAGGCAATAGACCATCTTGAAAAAAGTCTAGAGATAAGAAAAGAACTAGAAGATAAACTGAATATAGGATACTCAAAATTATGGATAGGTATCACCTACTTAAATATTAAGGATTTAGATAGGTCCGAGGAGCACCTTAAAAATGCTCTAGATATCTTTAAAAAAACAGAAAGCGACCATGGTATGGGGATGGCTCTCACTTACCTAGGAAGACTGAAGGTTTTTCAGAATTCTTTAGATGAAGCAAAAAAATATCTCGAGCATAGCGAAAAGATCAAATCAAAATTGGAAGAAGAGAGTTACAAATTGATCGTCGATCGGCACTTCGCCGAGTTTTATTTGGAGAAGAATCGACTAGAAAAATCCCTTGCTCACTGTCAGATATCCTTGAGAAAGGCTAAAAGATCAGATATGATTAACCAACTCGGGAAATGTAGAAAAGTCCTAGGCAAGATATACTGTAAGAAATATATATTTCATAGAGGCCAAAAGGAGTTCCGAAAAGCTCTAGATATTTTTGATGAGACCGGCGATATAATGAACAAAGCTGAAGTGATGTTAGAGTGGGGAAACAGATTGATCGAGCAAGGTTCAGAAGAAAAAGGTGAGGAAAAAAGATCTAAGGGCCTTAAGCTATTAAGAGAATGCCAGATAGATATCTCATCTTAACCTAGAAAGAAATCTTATTCCGATTACTTCGTAATCTTTTTATTTGTCATTGAATTAAATGTGAGTTAGATGGTAGATCATAAAAAGTTGATGCTGTTCCGTTTCTCTTCCTACGGATTCTTGAAGAATCTCAGGTTTTTTGAGCCTTTTCTGTATCTCTTTTTCTTAGCCAACGGCTTAAGTTTTTTCCAGATAGGAGTTTTGATCTCCATCCGTGAAACGTCAACATTATTGATGGAAACCCCTACCGGGATAATAGCCGATCTTACGGGTAGAAGAAGAGCGATGGCCACAGCCTTTGCCTCCTACATCTTCTCGTTTATCATATTTTACTTCTTTAGCTCGTTCTTACTCTTCATCCCCGCGATGCTGTTATTCGCTCTAGGGGAGACCTTCCGGTCTGGAACTCACAAATCGATGATAATGGAACATCTAGACGAGGAAGATATGTCAGATCGAAAAGTTAAGTATTATGGAAAAACCAGATCTGCGTCTCGATTGGGTTCTGCAGTCTCGGCCGTTCTAGCTGGAGTAATAGTTTACTATTTTCAGAGCTATAATATCGTATTTCTCGTTACAATTTTCCCTTACATAATAGCTTTCTTTTTGATGCTTAGTTATCCTAAAAGTCTAGACGGGGAACCTTCTGGAGTCTCTTACGAGGGCACTATAAGCCACCTAAAAGATAGTTTCAGACAATTTTTTGACCATCCAAAACTCGGAAAAATGATGGTTAACGCCTCTATCTACGATTCTTTCTTCAAGATATCAAAAGACTACCTCTCTCCCATAATCCAGGGTTTTGCCGGAAGTTTGCCATTCCTGTTATTTATCAAAAATCAGGATCAGAGAACCGCTATTCTAGTTGGAATAGTTTATTTCTCTGTATACATGAACAGCTTCGTTTCTTCTAGGAAATCGGCTTCATTCATGGAAAGAACTGGGAATATGTCGAAAGCTCTAAATCTCCTATACTTCATAATGGCTTCTGCGTTCTTAGCCGTTGCTCTTTTTCTCCAGTTTGACATAGCTATTTTAGCGATCGCCGCGTTCTTCTTCTTCTTCACCTTATATAATCTGAGAAAACCTATGGTGGTGGGTTACCTAGGTGATATAATAGAGCCCGATACTAGAGCTACTCTCTTGAGCGGGCACAACCAACTTCGCTCAGTGGTAGGAATAATAATAGCTCCAATACTTGGCTTTCTAGCCGATACATTTGGAATAAGCATGGCCTTCTTCTTCGGAGCCGGCGTCCTTATCCTCGTCGGTTTGATACTTCCGGTAAAAGAGGTCAAAAGACGGGTTAAACGGGATCATTCTTGATACACTCAGGCCTGTACCTTTACTAGTCTATATTCCCTGTAGCCCTGTACCACTTTCATATAGCTTTTTTCACTGATCTGCTCATCAAGTGCCTCATCACCTGTATCGGCTCTCAAGTTACCAGTTTTTTTCAACTTTGTCGGGGTAGAAAGGATATAGATATTGTCTAGTCCAGCTTTTTTAACTACTTCCGAACTGATCTGCTGGTTTCCTCTACCCAAGAAGAAGCCCTGGTTGCCTATCATCGAGACTACGATTTTCAATCCTGTCGCCTTTTCTGCCAATTCTAAAATATCTTTTTCGGCCACATCTAATTTAACCACTTCTTTGTTCTTTATCAAATCGACGCCTAAAATCGTGAAGTCAAGATCTAGAACTTTCTGTATTTCAGCTGTAGTAGAACCGGGACCTAGAACAAAAATATGATCTGGGTATTCCTCCATCTCATCTACCAAAAAATGTGCGATATCTCTCTTTTGGTCTTCCTGATCTACAGACCTGAAGCTCTGTTTACCTAACTGTATATAATGAGGTTCGTAGATGCTGAGAGCCTGGCCGTGCATCTTTATCTCCCAATCCCCCTCCCTATATCTTTCTTCGTCAAGGTCCATTATCTCTACTTCTGAGATATCGGCTTCTCCTTCGACGAACTGGTTAAAAAGTTCTGCACTCGCCTCTGGGTTCACTCCAAAGCAGCCGCTGTGCATCTTTACCCCGGCGGGAATACCTAAGATAGGTACCTCTTTTTCGACCTCTTCTAAAACATCCCTAGCGGTACCGTCTCCTCCACAGAAAACTATCAATTCAACCCCTTCTTCCAAGAAAGCCTTAACAGCTTCGTGTGTGTCCTGAGCAGAAGTTTTTCCTATCTCCTTCTTAGAGGATTCGTGTACCACTTGTATTTCATCATCGGGAAAAAAATTTTTCAAAGATTCTTCTCCTAATATTCCGTTTCCGGTCAACCAAACATGACCCTCTTTCATCTTTTGAAGAGCTTTCTCTGCTCTATCTTTTGCTACAGGTTCGGCTCCTAGTTCTACAGCTTTTTCGTAGACTCCATCCGTACCTTTTAACCCGACTTTTCCTCCCATTCCTGCGATGGGATTGATAATAAATCCGACTTTCATCACTCAAAGGTAGAAAAGAGGAGAAAATAAATCTTTGGTATTGTATTAGTTAAAATCGTTTTTCCATATAAGGTCCTTTTAACCTATAACCAAATTTCCTGTAATAGTTTCTTGCTCCGACTCCACTTATCACTCTCACAACATCTCCTTCTTTCCGAGCGAGCGTTTCACACTTTTCAAGGAGTCGAGCCCCAAACCCTGAATGTTGAAAATCCTCCCCATCTTCATGAACTGGGGTCATCTCTCCCACGACTTTCAATTCTCTTATCGTAGGAGGAATTTCATCGTCAAAACGAAGTCTAGCGTATCCAAGAAGGACGTCTTTATCATCGCTCAATTCCAAGAAGTGTTCTTTTCCCCCAGAAGCTTCATACTTTATAGTCTTCAAATCAAGTGAGTTCATATCAACTTCATCATCCGAGTGACCTGCTTCTCTACATCTTATACATTCGCATGTTTCCCCTTTCTTCTTTAGTTCTTCCCTGGCATACTGTCGTAAATTGCTTTTTTTGACCCCACCTTCGACTATAGGTGAAGGGATATCTCGCTGAACCCTCTGAATTCTCACGTATTTGGGCACTTTAGATTTCATCTCAGCAATGAGTTCAGAAGCTTCCTCGGTCGAAAGAGGATCATATTTTCCCTCTTTCCATTCGTCGTAGATATCTGTGCCTTTGACAACCAGTGCGGGATAGATCTTCAACATGTCCGGCCGAAACCTCTGATCTTCGAAGAGCTTTATGAAATCATCAAGATCTTTCCTCCTGTTCATACCGCGAAGACCGGGCATAACGTGGTAACAAACTTTGAAGCCTCTTTGCTTAGCCAGTCTTGTTGCTTCTATAGAATCTTCAACAGTGTGACCTCGCCTTATATATTCGAGCACATCGTTTCTAAGGGATTGTACTCCAATTTCCACCTTAGTTCCTCCAAGTTGGAGCATCCTATCGAGTTCTTGGTCCCCACAGTAATCTGGTCGAGTTTCAATAGTCATTCCAACACATCTTCTATCCGAGTTCTCGTTTTTCGTTTGAGCTTTGATTAAAGTATCTGATTTCCTATCATTCAATGCATCAAAGCATCCTTTCACGAAGTTCTTCTGATAAGACCATTCTCTCGCTGGAAATGTACCACCCATTATTATGAGATCGACTTTGTCCGTTTCATGGCCTATCGCTTTATACTGTTCTAATCTATCTTTTACTTGCTCGTAGGGATCGAAATCGTTTCTTTCTCCTCTTAAAGCTGCTGGTTCTTCCCCTGTATAGGATTGAGGACTTGGATCTTCACTCTCGGGTCCTCCAGGACACATCTTACATCTACCGTGAGGACATTCCGCCGGAGAGGTCATCACCGCTATTACTGAAACTCCAGATTTTTTTCGAGCAGGTTTTCTCTGAAGCACGTGAAGAACATCTTCTCTATCTACATCTTCCATCTCATCTACTTTCTTCAATATTGTAGCGTTCTTTGGAAGCTCGTCTCTACTGTATTTTTTACACATTCTCATCTTGGCCTTCTGCAGATCATCGGGAGTAGCTATTTTCCCTTTGATTATCTCTTCGATTATCTCCTGAAAGTAATCCATCGATAAGATAGTTCTTTGAATGACTATAACAATCTTTTGCCTAAAATCGCCACAGAAGCAAAAGAGATATATATCGGATTACGGTAATCAATGAGTGAAACTAAAATGGGCTCATAGTCTAGCCACGAGGAACAAATTCCTCTTGCTCTCCAAGCACGGCTTGGCTCATGGTCCCCATCTAGCCTATTCGCAAAGGGCTCATAGTCTAGCTGGTCATGACGTCGCCTTGACATGGCGGAGGTCGCCGGTTCGAAACCGGCTGAGCCCATCTTATTATTTTTGATGGAACTAAGCTTTACACCGAAAATTGAGGGCTGAATACTGTTCACAAATTATAAAGAAAAATAAGGAAAGAGGTTTTTTATATCTCCATGAATAGAGTCCACCTTATCGCTTCTTTTTGTGGTAAATAACTACTGCAAAGATAGTCGCTAGGACTAGTAGGAAGGATGTAAACCCTGGAACACCTGGAAGAGCTGACTCTGCTTCGATACCGTTTACAGATACTGTATCCTCCTCATCTTCACTAGCTACTTTGATAAGATAAGATCCGGCCTGTGCTTCCCAAAAGAATTTACCAGTTTTGTTTTCGCCTGCTTCGAGTGTTAATTCCATTGTATCCTCTACAGATCCATCTACACTCAAAGTGATGTTTTGTGTTCCTTCAATACCACCTGTGTTTTCAATGGTAAATTCCACCATTAGATAATCCCCTGGATTTACATCTTCGTCATAATCGATGATCTCGACTTCGAAATATACTTGTGGAACTTCTGCAAACTCTGCCGTTATCTCGTAGTTATCTAGCATCTCTATCGTGGTCTGATTCGATGTCGTATCTGCTATTTTTCCGTTATCGCCTGTCCATTCCACAAAATGATAACCTTCATTTGATACCGCTTCAAGATCAACAATAGTGCCATTTACATAATTGTCAGTACCTTCACTAGGATCAACTACTTCTCCACCTTCCGTAGAATCTATTGTTAGAGAGAAGTACTCTTCTTCAGTAGTGAAAGTCCACATCGATGACTTTGTATAGTTCATATCCTCTTTCCCGTATTCTGTGACATTTACGTACCAGCTGTACTCAGTACCGTATTCAAGATTCTCCCAAGTCACGTCTTGCAAACCATCTCCGACGTTAATCACATTGCCTATCTCTACCCCGTCACCATCGTAGAACGTGACGTTCATATTTTTGCCAGTTGGATGTGCTAGATTTACTTCAAGTGTCGTGTTCATACCTGGATCAATAGAAATTACACTTTCGTCTTCAGGTCTCTCTAGTTCTGGCTTGTTCGGATTGTATTCAGTAGTGAAATTCCACTTCGATGACTCTGTATAGTTCACATCCTCTTCCTCGTACTCTGTTACATTGACGTACCAAGTGTACTGAGTACCGTAGCTAAGGTTCTCCCAAGTGAAATTGGCATAATTACCACTTGCAATACTAGTATTCTGGCCCAGCATCTCCATATTTTCACCAGTCATATTTCCGTAGAACGTGACGTTCATATCTTTTCCTTCTGGATGCTTCACATTTACACTAAGAGTGGTATTCATACCATCAATCATAACACCCTCTGCTTCATGTACAGGCATCACGGGATCTCTAACCTTATTCGGAATGTGTTCAGTCGTAAATGTCCATTCTTCTGACTCTGTATAGTTAACCTCCTCATTCTCATATTCTGTTACATTAACATACCATTCATACTCCGTACCATATTCAAGTCCTTCCCAAGTATCATTGGCCCAATCACCATCTGCGAGATTATTCATAGTGGTTATCTGGTCTAGAGTTTCACCGCTCTCGTTTCCGTAGAAAGTGACATTCACATTGTTGCCAATATCATCAATTATACTCACGTTAAGATCGGCTCCCATTGTATCATCAAGTTCCACTCCTACAGAGTCATTCTCCGGATATCTTTCATCAACTCCAAGATCTTCAGATTCCGCAAACAGTTCAATTCCTCCTGTACCAGTAGTGGATACAAACATCAATGTAAACACTGACATCACCAACACTAGTACGAAACATAATGCGCCTAATTTCTTCGTTCTTTTTCTTCTAATACTATCACCGCTCTTGCCCTAGGTATTGAAAGATGATTATATATATCTTCCGAAAATTGAACACTTTAAGGAGTCAACTCTTAATGCTCTTGTCCTCATTATAAATATAATGAAGTATCAGAGCAAAAGTATTTTATCTTCTCAATGAACTTCTAGTGATGTAGAAAGGTCGATATTTATGAAATTTAGAAGTCTATTTTTGGCTCTCGCTCC
>JAZKSP010000119.1:0-4595 GCA_036626005.1 Thermoplasmatota archaeon | reverse complement strand
CCTGAACCTGTAGCTTTCCGAACAGGTGAAACTGATCTCGAATACGTAAAGACGGGTCCCATACTGGTCGAGGGAGAAGATGGATTTGATGAGCAATACTGGAAGGGGGACGGAAGTGAAGGAAATCCGTATGAACTAAAAGAAGCTTATGAGATCGATGCTACTGGGGAGGAATATGGGATCAAGATCAAAAATTCTTCTAAACATGTGGTCATCGAGGATACCGAGATATATGGAGCCTCCGGTTCTTCTAATGATACTGGGGCCGGGATTTATTTATATTGTACTGATAATGTCCAAGTTATCGGCAATTCTCTTGATAATAATGATATCGGGATATATTCTTTTTCTCAGGCTTATGAAGAATGGAATTATGTTAAAAATAATACTATCCAAGATAATGAATATGGCCTTTACTTAGATGACGTACAATATAGCCTATATAAAAATAACAATATTTCTAGAAACACAGCTGATGGGATTTATACTAAGTACCATACTATGGATATAGAAATCGTTGGGAATAGAATAAAAAACAATGGTGGTTCTGGGATTGAATTCTATCAATATTGTTCAAATAATCTGATCGAAGGGAACAATATATCGAAAAACGATGGAAGTGCGATCCACCTTGAAGCTGACTCAGGAGATAATCAAATATTGGAAAATCATATAGAAAATAACAGTTACGGCATCGAAATTGTAGGTTCTGGTAATAACGAGATCTAGCGAAATGAATTTTATGGGTTTTGGATTTTGTTTGATTTTCTATTTACTTTCAAATTATATCAGGATTCTGTAGAGAAGAAGAAAAATTAAAAATATTTCTAAAAGTTGGTTCAATTAAGCTTTCTCTTTAACCTCTGTAATCCTTTCATCCAGACAGAAGATATTGTATACCTTTCTCTTCATGGATTACTCCGGACCCTTCCTCTACTTTCCCGACAATCTTTCCATTGACTTCCTTAGCAACTTCCTCAGCGATCTCATTAGAAACTACCATTACAAAGCCCATCCCCATGTTAAAGGTCTGGTACATCTCCTCATCGGGAACCTCGCCTTCACGCTGTAGAAACTCAAAGATGGGTTGAGGTTCTAAAGGATCATCTATCACGTACTGATAATCACCGTTTATCCTCGGAATATTGCGCAGACCTCCTCCAGTGATGTTAGCCATGCCCTTTATATCATAGTTCTTAACAGCCTTCATAACGGTTTCAACATATATCTCTGTAGGCTCTAGTAATTCGTTCCCGATGACTCCAAAGCTAATTTCATCACGATAGTCGTGATCGGATTCGTCAACGATCTTTCTAGCTAAAGTCAGTCCGTTAGAATGGATACCAGAACTCGGAAGACCGATTATCACATCACCAGGTTCCACTTCACTACCATCTATGATTTCTTCTTTCTTCACAAAACCTAAAGCAGTCCCGGCGATATCGAAACCATCTATGATATCGGTCAAGGTAGCGGTCTCTCCTCCTACGATGGTTATATTTGCTTTCTCAGCTCCTTTCTGCAGTCCTTTACCTAATTGTCTAGCTAGTTCGGGTTTGGGATCTTCAAAGGCTAAGTAATCTACAAAAGCTATCGGTTCGGCACCATGACATATCGCATCGTTGACGTTCATGGCAATACAGTCGATACCTACAGTATCCCACTTCTCCATCTTGTTGGCCACTATCAGCTTGGTTCCCACGCCGTCTGTACAGAGAGATAGCGCAAATTCTCCGAACTCTACCAATCCTGCAAATTCACTCTCAAGAGGAGCGCCTTTACCTTTTCTCGCAAAGAGTACGGAATCTCTTAAAGCCTTGATAGCTTCTTCTTCCTCCTCTATATCCACACCAGCTTCCTTATAAGTCCATCCCGACATGGAAAGGGCATTACTTTCGTTATTATTATACTTTACACCGGTGTAAAGTTTTATATTGGAGGTGAAAGCTAAATCATCGACTCCTTAGTTCAGGAGGAATAAATTTGACGTTGAAAGAATCTATAGAGAAATACGAGAGCGAGATAATAAAAGAAGAGGTCCCTATAGAATATAGGGTAACTGAAGAGGCGAAGAAACATCCAAAAACGCCAATATATTTCCCCAAATTTCCAAATGGGCCTCTTTTGATCAACTTATGGGCTTCCCGTTCCAGATTAGCAGATTATTTCGATATCGAAAAAGGGCAGATAATAGAGAAACTTGCCGATGCTGTGGATGAACCTACGCAAACAAAAAGGGTGAATCGTGCTGAATTCGAAGATAATGTTGAGAAAAATGTCGATCTCACAAAACTACCTATACCGAAATATTATCCAAAAGACGGCGGGAGATACATCACCTCTGGGATTGTGATAGCGGAACATAAAGGGGTGAGAAACCTTTCCTATCATCGATTGATGCTTCGTGACGATAAGACCTTCACTATACGTATGTGTCCTCGACACTTAAAAAAGATGTACGATCAGGCATTGGAGGAAAAAGATCATCTAGATATCGCTATCGTTATCGGTGTGAATCCAGCAGTTCTTTTAGCAGCGTCCACTTCTATAGATTATGAGATCGATGAATCGGAGATCGCAAATTCACTCTTGGATTCTACACTGGGTAAAAAAGTGAAGATGACCGAACTAGAGAACGGGATTTCAGTTCCAGCCGATGGAGAATATATTCTTCAAGGCAGAATAACAGCTGAAAAGGATGACGAAGGTCCGTTCGTAGATATCACAGGAACCTACGATAAAGTAAGACAGCAGCTAGTGGTCGAAATAGATAGGATCTACAAAAAAGAAGATGCGATATTCCATGGACTTCTTCCCGGGGGGAATGAACATTTTCTTTTGATGGGGTTACCGAGAGAATCCGTCCTGAAAAGAGAGCTGAATAAGATAACTGATATCGAAGATGTGAGATTGACGGAAGGAGGTTGTAGCTGGCTTCACGGAGTGATCTCTGTTAAGCATGAAGGTGCAGATGTTGAAAAGATAATCGAAAAAGCTTTCGAAGCCCATAGTTCGATGAAGAAGATCACTGTTGTCAACAACGATATCGATATCTTCGAAGATCATGAAGTGGAATGGGCCGTTGCTACAAGGTTTCAACCTGACAAAGATATCTACGTTCATGAAAATAAAAAAGGAAGTTCGTTAGATCCCAGCGCTCCAGATTTGACAGCCAAATGGGGCTTGGATGCGACGAGGCCTTGGGAAGGAGAAGAATTCGAAAGAGCTAAAGCAGAGTGATACCATGGCTGAAAACGAAGAGATCACTTATCCCTACGAATTCGACGAAGAGAGGAGAAAGAAGGCAAAACTCTATTCAAAGCAGAAGTTCTTCACAGGCATAATTCAAACTTTTGGCTTATATCTTCCGTTCCTGGCAATCACCTACTTTTCTGGGTTCACTAGTTCACTTGAATCTTGGATCCGAGAATTGGCTTCAGGAACTTTCCTTTCACATCATTGGATAATCACGGCTATTTTCATTCTTATCTACTCTATACTGTTGTATGTAATCTCGTTACCTATCTCTTACTACTCTGGTTTCCTATTAGAACATAAGTATGATCTGAGCAACGATACTATCTGGGACTGGAGTAAGGATCAAATCAAATCTTTACTTATCTCTCTCATCTTCATGGTCCCTATCACTCTCGCTCTTTTCTTCCTGGGATACAGTTTTCCGGACCTTTGGTGGTTATATGCAGGTATACTTTTTTTCGTGATCTCTGGAATATTATCTAATATCTCACATCTGATCATACTCCCTCTTTTCTATGATATGGAAGAATTAGAAGACGAAGAGCTCAAAGAACGCCTCACCGATATGTCGGAGAAGCACGGCGTAGCGAAGTTGAAAAAAGTGGTCGTAGTCAAAGCAAGTGAAAAGACAGAAAAAGCTAACGCCGGATTCGCGGGTATGGGAAAAACGAAGAGACTGCTCTTATTTGACACGCTGTTAGACAAATTTCATCCAAAAGAGATCGAAGGTGTCGTAGCTCACGAACTCGGTCACTACGTGAACAAAGATGTCATCAGATACGTACTTATCAACGCAGGTGTTATATTTCCCATATTTTATCTCACTGGGAGGATGTTCACCGCGTATGGAAGTTTCGGGAACATCTATTACTTGCCTCTTTTCTTACTAATCCTCTACGGCCTTTATTCACTGATCGATCCCTTGACAAACGCCTACAGCAGATACAGGGAGAAAAAGGCGGATAGATTCGCTATCGAAACCACTGGTGAACCTCAAGCGATGATCTCCGGGTTCAAAAGATTGTCCGATATCGATCTGGCAGAATTAGACCCTCATAAATTGATAGAGATATTCTTCTACGATCATCCCGCACCTAAGAAGAGGATAGATAGGGCAAAAAATTTCTCTAAAGTGAAAGAAAATAAGAACAAAAAGGATAAATAGCAATTATCACTAATCCAAAAGCGAATCCCGACTTAGCTCAGTTTGGCTGCGAGGAACAAGTTCCTCTAGGTCGCCAACTAAAAGTTGGCTCATAGAGCGGGAGACTTAACACGCAAACCCGACTTAGCTCAGTTTGGCTAGAGCGGGTGACTGTAGTTGGTATTTATACTTG
>JAZKSP010000118.1:0-4632 GCA_036626005.1 Thermoplasmatota archaeon | reverse complement strand
GAAGGAAGAGGCCTTAGACAGTATTTAGGTAAATTCAAATCTCTTCTCTAGTCATCTCTCCCCATTTAGTTTCTTTACGGAGGAACTGGATCGTTCCTTTGATTCTCCAAAGTGTATGTAATTGTCGATAACCAAAGTTTTCCAATACAGCGAGCGCTAGAAGCTTCAATCTGTCTATAGGATCCTCGTATCTTTTTAATGTAAGTTCAGCTAGAAGTAAAGATGAAAGAGAGATCAGAACTCCAAAAATAACAGCTACAGCTAGGAACAAAAGGAAATAAGAGAGACTAAAGATTCCCAATGAAAAGAATACTATGAACATGAAATAACCGGTTATCTCAACGATCGGTCCTAGCAATTCAAAAAATAAGAAAAAAGGGAGAGCAAAAACGCCTAATTTTCCATATTTGGGATTAAATATCATCTCTTTATTGTACGTGAGGGTCTCGATGAGACCGCGCTGCCATCGAGCTCTCTGTTTTGACAATGTTTTCATCTCTTCAGGGACTTGTGTCCAACAGACAGGGTCGGGCAAAAAAGAGATATCATAATCCTCCTCCTCTTTTTTCATCTTCTTATGCAGACGGACCACCGCGTCGATATCTTCTCCCACTGTAGTAGTTCTATACCCTTCGATATCTACTAAACATTCTCTCTCAAAGAGACCGAAAGCTCCAGATATTATAGGAAGGGAGTTTATCCTGCTCCATCCGCTCCTTCCGAAGAGAAAGGCTCTTATGTATTCCATGACCTGCATCCCCGGGAGGAATTTTTTTGGCAGTTTTGCCTTCGTGACCTCCGAGGAGACAACCTCACAATTATTCAAGACTCTTACAATACCTCCAAGAGCAACAACCCTAGAATCAGTACTCATGTATCTCCTGACCAACTTTTGAAGAGCGTTTTTCTCGATCAGAGTGTCGGCATCGATAGCCAAAACAAGATCGGTTCTGGCGTGATTTATGCCCGCATTCAGGGCATCAGCTTTACCTCCGTTTTCTTTATCTATCACCGTCAATCTTTTTTCTTTTATGGAATTGAATAGAGCTTTGAGCGGTTCGGTATCTATCTTTTCATCCATCTCCCTGGTAACCTCTATCAATTTGAAGTTACTCTTTAGCTTTCCTAAAGTGTTGTCAGAAGAGCCATCGTTGACTACCAGAACTTCTAGTTTTGGATAGTCCAGTTCGAGTAGCGATTTCACGTTTTCATATATAATCTTCTCCTCATTGTAAGCGGGAACGATGATGGTTATACCCGGAACTAATTTGCAACCTTCCCTATCACATATATCGAAGTCAGGCTTTCTGCTATGAAACAAAACTTCCTGAATACCAAGGAATAAAAGTATCAAATAACCTGTATTTATAAACACGAAGTAAAGAAGCACAAATAGACTGTAGATGGCGAGAAACATCCATAAAATTTCAGAGAGCATCAAAATTCACCCCTCCAGAAAATGATTTAAGTAATGCTTCCTTTGCAATCCCTGGATATTCATCCCTGTACTCTTCGATCTTCTCTCTTCCCTTCTCTCCCAAGTTCGAAAGGGCAAAAAACGCGTTCCATCTTACTATAGGATTTTCATCATCTGCTAACTCATCGAGTAGTGATATGATTTTTTTTATCCTCTCTTCAAGAGGAACTTTCGGTGGCTGGTCCGAAGAAGCTAAGGGGTCTTGATAGGATATCTTACCTAGAGCTCTAGCTATCTCCTTTCGAACTCTAGTGCTTTCATCTTTCTTCATCTCTTCCAATATATCAAGTCCATCGATGGATTTTATCCTACCGATAGACTTTACAACTTCACACCTGATATCTTCTGGTTCGTCTTTAAATTTTTTTAATAAGTCTATAGAGTCTTTTTCACCTTCTCTTCCAAGCAGGATCACACCTGTCTTTTTCAGTCTGCGGTTATCGGACTGAACCAACTGCTCTAAACCTTCCACAGGTATCTCAGCGGCCATCAACTTCACATTGAGATAATAATCCACATGAGTGCTATAGAAAGCAAATATGTCTTCTAATTTCTTTGTCAAAATAGGATGACGATTTATGCTCAGTAAGTCAAGAGCCGCCAATCTGACCTCGTTGTTTTGAGATAACATCTGATATACAACATAATGATCGGTGGGTAAAATCCTCAAATGCTTCCATACAGCAAAAGTTTGCGCTTTCTTATACCATCTTTTACTCTTTGATCTATCAACATCTTCAACAACGAATCCACATTCTATATAAATATCGTTCAACAAGTCCTTACTAAATTTATCTTTCCTAGCTAGCTCTATCAAATAATCTCTGAAATATTCATTTTTGTAATCCAATTTTTTGATGAGTTGTCTTTTTTCTATGTTCCCATCTTCATATTCTTTCAAAACTTCTTCCCAGTATGGTTTTCTGTTTTCTAGCCATTTCCTTCTTTTTACATTTCTATAAACCAACCAAACATAGGCTATCGAAATGATTAAAAGCACGATGCCTAAAAAGATCATAAAGTAATAAACTAATCCAAAGACCCATTCTCCTAATAAGTTATAAATCATCACTTTCTACCCGATAGTTCTTTTTTTAATAGACTATGATGTTCATTTTCCATATAGGCTAGATAAGATAAAAGATTAGAGACAGCATCTTCATGGACTTGGTTCGAGAGAGTTCGATAGAATTCAGAGGCCTCTTTCTCCTTTTCAATAGCTATTTCTGAAAGGGTCTTCAGATCGTAATGTTCATCCTTTATTTCTGTATAGTTAGAAAAATTATCCTCTTCTACATCAACATCCTCGATCTCTTTTTCAGGAAAAAAATCATTAAACATCGATCTTATCTTTTTCTGGTGGGACTTTTCCTCATCAATCAATCTCTCTATTAAAGTTTCGAGAGAATCATCTCTATTTATTTCATTTATTTTTTCATAAAGGTGTTGTGCTTCTATCTCTGATTTTACAGCAAAAGATAATATATCCTCTAGCTTTAATTCGGACATATCTTTTTCTGTAAGTTCTTCTATCATCTTCGACCCTTTTGTAATTATTATATAAAGTAATATAAAAAGTTATCTGAGATTTTATTTTAGGGGTTGAATTTTTGTCTCACCCTTTAGAAACAACGAAGGGATTTTTTAATTTGAATCATGATCGTTGAGTCTCATAATGAAAAATCTTCCCAGACGTCTACGAATCTTTCCACCACGTCATCAGGTGGATCATACTCTAGCAGTAGACGGGATATATGTTTTTCATCTACGATTTTATATGTTCGTTCATCCTTTTTTAAAACATCTTTTTTCTTCAACTTCTTAAGATGATAGGAAAGTGTTGAGGCGGGGATATCTAAATCCTCGCTTATCTCCTTGTGCTTTGCCTCTCCTCCCTGATTCAACAGATATACCACTATACCTAGCGGCTTCTCCTTTCTCAATAATCCCAGCAATCTCTTATCTTCAGAATTTAACCGTTTTCCACTATATTTTTCTGGATAATATCTTTTATAACCTTCCTCTTCCACCTTATTGACCATCCTCATATCTTCAAGTTTTTGAAGATGATATTTCACCAGATTTAGATTCATCTCTGTCTTTCTCTCGATGGCTTTCATATTCAGACCTGGATATTCTTTTATGACTTTGAAAATTTCTTTTCTAGTTTCAAGTTCCAACTCAGGTTCTTCCATCTATCTACCTCTTTAGAGAAGTCAAGTAGAAAGATACGAGTATTATATTATCGAGAACCAGGACGGGAAGCCAAAAAGAAAAATCTATATCGATCGGAGATATGTAGGAGTTATAGGATAGCCATACACCTTTGATGAAGAAAGACAAAAAGGCCAAAGTTACAAGAAGTAATTTACTGTTCCTGGTCCGTCTGTATCCAACGACGGATATTATAGTTAAAGCCAGTGACAGAACGGTCATAACGCCTAAAGTTGCATTATAAGCTATCTGGAAATTTGTCATCTCGAATCACCAATAAATAAGAAGAAAAGAAGAGAATTTAAATGTTTTTAGTGTTCTTTCTTGGTGATCCAAACCGTACTCAGGACTATTATCCCCGTGATTATGGCGACTGGAATATAGTACTGAACATCTATCAAAGATCCTATACCTGTATCCGCTCTGGCTATTTCTATGCTGTGAGTTGAAAAGTGAGGGACCATCACCAGCACCTCCGTGCTCTCCGAACCCATGCTTACCAGGTATTGCGCTTCGTCGGATGACTCTACTAGATCATCGTAATCATCGGCCATTCCGATCTCTTCTCCATCGAAAGTTATTTCCAGTTCTTCAAGTCTGTCCACGTCCAACGCCTCTTTGTAGATCTTGATACCGACTATCTTTCCTTCATCTCCAAGTGAATCAGAAGATACCATCACACGGATTCTATCGTTCTCTTGAGCTTGGGTCATCATCTGCATGTCAGCATAGCTTACCGACGTCTCTGAAAATCCCTTTTCATCTCTATCGACTATCACTTCTCCTCCGACTTTACCTTGAGAGATACCGTCCGAGATGTTCTGTTCCATTTCACGTTCTTTCTCATGTTCCCTTTCTCTCTCTCTTTCTCGTTCTCTCTCCTGTTCCATTTCTTGTGTTTCAGAATCTGTCATCCGGAATACCAGGAACAGGTCTTCTTC
>JAZKSP010000117.1:0-4650 GCA_036626005.1 Thermoplasmatota archaeon | reverse complement strand
TATTCGTAGTAAAGGATATATGCGATTTTAGCTTTGACAGCGGGTAAGTACTCATTGACGAATTTTTCGCAACGCATTACACCGAAATGTAAAGGGGCATGGTTTATTAAAATACTTCCTCAGATTGAGACTGTCAAAAATCTAGTGATATCTTAAATTTCTCTTCAAGTCTGTTTTGGGACCAGTATATTATGAGACATTTGATAAATTATTCAAAAAACGAAGAATCACTAAAAACTTGACAAGCTCTCCTTGGAGAAACATTTTTATCTAGAACGAAACTTAAGTAATATCAGTAATCAGTGTTAAGTGGAAGATAAGATGGGTTACGAGGGTAAAGCCTTAACAATTGGGGTCTCTGATCCTAAGAGTGGATCGGGTATAGACACGGATCTAAAAACGTTCTTCTCTTTCGATGTGTATGGGTTTTCGATAGCAGAATCTCTCATGTTTAGAGATAATTCAGGGAAGGAGTATCTCCATAAAGTCCCTACCAAAGTAGTAAATTCTCAATTTGATTCGATAATGAAGGATATAAGAATAGACGCCTTGAAAGTGAGTAATGTTTCGGGAGAGGATGTAATGGAGAATATCAAGAAGGGCGTGAAAAAATATAAAGTAGATAAATTGGTTTTAGACACCTCTTTAATAGGACTATTACCGGAGTCTTTCATAGTCATTTTAGACATAGGGGACGCTGAGATGATCAATGATATTAGCATCGAGGATCAAGATGATGCTGAATTTGCTGCTGAAATGATCCATGAAAAGGGACCTGATTATGTTTTCCTCAAAAGTAGTGAAATTGGTGAAAAGTCCGCTGATATTCTCTTTGATGGAGATACTTGCTATCATTATGACGGATATGATACATCTAGACAAAATAAACAAGAATCTGATCGTACTTTTGCAACTGGATTGACAGCCTGTTTGTCCAAAGGAATCGATATACGGATAGGCATCAATATATCATTGGATTATACTAAAAGAGCTATAACCTATTCTGTAGATAATTTAGGAATAGGTAAAAAGTGTCTCGATCATAACATAGAACCTTTACAGGCTTCTGCTTTTGAAGAAGAGGCTCCAGATTTTGATAGTTGGTTTGAGAATAACAAAACTGTTTTTGAGTCTGAGTTAAAAGCCGAGAAAAAATTCATCGATGATCCTCAGAAGGCAGTTAGTATCGGTGTCGGGAGTGGTTTGTTCGCATCAAGACTGGGTATAAAGTACGGAGTCGAGCCTGCTAGAGGCATGGCAGAACTGGCTAGAGAAAAGAATATTGAGGTGATGAGGGGAAAGGCAGAGGAAGTTCCCTTACCAAATGGAGAATTCGATACTGTATTGATGAGTACTATTCTCAGTTATGTAGATGATCCTCAGAAGGCTGTCGATGAGACATACCGTATCCTTAAAAGTGGAGGCAACCTTATAGTTTCCTTCTTAGCAAAGGAAGGTTCCTATGCCATGATGTACGATCTAGCCCGTTTGCGAGGCAAACACGATTTGGATATAGCACCTGAATGTCCGTATCCGATAGAATTCATTAGTGGTTCTCAATGGCTCTCGACCGAGCAAGTTACCAATCTGATGGAGGAAGCAGGTTTTGACGATTTAAAATATGTTCAGACATTGACGAAACATCCAAAATTTACAGATGAAGAGGTGGAGGAAACAGTCAAAGGTTATAAACACGGTGATTATGTGGTTGTTAGGGGCAAAAAACAATGAAAGTTACTGAAAAACTGAGAAAAGATGCTGATGGAATTTGGGAGGAGATCCAGAACCACCCATTTGTGGTCAAATTGTATAAAGGAGATTTACCAATTGAGAAATTCGAATTTTACGCATTACAGGATTATTATTATCTGGTAAGGGCTGTCAAAAACTTTAGTATAATCTCTTCTAAAGCCGGAGATATAGATGCGATGAGAGATTTAACAGAGATATTACATTTAGAGGCTCACAGTGAATTTGAAGGGTATGAGCAGTTATTGGAAAGATTAGGATATAGATTGGAAGAAGCATCTCAGGTTGAACCGATCCCTATAAATGTGTCTTACACCAGTTTTCTTATTTCAACTAGTTCTTTAAATCCATATGAGGAGGCTATAACTTCTGTATTGCCATGCTTCTGGTCATACGCCGAGATAGCCAAAGCTAACGAAGATAAATTAAAAGAAAATGAAAATCAGATTTACAGGGATTGGGCTGAAGTCTATAGAACTGATTCATATCTTGAATTGGTTGGGAGGCTGAAGAAATTAGTTAATGAAGCAGGAGAAGATCATCCCTATGAAAAACTAAAAGACGTGTTCATAACCGCTAGTAGATACGAATATATGTTTTGGGATGCAGTCTACAACGAAAAAGGATGGCCAGTGTGAAAATAATATAATATATATTTCATCATCCGATTGCATCCTGAGGACATGCCGATACACATTTTCTGCAGTTACTACACTTTTCTGATTTTATCTCAGCTTTGCCTTCTTTTATCACTATCGCATCCATTGGGCAGTTCTCGACACATACTCCACAACCGATGCATTTTTCTTTATCTACTATGGGATGATCGTAAGATTCTAAATTTGATTGATCAGATTTAGAGATTTTAGCAGTCGATTTACTTCTAGATTCGGTCCGAGAAGGTATGCTTCTTGACTTGGCCCTTCCAACTCCTCCCTTCACCATCTTTGTTCCGCACGATGGACATGTCTGTTGAATGCATGGTACTCCTCTTTGATGAGGTACTTTTTCTCCACAATTTGGACAAATACAGTGATCGTTAGATTTCGTTCCTTTAGACCCTTTTCTGTTTCTTCCTTTGCGGCCTTTTCTTCTACCCTTTCCTCTACTCGACCTGCTTTTCCTCCGAGATTGCTGTTTAGACCCTTGGCTTTTAGATCGAAAACCACTCGAACCTCTCTTTGTCTCCATTGTTTGTTACTCATATGTGAAATAGTTATTAAAAAGTTTCGTTGCCCGAAAAAGTTTCGGGCCCCGAAAACTTTTATAGAGGGTACATTAGGTATACCTAAAGGTGTTATCCTGAGAGAGCAAGGAGGACTCGAAAAAACCAAGAGAAGGAGCAACCTAACGAGACTACCTCAGTTAAATATCGGAGAAAGAGCTAGAGTGATCGATATAGAAGGGGGAAGAGGTCTAAGACAGAAATTGGCTCTGAGAGGACTCCGGAGAGGAGCAAGAGTACAGATTGTTTCCTATCACGGGCCTATAACCGTCAAGGTAGATAACTCGACTGTCTCGATAGGAAGAGGTATGGCTAGAAAGATAAGAGTGAGAAGACTGTGATAACCATGGTAAAAAAGCTCAAAGATATGAAATTCGGTAAAAAGGCCATCGTTAGAGAGATAGATGATGAGCTTAAAAGTAAACTCGCTGGCATGGGTATCAGAGTCGGGAAAGAACTCATTTTTAAAACCAAACAGCCAATCGATGGTCCTGTCGTGGTAGAGGTGAACGGCTCAACCACCTCGATGGGTATCGGGATGGCAGACAAAATTACTGTAGAGGTGATCGAGTGAAACTTTTACTTATAGGCCACCCTAACGTGGGAAAAAGTGTTTTGTTCAACCGTCTAACTGGGGCCAAGGTGACTGAGTCTAACTACCCCGGCACTACGGTTGATTATACAAAAGGATATATGCAACTGGATGAAGAAGAAGTGGAATTGATAGACGTTCCGGGAACATTTTCTCTAGATCCAAAAGACAAAGCTGAGGAAGTCGCTGTGAAGATGCTAAAAGAGAACGAAGATTCTATCGTTATCTGCGTTATCGACTCAACTAAAATCGAACGTGGACTTTATCTCGCCTTAGAGATAATCGAGATGGATTATCCCGTCGTAATTGCATTGAATATGTGGGATGTAGCTAAAGATAAGGAAATCGAGATAGACCTAGACAGATTGAGAATGATACTAGGAGTCCCCGTTGTTCCAACTATAGCTGTGAGTGGATGGGGTGTTAAAGAACTCGTATCAAAAATCAAAGATGCCAAGGAAGGAGATATTTTTAAGATAGAGGGAAAACTCGAGGTGATGTCTTAGTGGAATGTGAAATCGATGAGAGATGGGAAATTGTGGACAAGATCGCAGAAGAAACGGTAAAGTATGGAGACGGAAAAACCACTCTCAAAGACGCTATCGCCGAGTTGACTGTAAAGCCGTTAACAGGTATCCCTATCGCCATAACAGTTTTATATGGATTTTGGGCGTTCTTCGGTGCTTTTGCTGGTTTCTTCACAGATGGATTTTTTGTGAGAATTTTTGATGATCATTGGCTGCCCTGGCTTCAAAGTGTTTTTCCTGGAGAAGGCAGCTGGTATTACTTTATACTAGTAGGGGATCCTGCGGCGAGCAACAGCTTCGAGGCTTTTGGCATTTTAACATCTGGTCTTTTCGTAGCTATCGGTATAGTACTTCCCGCTATCACTGCGTTTTATCTGTATCTTATAATCCTTGAAGATAGTGGTTACATGCCTAGATTAGCGGTTCTGATAGACACCTTATTGCATAAGATAGGACTTCACGGATTTGCCATCGTGCCTATGATACTTTCACTTGGCTGTAATGTGCCCGGTGTCGCTGCTACAAGGACTCTTCAGACCAAAAAACAGCGCTTTATG
>JAZKSP010000116.1:0-4670 GCA_036626005.1 Thermoplasmatota archaeon | reverse complement strand
ATAAACGGCAGTTTTGACTAGATTTTTCGCGAAAGGTGGCAGATGGATTGCACGCGAAGGATAGCAGATAGCTGCCACCTTTTGCATCTGCAGGACTATGTCCGAGGTGTTTCAGGAACTTGTTCCTGACATCGAAGGAATTCTAACAGAATTTCTGTAGAATAAGAGGAATTTCATTCCTCGGCACGCGAAAGACAGCAGTTATCTCATGTTTTTCACCACCGCGTTACTACAAAACTCCATATAACAACAAAAAAACAGGTTCAACCGTGATCAAACATAAAAAAGGAAACTTATTTATTCCTAGCTAATCACCTCCGAAGAGCATGATCACAAACCTCTTCCTTTTAAGAAGGGATGGATGTCACATAGGAGAAAAGGCCATGTCCGAAAGAGGGAAGGTATATTTATATCTAATCTAAACATAAAAATATAATATGGCAACCATGTATAAAATTAAATATTTATAATGAAGGACCGATAACGAAGACAGATCATCATAATGATATGAAAGGTGGAAAAACATGGTAGGAAAACCATCAGGATTGGACTTGACAAGCGATGAAAAATTGGTATGGTCGGGAAGAAGGTCGTTGAGGACATTTTTAATCCCTATATTCGTCAGTTTCCTTATGATACTTGGAGGGATAGCCCTCTATATCGGCATACTACCGTATATCGATCTATCCAGTAAAATATCATTGTACGCATCACTAGCTCTTGGAGGCATTGGCTTCCTTATCCTCATCAGGATCTATATAAAAAGACTTACCACAATTTACGCGGTCACAAATGAGAAAGTATACAGCAGGGTCGGATTTTTTTCGAGGGAAATCGAGAGTGCTATGCTCGATGAAATCACTGATAATGAATTGGAACAAAGCATAACTGGAAGGATATTTGGGTATGGCACAGTAAAATTCAACACTGCCGGATCATCTGATATGGAGGTCACATTCAAGGATATCACAAACCCTCACGATAGGATTTCTGAGGTATACTCTTTTGAAGAAGAATAGAATAGGTAAGACATGGACCTGTTTCTGACCACGTTAGGACCTGTCGCTGTATTGATAGTAACTTTGATAGCTGTGGGGATAAATCCAAAGATAAAAAGATCGTCGGCCTTTTAGAGAAATGGGAAAAAAATCGGTAAGAACCGAGATATAACATGAATACAACAGAAAAGTCGGAAAAAATATATTCTCGAAGGACTTCTAAAAACTAGAATGAATTTTGTCAAGTCATAATTTGAGGTGTTAGAATTTGAAAGAATCTGAGAACAGATCTACACTCGTATTGATTCTAGCTGTGGCTCTTCTCGGGATGATGGGAGGCTCTCTGATGGGTCCTGTTCTGCCGGCGATCTCCGGTCATTTCGGAGTCGGAAGCGGGAGAGTCGGTCTAGTCATAACTTTTTACGCGTCCTCTACCGCGGTCAGTTTCCCATTTATGGGATATCTCACCGACAGGTACGGACGGAAACACGTTTTGATCCCTGCCCTCATCATAAACGGAACTGCAGGCCTCCTCGCCGCTTCAGCACCTAATTTTTCATTCCTCCTATTCGCTAGAGTCATCCAGGGGATCGGGATCGCCGGGATGGCCCCTATGGCCTTAATCCTTATCGGTGATCTTTACGGTGGAAATGAAAGGACAGCAGCTATGGGAAAATTGAGCAGCACCAGGTCGGGCGGGGGTATGATCGCCCCACTTCTTGGAGGAGGGCTAGCGAGCCTGCATTGGAGCTTTCCGTTTTTTATCTACGCTCTTTCCATCCCGCTCGCTATTGTCCTTTGGATCTGGTTTCCCTTCCCGGGTAAAACATCCAAGATCTCGGTCCAGGAGTACCTGAAGCCGCTGAAAGAGGCGGGGAAGGATCCTAGGGTACAGGCGGTCCTACTCTTGAACTTTTTTTCTTTCTTTCTAGTCTATACCGTGGTGACCTTTATACCTCAACATCTCAGCAGGGAATTCGGCGTATCTGAGGCACTGACAGGTGTCTTTCTTGCGGTTCAAGCTGTAGCTACTATAACGATCGCATTACAGTCCGGTAAACTCGCGGAATTAACGCACAAAACGTACCTTGTGGGCATCGGTTTTCTGATCTCCGGATTCGGTTTTCTCCTCCTTCCGATAAATGGAATACTTCTGTGGATCGCTTTCTCCTTGTTGATATTTGGGTTAGGGAGAGGTTTTTACCAGCCCCAGATAAACACACTCGTTACCGAAGTCGCTCCCGCGGGCAGATTGGGAGGTGTAGCTTCTGTAAACAATATCGCCAAGTACGCGGGTCAGATGACAGCTCCCGTAGTGCTAGGTGTGATAATGTCGTATTATGACTTCTCGACAGTTTTTCTAATCTCAGGTTCGATCGGAGTGGCGACGGGGATAGGGTCTTTCCTTTGGATATCTTCGAAGTTCATAGATTAAGATGTCTCGTAAGCCTCTTGAATCAAGGATGTTCCCGGCTTCATCCCAAAATGTTTTAATTAGATAATTATAATCGCCTTAGGATGAAAGCCAATGCTATCAAAAATTATATATATGCCGACCCCAAAACCTTTGCAAGTTCGTACAAGTATAAACAATAAGTAAACTAGGTGTAATCTATGAGTCTAAAAGAAGGTGCGAAAACCGCTGTAAAGAACTGTATGGACGTTAACCCTGATGAAAAGGTCGTTATCCTTTCTGATTCTAACACTGCTAAGATTGGGAAAAAACTGAAAAACGCTGCCCGGAATATAACTGACGATGTCAAATTTTTCAACCTTAACTCATACGGAGATAGGCCCCTCTCTTATTTTCCTGACCAGATAGAGCAGCAGGCTGACTGTGCAGATGTGACTTTTTGGACAGCTAAATCATATGACGGGGAATTAGAATCCTTGAGGATGCCCTTCATAAAGACTGCAGTAGATGGAGGTAGACACGGTCACATGGTCAACGTGACTGAAGATGTTATGAACCAGGGGATGACAGGGGATTATCAGGAAATAAAAGAGTTCACGGAAAAATTGAGAGAAAAACTTGTAGATACTGAGACCATCAGGATCAAGAATGATCAGGGAACTGATATAAAGACGACCTTTTCAGATAGATACAAATGGGTCCCTTCCACCGGCGTATACCATGAGAAGGGCTACTGGGGTAATCTTCCCGACGGAGAGATATACACCGTTCCTGCCACGATGGAGGGAAAGCTGGTTGTAGACGGTATGATCGGCGATCATTTCCCCAACACGTATGGGCATGAAGACCTGGAACAAACACCTGTGATCATCGAGGTGGAAAACAACGGAAAACCCCGCGCTACCGAGGTCCGATGTGAGAACAAAGAACTGGAAGAAGAGCTGAGAGATTATCTATCTCGAAACGAGTGCACCTCGATAGTCGGTGAGTTCGGTATGGGAACCAATATATTCCTCGATGGTTTCACAAACAATTCGCTCCTGGACGAGAAATACCCTGGAGTACATATCGCTTTCGGTGACCCACTAGGTTTGGATACGGATGCCGATTGGAGCTGTCCAGAACACCTAGATATGATCCTCACAAAGACCAACGTTTGGTTGGACGATGAAAAGGTCATCGAAGACGGAGAATATCTGATCTGATGGGCTTTTAGGGACGCAAATATTCGAGAAGGGACTTCATAGATCATCAAGGGATTCTGAAGAGGTTTTTATGAGGGAGATATAAGACGTAGAGCCGTACTTGTCTAGTAAAATCCTCTCCAAAAGGACCTTCTCTTAAACCTTTATAAATTCAATAAATAAATTTTTCTTAAGTTCGATCGCTTTGACTCTTTCTACCATCAGATTTTTTAAATAGGTATATTGTTATTTTTCTAGAAAAAGAACAAATCTTCGACAAAGTTTTTTTAATTTGATTATAATATACTAGATAGAAGGGAGAATGAGTAAAAACAAAAACTGGGAAAAGATGCTATCGGAATCGGAACAAAACGAGATCACTGAGAAGATCGCAGAAAAATTCGAGAATCTACCTGATGAGATGGATAGTAAGAATTATTTTGATGACCCCGATAATCGGAAAGAACTAGTGTTAGATATTGCTTTAGATTATATAAACAAAGATCCAAAGATCGTTTTTGCTGAATTAAATGAAAGAAAACAACTTGAGATCGCACCGAGCCCCGATCTGATTGCTGAAAACGGCGAAGAGAAAGCAAATGTGATAGCCAAAAAGAGGGCGGAGGACTACATAGAAGAAGTGATAAGTCTGATCAAAGAAATGGTAGACGAACTCCAAGAGAGTAAAGTTTCAGATGAAAAATAGGAATAAATTCTATTATAAAAGAGGATAAGAGGTGAACCTGATATGGCTTCGTCTAAAAATACAAACTCAGAAAGAAGTATTTACGCCATACAAAAACACGACGCGACTTCCTTACATTATGATCTCCGCTTGGAAAAAGATGGCGTTTTGAAGAGTTGGGCGATACCAAAAGGACCGTCCGAGGATACATCTGATAAAAGGTTAGCGATAGAAACAGAAGACCATCCTTTAGATTATGCCGATTTTGAAGGTGAAATAGAGGAAGGTGAGTATGGTGCCGGTGAAGTAGAACTGTGGGATGAAGGAAAGTACGAAGAAATAGAATGGAAAGAAAATAAGATCGTAGTCGATATCGATGGTGAAAGATT
>JAZKSP010000115.1:0-4714 GCA_036626005.1 Thermoplasmatota archaeon | reverse complement strand
CTTTTTTCCTGTTCGATCGTGTCCGTACAGAAGAATGAATCACATGCAGACCCAAGTTTTTCCTCAGCATCTCCGGCGAAAAGACCGTGAGTACATCCTGCGTGAACTTCTTCTGCACCAGACTCTTTTAATTGTCTTGCAGCCTCAGTCATCGTCCCTCCAGTGGCGATGATATCGTCGAGTATCACCACAGACTTATCCTCTACGTCTATATTTTTTGGCTTTATCTCTACCGTGTTAGCATCGATACGGGTTTTCTCCAAGTAATCCCACTTGAGACCTACATTTGTAGCTGCCTTCTTCACCATGTCTTTAGCGCCTTCATCGGGTGCTATCAATAAGTCAGGATTCTTTTTCTCAACTGAGTACTCAGCGAGCCTACCCATCGCAGAGAGGTTGTCAGCGGGGATGTCGAAGAAATCGATTATCTTTTCAGAATGAAGATCCAGACTGTAAAATTCATCTGCCTCTATGCTTATCCTTTCTGCAAAAGCTTTTGCACTGATAGCTTCTCCCTTTTCGAAGATCTCATCTTGTCTTCCATAAGAATAGTAGGGAACGATCACTCTGATAGTTTCCGCCCCGTGTTCATTCAACGCGTTCTGTATCATGAAAAGTTCGAGCAAATGCTCATTTGGATAAGTTGTTTGAACTAGTGTACAGTCTTTGCCTTTGATATCACCTTCGACCTTAACGTACCTTTCTCCATCTGGAAAGACTTTCGTTTGTACTTCTACCGTTTCTACACCGGTCTGGTTTGCCATTTTGTTGCACAGTAATGGGGAAGCAGGTCCTTTCACTAACATAGATTATCGATTGTAAAATAACGTCTACAAATATATCTTTTTTGAGTGTTTCAGGCAACTCCTTTTTTCTCCGAAAGCATTTTATAACTATCATGCAGTAGTAAACTAGATAATATGATGCCAGGCGGTGGAAATTCCGGACAGATGAAACGCATGATGAAGAAGATGGGGCTCGAAAGCAACGACCTCGACGCCACTAAAGTAATAATCGAGACTGATAAGAAGAAGTTGGTCTTCGATAGTCCTCAAGTGGTGGAGATGGACATGAAAGGACAGCACATGTTCCAAGTTATCGGAGAGCCTAGAGAAGAGGCACCAGAAGGCGAAGTTCTCATACCAGATGAAGACATTGAGATGGTCTCTGAAAGAGCAGGAGTCTCTAAAGAAGAGGCGGAAAAAGCTCTCGAGGAAGTCGATGGGGAGCCTGCTGAAGCTATCATAAATCTTCAATCTTGAAGAGGGAAACCCCCTTGACTAGATATCAGGTTACTCCAGCCCTCTAACGGCTAGAGGCATGTTTATCTAGAGGCTCAGACGGCTTCTCTTATTCTTTTTTTAACGAATTCTTCATTCAATTGGCTCAAGAATCGCCCGAGTCTTGGACCTTTATCTTCTCCTAGCAGTATCTTGTAGAATGAACGGAAAGCCTTCCCTTTCGATATTTCGATCTCTTCTGCCGTATCGTGGACCAGTTTGTGCAGAGGATCAGAATTCCACTCAGTATCTTCTATCTTTTCGAGATATGAGGCTAGGAAGCTTTCTTCTTTCTCACTCAGGTCAACGTCTGGGAGTTCATTTTTCAATGAGAATTTAACCATATCCGGGGCATAATTCTCCAGCCAATATCCTACTCTATCCGCTCTGTTTTTGAAGCGTTCATAGTCCTCGGACCGATCCTCTTTGATCTGCCCAGTCTGTTGAGCTACAGACCATATCTTCTCCAGTTCCTCGTAGATCTGTACCAGATTGACCAGATGCCTGTAAGGTATACGTTGGGGTTTTTTCGAAGGCACACTTCCTACCTGTGACAATTCGTAGGTCCTGGCCATCTCCTCGTCTTCTTCTTCAAAGTAGGCTTGTTCACATTCGTCGTACTTGTCAACCAGATCAAGAAGGCCCAATTCCGGGTCGAAATCTATATGGGTTTTCGGTTTACTGTTCATTATCAGAAATCTTAGAACTTCTGGAGACACCATCTGAAGCATCTCTTCGGTTTTTATAGATACTCCAGAGGAAGAGGACATCGGTCCTTCCCCTTTCAATTGAATCCATTCGTAAACTACGGGATGGGGTGCCTCCGTATCGAATATTTCTTCTATTATCCTTTTACCGGTATCCCAACAACCGCCAGAGGCAGAAAGATCTTTACCGAACGGTTCACAATCTATACCAAGGATCCACCACCTTGCGGGCCAATCACACCTCCAAGGTAATTTACCGTCGTCCTTTCTTATGTCAGCTTCACCTTCATGACCGCACTCGCACTCGTACTTTACATAGGGATCGTCAAAACCGGTTATACTTACCTCCCCTATAGTGTTGCACTCTGAGCAGATAGGATTATAAGGGTACCAATCATCGTCTAATTCCCTTCCCGTTTCTTCTTCGATTATCTCTGCTACCTTATCTTTTTGCTCTAATATAAGACGTATAGAGTCTTCATATTCTCCTTCAGCGTACATCTCGTGCGCGTATAAGATCTCTAAATCTACACCTAGTTCCTCTAAAGATTCAAGGAAAGGTTCCATAAAATGTTCGGCATAGTTATCATGGTCTTTGCAGGGACAGGGTATTTCACTTAGTGGTTTACCTATATGATCTTCATAAGAATCATCTAAAAATGGATAAGATCTCCGTAGAGGGTCGAGAGAATCAACTATCAATACCAGATCACCTGAAGAAACTCTTGCGATGACTTCTCCTGTTAAGATCTCCCTGATGTGTCCAAGGTGTAGAGGACCGGAAGGAGCCTCACCGGTAGCTACCAATGGACTTTCCGATTCAATCTCTTCTGTTTCGGCATCAACCCAATGCATACTATGACCTTTAACCTATCAAGCGCGCTCTTATCAGCGCCCTTAGAGGTACGCCGAGAACATCGTCTCTGCCATTTTTGTTAACTGTGACAGTGCACAATTTGACATTTGCTCCTTCTTCTTCTAAATCTTTTACTGCGCCTTTCATCGTTTCCCCAGTATTGATGACATCGTCGACGATAACGATATTCTTTCCTTCGACACCTGCATAATTGGAAGCGAGTGTACCTCCTCCCTGACCTCTATTTTCAGTCGGCGGCCTGTATATCGCTAGTTCTCTATCTAACTGCTCAGATACCAGTACCGCTGCGGGAATACCGTTCACAGCAAGACCGACAACGGTATCAACGTCGGCATCCATATTTTCCATTTCTTCAAGTATTATATCGGAGAACAAACTTGCCAAAAGCCCTATCCTTCTACCGTAAACGCCTATCGATCTCCAACCTATCTTAACATCTATCGGAGGCTGCTTCTCTTCGATATCCCGTGTAAGAAGCCAAGTGACTGTATCAGGTGAAACGTTAAGTTCATCAGCTATCTCTTTCTCCATCAAACCCCTATCTTTGAGTCTTTTTGCTTTATCTACCAACTTCTCTATTCCTTTCATCGTCTCACTCGATACGTAAATCAAACTATCATTATTTAATATTGTGGTGACTCTATATCTAAATTTCCTAATTCCCGTTTTCAAGTACTTAGATTATCAGATATCTATATCGAGTTCTTCTAGTTTCTCTTCGGTCGGAGTTCCATCCTTATCCCAGCCCCTTTCTTTGTAGTAGTCGCTCAGCATCTTTTCCACCTGTTCTTTCGTCAGTTTCGCTCCGCCAAGGTCTTCAACAGGACTCGGACTAGAGAACTGTTCTGGAACGTGGATCCTTTTCTTCAATCCGGGGTCTTGGTTCAATCCATAAAGTCTCTCTAGATTGTAGATCCGTTCACCAGTCCTGTAGACCTCCTCTGCTGTCATATCGATACCTAGATGTGCCTCGATAAATTCACTCATCAGCTCGGGAGAATAGACGTCTCTTCCGGTCAATTTACATGAGCCTAGTGTATCATGTAGTGTCACGTAATTTTCTCTCCACGCTACGTATTCCTTTCCATCTACAGCTTTTCTATCTTTTTCAATAGTCGACCATCGTCCCTTCTCATCGGTAGTTTTACCTCCTCCAAGTTCGATCCCGTCACAGTCGGACCGTAGATGACAGGCTCCTCTTGTAGAGGTGTAAAAACCAAGACCCATACCTTTCAATGCCCGGGGGTCATAAGCCGGTGGACTCATCCCATTAACATGGACTGCGATATCCTCCCTATCAAATTCTTCACCTATCCTTTTCACTCCTTCAGCGACGACATCGCCGAGACCTTCTCTATAAGCGATCTTCCTGATCAGCTCTTTCACTTTTCCTGCGTCACCGAACTCGATATCCTCATCGATCTCTCCCTCTTCGCTCAACCTCATCAAAAAACCGAGAGAATTACCAGCGCTTAGCGTGTCCATACCCAGGTCGTCACATAACTGGTTGGCTTTAGCTACCTCCTCTATATCACCTAATGCTAGATTCGAACCCAAAGCAAAGGAGGTCTCATATTCTATATCGACTATGTCTCTGTATACCTGTCCACACCTGCACGGACATCTATGACATCCGTTATTGTCGCTGATATCATCTTCCCAATGGTAGCTGCTGAGTTTTTCCGCTTCCTCGAATGAGCCGGATTCCCAGTACCTAGTCGGCAAGATACCTAGCTCGGATGCCATTCCGCTGAATTTGATCGTCCCATGAGAACTGTAGGCGTCGTAGCTCTCTTTACCGACTCCGTCTTCATCAGTGAATTCAGAAAAGGCCCGACTTTTCAGTTCAT